>JAIUMH010000248.1 GCA_022565635.1 Flavobacteriaceae bacterium | reverse complement strand
TAATGCAGCATCCATACCTGATTGAACAACAAATGTTCTTACTAATTGGTTGTTTGCTCCCAAGCGAAACATTGCTTGTGCTGATTGTGAAATGAGCGTAAAAGCACCATATTCTAAACCTACAACGACTAGAGCTGGAGCAGCAAGGAATGGTACTATATTATTTAACATAGCAGCTCTTCCAGCATTAAAGTCTTTCATATAGGCCTCTTTATTCATTTTTTCTATAGTACGAGAATACCATAATTCTGCTTGTTCATGACTAGTGAAATCTTGACCGACAAAAGAGCCGTAAGCATCTAAACTTCGGCATCTCATAGAAACAAAGATAATTGAAATTATATTTTAACAGAAATGAAATCTAGCTGATTAAAATTAGAAAACTTATTTCAACTGAAGAGAAAAAGCTCTTTATTTTTTTCCCTTACTCCTATCTTCAATAAAAATCTCCTCATCAAAGTAAATTTTTCTTGTTACTAAATCAAAATCGGTGACCTCTGGTTCAGGGGATTCCCAATGTTCTATAATAAAACCTCTAAACGACTTCTCTCCTGGAGTGGTGTAATTTAATTCAATAGGGCTTGGGTCTTTTTCTAGATTAAACCTGATGGTGTCTAATTTCACTTTACTTTCATTAGTAAAATCAAATTCAAAATTTTCACTTTCGTTGGTTGGAATACATAAGTAAAATTCACTTCCATCCAGATAGGATAATTCCTTTAAATGGAAATTTATTAATTGATTTTTTATAGTTAAAGGTTCTTTAAAGGACAACCAAAAGTATTCACCTCCAATGGTATCTCCTTTAGGATTAACTTCCAAAACTTGATTAAGGTGTTTTTTATCGCCTATATGAAAATATTCTTTAATTTCTTTAATCGAATCTTTCATGGGTTCATAATAAATCCACCTACCCGCTTTCTTGTTTTGCTTAGCAAAACCTTCTTCAACTAACTTTCCTGATTTATTATATTTCCATCGATAATAAGCAGTATCACTTTTAAAAAAAATTTCAGACTTACTAAATTTTTTATTATTTTTGGGGTAGTTATATTTAAAAACCCCTTCCATTAGACCATTCTCATAATTCCCCTCCATTTCCAATTCTCCATTTTCATAATAAGCTTTAAATGAACCATGAAACTTTGAATCATGAATTTCTGCAACAGTTTTGAGTGTACCATCTTCATAATAAGTCTTGTCTTCTTTTTGACAAGAGATAATCAAAATAAAGAATAATATAGCAATTGAATTTCTCATTTTAAGTTTTCAGGTTTTTTAGGTTCTTCACCTGCATTATGTATAGCCTTTGTTAGCATTTGTTTTAATTCCTTCGAGGACGGCACTTTTCCTTTTAATTTTTTAGGTAATTCATGAGTTAATCTATACTCTGAAACTCCTATTGGTTTTGTGTTGGTTCTCAAAGAGTATTCAACTTCAATATTGTCTTTTGTTGGACAAAGTATTATTCCAATGGAAGGGTTGTCCTCGGGTTGTTTTTCCAGTTCATCTAATAGCTCGAGGTAGAAATTCATTTTGCCAGCAAATTCAGGTTCAAATTCTACTGTCTTCAACTCTATAGCAATTAAACACTTCAAAAACCTGTGATAGAACAATAAATCAATAAAGTATTCTTTTTCGTTTAGTTTTAGTCGATATTGATTGCCGATAAAACTAAATCCGTAACCTAGTTCCAAAAGCAAATCTCTGATGTTTTCTATAAGTCTGTTTTCTAATTCTCTTTCTAAAACGGGCTTGTTTATTCCAAGAAAATCAAGGTTGTATTCACTTTTTAGTGCTTCATTGGCTTGTTCTGATAAATGAACAGGAAGTGCATTTTCAAAATTATGCTGTTTAGGGTTAATTAAATGGTTTTGATAAGCGTTGGCCTTTATTTGGTTCAACAATACAGACCTGCTCCATGCCAATTTATCTGTTGCAGTCAAGTAATATTTGCGCTCTTCACGGTCTTTAACTTGGTGCATTATTAGTAAATTCTGACCCCAAGGTATTTTTGTAGCCAATTCAAAAAGCTCACGATCTTCTTTATATTCAAGGTAAAATTGACGCATTCTCCATAAGTTCTGCGGAGAATATCCTTTTATTCCTTCAATTTGTTTGTTGATATCTTTTGAAAGTGTGTCAACAATAGATTTTCCCCAATTGTTGTGTTCTTGATTTTTAACAATTAGTTTCCCGATTTTAAAGTTTAATCCGATATGGTGTTTATTCAGTGATTTATACGCTTCATACCTTTCCGAATTAATGGTTTGAAGTATTTCATTGAAGAAACTCTTGTATTGTTTTAACTCATTCATTTATATGCTTTTATTTCTCGCACACGTGTGAGAGAAATCAAAATTACTAAATCTTGCACAGCTGTGCGAGATTTTTGAAAACATTCCATTCTCACTTTATATCAACACAACCTAATTCACTTCTTTTATCTTTGTCCAGAATACAGTACTAACACCGTTTATCAATTGAAATTACCACAATAAAATGCCCTTTTTTCCTTTCTGTTTCATTTTTTTTAAAAAAACCATAGCTACGGCTATGCTTGATTTTTCTAATTTACATAAAGAAAAAAATCT
>JAIUMH010000247.1 GCA_022565635.1 Flavobacteriaceae bacterium | reverse complement strand
TTAAAACAACATACTAATAATCAAAAATTTACATAAAAACGTCATTAGTAGTGTTAAATTGGTGAACATTATTTTTCACAAGCTTTCCAAATAACATCCTCTTGGTTTACGTTTGCTTCAATGCTGATTTTTCCTTGACGTACTGGGTGAATAAATTCAATTTTTCTGGCGTGAAGATGAATGCTTCCATCTTTGTTGCTTCGGTCAAATCCGTATTTTAAGTCGCCTTTAATTGGACACCCAATTTTAGCTAATTGCGCCCTAATTTGATGATGTCTTCCTGTTTCTAAATCAATTTCAAGCAAATAATAATTGTTGAGTTCTTTGATTACCTTGTAGTTTAATAAGGCTTTTTTAGAATTGGTTACTTGCTTATAGTGAGCATAGGATTTATTTTGCTTTTGGTTCCTGAGCAAAAAGTGAGTTAGTTGGTCAGCTTTTTGAGGGGGTTGATTTTTGACTACTGCCCAATAGGTTTTTTTAGGTTCTTTTTCAGCAAAAGCCTTATTTAGCCTGCTGAGTGCTTTTGAGGTTTTAGCAAAAACAACAATTCCTGAAGTAGGTCTGTCAATTCTATGAACTACACCAAGATACACATTACCCGGTTTTTGATCTCTTTTTTTAATGAATTCTTTAATAATTTCAGCCAATGGAGCATCACCGGTTTTATCGCCTTGAACTAAATCACCCGCGCGTTTATTAACCATCATGATATGATTGTCTTCAAAAAGAATCTGTAAATTATCAACAGTTGTTTTCATGCTTCTATTTTAAATGCTTTTGCAAAGAACTTAATTTTTAATTTGAAGTGAACTCTTTTTTATCTATTATTTTTTTAAAAAAAACATCATTGAAAATGCAAAATTGAAAACTTCGTTTAGCATTTCTTTGCAGTCCAAAGATTGTAACCTCGGGCTTTCCTTCACCACATTAATTACCGCCTAGTATTGAGCTTGTCTTGCTTTGTATCTAGACAGGCAAAGATTAAAGTGATGATTAAAAAACCAAAGTTTAACACCTTATACTTTTGTTAATTAAAAAAAACTTGTAATTTTAAAAAAAATCTTTAATTATGTTACAAAACTACAAAACTACAAAACTACAAAACTACAAAACTACAAAACTACAAAACTACAAACCTGAAAGACCTAAATCTTCTTATGTTTTGTTTTTTTTACTCCTTCTAATGTTTACTTCATTCTTACATTCTCAAGAGCAATCACCAGAGATACATTATTATTATATTGAAGAAGCGAGTTACGATTTATTAAAACCTACAAACATTGTTACTAAAGAAGACAAGACTTTAGAATTAGAGTTTGAAAATCAAAATTTAACTGATTTTTTTGCCATTTTAGATATTCATTTGTACAACAGAGAATTTGAATGGTCTAAAAGCACTTACTTTCATCGTTATTATGTGATTGGTCTTGAAAGAGATGACTTAGTAAATAACTTAGAATCTGTAAATGAAATTGTATTTGCTGAATATATTGGTAATTTAGAAATTGAATTGTTTGAAACACCAAATGATTATTTTGATCATGGGTTTATTCAAAATCAATGGGTTAATGATGTGCCAGGGGATCAACATGTACATATTACTCATAATAAAAAGGCTTATGAGCATTTAGAGTTAATTAATGCAAGACAAGCTTGGAACATCACCAAAGGCAGTTCTGATATTGCTGTTGGTGTTGTAGATGGAGCTTTTAATATAAACCATCCTGATTTAGAAGATAAAATTATCCAACATTATGGGGCAGTATGGAATGGTACAGGCGATTATCAACACGGTACTCGTGTGGCTGGAGCAGCCGCGGCTGTTACGGATAATGGTGTTGGAATTTCATCTATAGGATACAATACTTCATTAATAACAGCACCCGGCGTGCCACAGAGTGGAGCACATAATAATACAAATCTACCATTAGGGATAACTAATTATACTGCAATGTCATTGTATATTGTAGAGGAATATCCAGAAATTAAAGTACTAAACTTTAGTTTTAGTAGTGGAGGTTTTTCTAGTATAGCAAATCAAGTTTTTGACTCTATTGTTGAACATCATAAAGTGACAATTGTAGCGGCAGCTGGAAATGGTCTGTGGGCTCAAACTCCTAGAGATCCATCTACAAAACGTTACCCCGCAAGTTATGATAGTGTTATTGCTGTAAGTTCTGTTTCTAGTTATAATGAATACGGCCATGTAGATGAAAATGGACAGGAATGGGGATGGAAAGATGTACATGATTTTTTTATTGATGATACGCTTACGAATCATCAACGAAATGATAAGATTGATTTGGTGGCCCCAGGCCATTTAATACCAGTGCCTAATCGTTTTGATGAGTACGTACTTTCAAGAGGTACTTCTTTTGCCTCACCAATTGTTGCAGGCGCTGTTGCTTTAATGTACGACGTTTATCCAGATATTACTCCGTCTGAGGTAAAAACAATACTTCAAGAAACAGCCGATGATATTTATTATATACCCCAAAATCAAATATATAATGGAAGATTAGGTGCTGGAAGGCTCAATGTCTATGCTGCTGTTTTAATGGCAAAATGTGAATTTACTCAAGAATCGGGTTTAGATTTAATCA
>JAIUMH010000246.1 GCA_022565635.1 Flavobacteriaceae bacterium | reverse complement strand
GAAAAGCGAGCGGTTTTTTTTCTCGCCACAAACCATATGCGCGGACCGTTGGCAAACATTTAAAATGAACAGAATAATAATAATCTTTTTAGTAATTTTCACAAGCTGTTCAGGTAAAAAAGAGTTTGAAAAACCTAACCGAATTAGTCCGCCGATAATTGAATTTGACAAAGGACGAATTACGAAAATCACGCTTAAAGAATACTATTTTCACGAAATGGATAGTTCTGAACTAAATCTTCAAAAAATAACTGAATTTTACTCTGACAATCAGATAGCTTCTGAAACACACTTATTAACTTCTTCGAATACTGAAAAGGGTAGAAAGATTTTTTATGATTATAAAGATTCTTTATTAGTTCAAAAAAGGACTGTAAACGAAAAAAAAGATAGCACAAAAGTTGTCTACTTCTACAACAATGAAAATCAATTAATCAAACGAGAACATTTTACTTTTAAGAAAAGATTACGTCCAGAAATAATTGAAAAACAAAAAGAAAGTGTTGATTGGCTAATTAGCGAATCAGATTATGAAGAAAATAGAAGTTGGGACAAAATAAGCGAAATCGAATTTTCCTATGATTCAATTGGTCGAAAAATTAAATATTACGCACCAAACTTACATTGGGATAATCAGAATAAATATAAATGGTTCTACGACAAAAAAGGGAATATTGCAATTAAGCAATCTTGGAATCATAATGAGTTAATTTGGACTGAAAACTATTCTTATGAAAATAATGACTTCAGTTACACTCGAATTTGGAAAAACAAAGACTATCAAAAAGGATTTAAATTTTTCATCTACAAAAATAAATTTGATCAAAAAATTAAAGAGGTTACTTTAAAAAACGACTCAATTCAACGAAGTAGAAAAACATATGAATATTATAAAAACGGAATGATAAAAAGAAAAGTCGTCTATGGAGAAAATGACAAACGACTGACAACCTATATTTACGAAAAATAAAAAACGATTTGCCAACAGCGCATAACAAAAATGGCGAGATTTGTGCTGAAATGAAAGGTTTTTATATTTTTAGGAACTGAATTATAAACCGAAAAGTTTGTGCATTTTAAGTCGCCACTTATGTTATGCGCGAGACGTTAGCAATAATTTTGAATAATACCAACATCTACAATATCACCATCTGAATAACAAATAAATTTTCTATATACTCTTTTGCTTCCAATTTTTTTAATCGGAATTGAAATTAGTCTATCAGTACCGGGTTTGTATTCCATGCCTGCTTTTACATCAACTAATTTACTCGCAACGAAACCTCCATCAATATATTTTTTAAACTTCATTTTATGAGTTTTACAATACTCTTTAATTTTTGATTTTAACATTTCAATCTTATTTATATATTCAATTTCCTTTTCTACTTGTCTTTCAATTTCAGGATTACCATACTTATCTAACCAATCAGTAATAATATTATTTGATTTTTTCATATTAACATTCTTCATTACATTGACTTGTGTAGTTACAAAAAGCACTATATTTACAATTGCCAACGCTTTCTTTTTCAAAACAATCTTTGCATACATACCATTCATCAGTCAACATAACTGAATACTTGTTATCTTTTTTCTTATCACAGGAATCGCAAATAAAACTATTGCTAACATTGGCTTTGCTCAATGGCTCATTATGTTTTTTCTCGATGTTCTCTACTTGTTTTTTCATTCTGTTATAATTTAAAAGTTAATTTATATTTTCACGCCACTAAGCAAAGCCAAGGAACGTTGTGAGCAATGCGAATACGAAATTTAAAATGAATATAAGAAAAATACTGATAATTGGACTGACTGCTTTAGTGATATCATCTTGTGAATCGAAAAAGTCTAAATCAAATTCAGAGTCAAAATTTTATACAGATTCAATATATAGTAAGCATTTAGATGAATACAGGAAACATAATATTTACTTACCCAATGGTTTTAATAATGAAAATAAATATCCAGTTTTGTATGCAACTGATGGAAGTACAAATATCAAAAGTAGTTTTATTAAAAAAACTTTAGATTCATTGATTAAGATTCAAGTAATCAAACCTATAATTTATGTTGGAAGTCATTCAAATAATAATATAGCTGATAGTACATTAAATACACCAGATGGCAAGATGATGTATTTACAATACAGAAATTTCGAGTATACTAAACATTACAATATTGAAACTATTAAACCTAAACTAGCTGATAGATTTGAAAAACATATGCAATATTTTAAAGATGAACTTATAACAAATATAGAACAACAATTTAATCAAAAAATCGACAAAAAGGACAGATACTTTTATGGTGTTTCAAATGGAGCAGGATTCGGATTATCTTTACTAAATAGTTACCCAAATAAGATAGGTTCATTTTTATGCTTTTCAACTTTTGGTGGAAATATTCAATCAAGTACTTGGAAAGATGACACTGAATATCCAAAATTATATATGGAATATGGAAGTGAGGAACATTCATTTTTGAAAGAAGATGCAGATTATTTAAAAAGAAAATATGAAAAACTTAACTTATTTGGAGAATTCAATGAATATGACGGCGGTGGATACAGCGGTTCGATTTGTGCCAGTCATTTCGGTCTTATAGTGCCAGTGA
>JAIUMH010000245.1 GCA_022565635.1 Flavobacteriaceae bacterium | reverse complement strand
AATAATGCGCACCAATTTCTGGAATGATAAACTTTGAACCTTTTACTTGAAATCCATTTTTTTTGTAGAATTCAACAGCTTCTTCTCTAGCATTACACCAACATAAGTTAGCATTTATTTTGGTTAAATTGTCTAAGCTAAATTGAAGCAATTTTTTTCCTACTCCTTTGCTATGGTAATTGGGATGAATTGCCATTCCTCTTAGCTGATATTGTTGGTTTTGCTTAAAAGTTGAATTGTAATTATTCATTAAACTAACTATACCAATTAAGTCATTATTTAAAAAAGCACCTAAATGAAAGGTGCTTTTTAATTCATCTCCTAAGAAGAAGCAAGCTTCAATTGAATGGTTACCCCTTAAAACCATATGCCTTAAAGGTATGCAATCCTGAGCCTGTATTTTTCTCAGTTGTATATTCATACAGAAATAATGATGTTCTATTTTTTATCTGCGTAATGATGGTCAACAATACCATAAGCTAAAGATTCATTAGCATCCATCCAATAATCTCTGCTAAAATCTTTCATCACTTTTTCAAAGCCTTGACCACAATTGTTGGCCAATATTTTTGCACTAAGCTCTTTGGTCTTTAAGATTTCATTAGCTTGAATCTCTATATTTGAAGCCTGACCTTGAGCACCGCCCATTGGTTGATGAATCATCACTTTGGCATGTGGTTGGATAAATCTTCTGCCTTTTTCTCCAGCCGAGAGCAAAATGGAGCCCATTGAAGCCGCTAAACCACTACACACAGTTGAAACTGGACTTTTAATAGATTTCATGGTGTCATAAATAGCAAAGCCATCGGTTACATAACCACCGGGACTGTTGATAATGAGCTCAATCTCATCGTGACTTTCCATGTCTAAATATAAAAGCCTGTCAATAACATGCTTAGCAGATTTGCCATCTACTTGTCCATTTAAAAATACCTTTCTATTTTCTAGAAACTTTTGTTCTATAATGTCTTCTACTTTACCTTTTTTGGTAGCCATAATCTAGATTAATTTAAAATCGGGTTAAAAGTAAAATTATTTTTAAGTCTGCAAAAACGAATTGTTGTAGAATTAACAAAAACCCACAAAAAAATGTGGGTTAAATTAATTTATGAAGCTTTTAGGTGAATAACAATTATCTTCTACCACCTTTAACGCGCTCTCTACCTTTTCTCTCTCCTCTGCGTTCTCTTTTTCCTTCGCCTCTACGTTGACGTTCAGTAACGCGTTCTTGACGGTCTTCTTTCATTTCTTTCCATTTTGAAAATTGATCTTCAGAAAGTACAGATTTCATTTTTTCTTCAGTAGCAGCTCTTCTAGTTTCCATGGAGTTTTTTCTTACTTTGCTAATCTCTGCACGTTGTGCCTGCATAGCTTCTCTATTTTCTCTAGCCGTTTCTCTACGTTGAACTTGCTTTTTTCTTATTTGTTGAGTTTCTTTTTGCGCTTCAATAAAGTAAGTTTTAAGCTCGCTCTTTTGATTGTTGCTTAATTGTAATTCTGCATCTAAACGGTCAATTTTTTCTTGCGCTCTTTCTTCAGGATCAACCTTATTCATTCCCCTTTTTTGAGCAAAGCCAAAACTTGTTGTAATGGCTAGAAGTAATACTATTAAATTTTTCATTGTTTTATGTTTGCTATATAAATTCCAACAACCATGCCAAAAATAAAGTTTGCCAATCAAAAAACTTTGGTATTTTTGTTGGTTCATATAATTTGAAGAACAATAACTATGGGAATGATGAATAAAAATACAGTTTTAGCTTGGGCAACTTTAATTATGATTATAGTTGGTTTAGGTTTAATTGCTCTAGGCTTATTTAGATATCAAGAAGTTGCTGGTTGGGGTTTTGGTGCTGTAGGTATTGGTTTTTTAGCCAATGCTTGGGTGTTTAACGCTTTAAAGGGTAGGGTATAAGTTTTGAAATCTCCAAAAATATTTAAGCTTTCTGAAGTGACCAAGAGTCTTCAAAATATGATTCTTGAACACTACAATGGCTATTTTTGGATACAAGCTGAAATTGCTAAGCTAAATTTTTATCCTAGAACAGGACACTGTTTTCCAGATTTAGTTGAAAGAGAACGCGGAAAGATTAAAGCAGAAATACGTTCAATTATTTGGAGTGAACAATACAGAAGAATCAACAAGAAGTTTAAAGAAATTGCTAAGACCGAACTTCAAGAAGGGATGTCGGTGCTTTTAAGAGGAAAATTAAATTTTCATCCCACTTATGGTTTTTCCATTCATATTTATGCAATAGATCCTAAGTTTACCTTAGGTAATATGGCTAAGGAAAAAGAAGATTACATCAAAAAACTTAAGCAACTTGATTTATTAGACTTAAATAAAAAAGTACCCTTCCCCATATTGCCAAAAAATTTAGCTATCATTTCTTACAATACAAGTAAGGGATATGCAGATTTTAACCAAGTAATGGATGAAGAAGCTAAACGATTTTCTGTCCAATACCAGCTTTTTCCTTCTTTATTACAAGGTGATGGTGCAACTAAAAGTCTTATTCAACAACTTGAGTACATTAAAAACAAATGGGTTAAAAAATTTGATTTAGTATTGATTATTAGAGGTGGAGGAGGAGATGTGGGTATGAATTGCTATAACGATTTTCAACTTTGTAAAACCATAGCAGAATTTCCTTTGCCAGTCATCACAGGAATT
>JAIUMH010000244.1 GCA_022565635.1 Flavobacteriaceae bacterium | reverse complement strand
CTTTCAATTTTTGCATTGCTCAAATCAGTCAACGCAAAACGATTTGAAAATGTATAACTAAAATTTTATAACAATGAGTAAAGGTATTACAAAAACAGATCTTCAGGATTTTAAACAAGAGATCATCCGAGAAATTAAAAAATCAACCGGAACAAATCTTATTGAAGAATTTACCAAAAACAACCGTTGGGTAAAGGCGAAAACACTAATTTTTATGCTTGGGGTCACTAAAGACACCCTTAGGAACTGGTCAGTAAAGGGCATTATTAGAGTGTCTAAAATTGATGGGACTTTATTTTACGATTTAAACTCCGTGAAAAAAGTATTGGAAGAAAACGCATCTATCATTGAACAAAATCCAAACTCATGAACTACATCAAACAACTTACTGAAGTTTCGCGCTTGTTTTATAAAGACAAGCGCTTGAAACCAACCCATATTAGCTTGTACCATGCCATTTTTCAAATGGCTAATGCGCACCAATTTCCTAGAGAAGTAAAGTTACCTAGGATGGAACTTATGAATTTATCCAAAATAAAATCAAAGGCAACATTTTATAAATGTTTGAATCAATTGGATAAGTGGAATTTCATTGATTATTTATCTTACAAGAACGAGAAGAATTTAAACTGTTTATCAATCACCAAATTCTACGTTGAGAACAGTTCAAAAAATGAACTCCGCAGTTCAAAAAATGAACTCCATAGTTCAAAAAATGAACTCCATAGTTCAAAAAATGAACTAAATCCGTCTTTCAGTTCAAAAATTGAACTCGGCAGTTCAAAAAATGAACAGTTAGCTTATATATATATTAATATTTATAATATATATATTAATAATAATAATATATATAATAGGGTAAAAAATGAAATTTTATTAAACATCCAAAATTTTTTTAAAGAAAATTTTAAAAAAAAATATGCTGATGTTTTTTCGGAAAATGATCTAGTTCTGGAAGCTGAAAAATTCTTTAATCACTATGAGGCTAATCAATGGAAAAGAGGTAAAAATAATCCGATTACCGATTTTAGACCTGTTGCTAATGCTTGGATGATTACAGCAAAGTCGTACAAGCTTCAAAATAAGCGAAATTTTCAACCTAAAAACGATTTGGGTGTTGTGCACACCAAACGTGAAAAAAATTACAGCGAACCTCTTTAAATGAAGTGTATGAAACCAATTGTCAAAAAAATTAAAGATAAAAATTTGTGTATTGGTCAGCTTGAGGAAAAAAAGGCGACTTACTTTCAAAATAAAGTGTGGTTTTTTCTTCAGCAGAAAGGTAAAGAATTGTTCGGTAAGAAATTTAGTATCCCCGACCAGGATCAACCGCTGATTCAGAAAATTATTTTTGTGTTGATTCGCGATGAGGTGAATTGCAAAAAGTTCAATCTCAATTTTAATAAAGGAATTTTCCTTACGGGTCCTGTGGGGGTTGGGAAAACTAGCATCACGAATTTATTGCCTTTACTGCTTCCAAGTAGCCTTATTTTCTATCATTATTCGTGCAGAAATATTGCGTTCGAGTACAACCAAAAAGGGGCTGAGGTGATTCAAAAGTATGCGGAGAAACGCTATGTGTGTTTTGATGATTTAGGGGCTGAGGCTACTGGTCGTTTTTATGGCAAGGATTGCAATACCATGGCAGAAATTATTTTATCGCGATACGATTTTCTAATGGCTATGCAGGCCAAAGGCAACCATCACTTTCAGACCATTATTACCACTAACCTCACGGCTACCGAGGTAGAAGATCGCTATGGCGAGCGGGTTAGGTCAAGGATACGCGAATTGTTCAATTTATTTGCTTATCCGCCTAATGCAAAAGACAAAAGAAATTAACCAGTAAAAAAAAAATCAGAAAATGAATTATTCAAAAAAATATACCGTTTGTAAATTCGCTAACGAAAAAGAAACTCAAAAGTTTAATAGCAGTGTCAACTTCTGGTCTTGGTTCCAAGATAATGTCAGTTTCTTTGCTAAACATATTCATCAACCTAAAGTCAAAAAATGCTTTGTTGATTGGTTAGAGACGCATCTCAACTACTACTGCAAGGGCTTGGGCTTTCGCATCTTGTTTTCAGAACAGGAAGTTGAACCTCATCAGCTTTGGATTTCGGCTAATGGTAATCATATTTTCTTTCCTGCTGTGCAAAATTTGGTACATAATGCACCCAAAATGGAGAACTGGAAATTTACTGCTTTTATTCCTGGTACTGTTCATCAGGAGGAGGAAGAAAATTCCTACAGTTTTGAAGAGAAAACCCTTCAAATCAATGATGTTTATTTTCGAGTGATTAATATTCAGAACCTCAGCAATAAGTTAGATATTGTAATTTACATTCCCAATTTAGAGGAGTTCCATGATCAGGATAGCTTAGCGAGTTTAATCGTGGATATGTTGCAGTCGTATTTTGGTGAAATCATTACTTTTAAAATCATTCATACGTTTAAACTTAAATCGCTTGACTTTAGCATCACCAATCCTAAGCAGGTGTTTAAGCTAACCGACTTACATGCTTATTATTCTAATCTACTGACTAATAAATGATTTACTGAATAAATCCCAACAAAAAAAAAGTTTTTGTTGGGGTTTTATTTTTCTCTATATTTGTCCTATTATCATCCAAAACAAATCATTATGAAAGAACAATATGTGCTTAAAGAAATCGAATTCACTACAGTCCA
>JAIUMH010000243.1 GCA_022565635.1 Flavobacteriaceae bacterium | reverse complement strand
AGTATGACGAAGAAATTTACTTAGACCGTGGTTACACCGGTCACGAACACATGGCTTCTGTGTCTTTAATCCACATGAATGGACGAATGTACGATGCCAAGCTAAGGCGCTTTTTAGCTCCTGATAATTACATTCAAGACCCTTATAACACGCAAAATTTTAATCGCTATGCCTATGTCTATAACAATCCGCTGATTTATAATGATCCGAGTGGGGAGTTTTTAATAAGTGCAATAATTGTTGTAGGTACTTATGGAATTCTAAGTGCTGTTAATGGTACGTTAAATCCCGCAAAATGGGATACAGCATCACAAGTGATATTTACAGTTGTTGCAAGTGTTGCAACTGCAGGAGCCCTTGCAGGATGGTCTAAGGTTGGTAGCCTTTTTACACAAGCAGCTTGGTCTAAAGGTAAATTTGCTCATAATGCAATTCTCGGAAAAAAACTAACAGCACTAAAAGGAAATATGGTTGCTGGCACCCTAAATTTTGCATATAATTATAATGGTAATGTATGGAATAGTTTAGGTTATTTTGCTGCTGGCTTTTTAGGAAGTGCTATTGGTACAGGTACGGGAAGTGTTTTAAAAGGTATGGCTGTGGGGGGCGCTTTAAATGTGGGTGCTACTTCGCTTGCAAGCGACTTTGAGGGAGGTGGAACTTTATATCAAATGTCCCAAAAATTTGTAGGTGGGGCTTTGTCTTCTTTGGCGGGGATGAATTTGGCAGATGTTAAACAGGCAAAATACTTAGGAGAATTAACAGGATTAGGAAAAAAGAAAAAAGGTGTTGGTTATAAGTATTTATTTAAAAATAAGTTACTTGATAAAGGGTTATTATATGGATTACAAAGTTATGCATCTGACTTCGCTTACATGGACAGGGGTAAATTCACTAAAAGAGGATGGTATAATCACTTTTTTTCATTTTCTATTGGTGTTTTTAATGGTTTTATACAAGCTGATACGTATGCAGGATTTTGGCATTCTTTAATAGGATATTCTCTTTTTGATTACGGGTTAAAAACAATTAATAATGGTTACGACCCATATAATTATAAAGATCGTGAAATAAAAGCAGGGATTTTTTCTCTAAAATCTATTCCCTTATTGTTTTAATAATAATTTATGTATTTAACTTTTAAAATAAACTCACTAATTTACTTATGTTGTTTTTGTACATATGCTCAAGTTTCTGACTTCAATAATGAAGAATACCTTTTTGATTTAGAAGAAGTTAATGTTAAGGATTTTGGATATGGATTTTCTAGATTCAAAAGAACTCTAAACTATGGTATTCATCTAAAAAATGTAAATTATAAAACTCGGGGATACACCATTCATTGGAATTCAAAAAATCAACATCTGGGTTTTATAAATTCATCTATAACTAATATGCCTATTCAGATAAGACCTTTAGTTTTAGGAGAAATAAAAAGTGAAAATCAAAGATTTTTTAAAGCTACCTATTCATCAATGGATGAACTTGTCAATTCATTAAGTGATGAAATTATAGCTTTTTTACTTTCAAATTTAAATTTTAAGAACGTAGAGCGGAATTATCAGCTTGAAAAATTAGAAATAGAAAATTTTAGGACTAAAATTTTTCTTCATTCGCCACTTGACCATTTAGACAAAGTTTTAAAAATTGATTATGATTTACTTTTACAGCTTATTAATTATGAAAGCATTGATTTTGACCATAATTTATTAGTGCCAAGTTTTTTATTAGTCACCAATGAACTTGAAACTTACTTACATATTGATTTACAATTATTTTCTCAAAACCAATTAATATTTAGGACTTCTTCTAATATACTTCTAAAAGAAGATTTAAAAAATGTCAAGTATAATGATTTGTTAAGAAAGTCTATCGTTGAATCTATTTTTCACCAAGTTAATCCAAAATGAGAAAGTTATTTGTTTTTATTATATTTTATAGTTTATACGGATGTGTTCAAACTTCTTATTTAACAGATTCTTCTCTGCAACATTTACATGACTCTCCAGTAGCTTTTGAGAAAAGATTTTCTGAGGTAGGTAAATATGAGTATGATGGAGAAATTCCAAAAAAGTTAGTTTTAAAAAAAGTTTATTTTCAAAATGTTGAATATGTAGGCGAAAACCATAAAAAATTCAAAATGGGTGAATGTGTAAACAAACCCATAAACAATATTGTTTTATATAATTTTGATAAATCTTTGAAATCATCTTTAAAAAAATATACTGATTTAAAATTAGATGCTGAAATTTTTTGGACAAACAAAAACCTTCCCTTAGAATTTCCTTTTAATTTTTTTTTATCAGGAGAAGTAAAACATAAAGACCTCAAGTTATTTTCTGAACTAAAAAGTAATCAGACTGTTATTCTTCCGCTTATTAGAACGGTTCGAGATGATGATAAAATTTCAGGTCAGACTTTTATTGATTGGGGTATGTTTAATATAGCTTTCTATATTTTTGATGACAAAAAAATATACTATTCAAGATCAATTGTAATGAGAAAAATTAATTTCATCCAAAACTCCATTAACCCCAAAGACACCCAATTCCTCCAAAGCGAATGGGATTATTTGGTGCATGAAGCTTTACGGCCCTTGTTGGAGAAAGGTGTGGAGTTGGAGATTGTGGGAAGGGAGTAGTATTGAGTACAAAGTATTAAGAATTAAGTACAAAGAAGTGAGATGAAGAATT
>JAIUMH010000242.1 GCA_022565635.1 Flavobacteriaceae bacterium | reverse complement strand
TGTTTGTCAGCTCGAGTGGTTCGCTTTAGAAAATGTTTGTTATTGTCACTAATTAGATTAGCGAACTGTATCGAGAGCCTTGATGTGGGGTGTTGGATGATGGGTGTTTGATGCTGGATGCTGTGTGTTTGATTAAGGTTTATTTTGTAGTTTGGCTTCATTAAAAAAATACCGTTTAAAATTATATTTATTACTTTTGAAATATAAAACAACACCTATGGATATTCAAGCTGAAAAAATACAACTAGTTAAACTGCTATTAGAAACAGAAAATCTGGATATTATCAAATCTATAAAAACAATTTTTAAGCAAAATAAGGAATTTGATTTTTGGGATGAACTTTCGGCTGAGCAAAAATATGAGATTGAAAAAGCATCAATTGAAATTGAGAATGGAGAAATTATCGATTATGATTCTTTTATGCAAAAACACAGATAAGTGAGAAGGAGAATTGTAATCTCAAAAACTGCTGAAAAGAAATTAGAAAAGCTGTTTGATTATCTTACAGAAAAATGTCTGAAAAAGTAAAAAATGAATTTGTCAAAAAGCTTGACCATACTTTAGAAATAATAAGAGTCCAGCCAGAGATTTTTCCTGAATCTAAGAAAGTAAAGAAACTAAGATGTTGTGTTATAACCAAACAAACGACACTTTATTATAGATTCGATTCTAAACGAGTTGATGTTGTTACGATATTTGACACTAGACAAAATCCGAATAAATTAGAATCTGAACTATAAAACGTAAGCTTAACGTCGCAACAAAAACCTGCTTTTGCTTTGCTAACAGGCAAGTGTGTTCGCCGCGGCGAATGTACTTCGGTTAAATTGAGCAGAACTATCGAGAGCCTTGATGTTGGGTGCTGGATGCTGGGTGTTTGATGTTTGTCAGCTTACCTGACGCCAAAGGCAGGTGATTTGCTACGGTAAATTTATCAAAGTGCCGTATCTCTAATCTTGCATTGCTGGTATTTTACCCCTATATTGCGCTTATAATTTATTTAAAATGAATAAAAGCGCTCATTTTTCACAACAAAAACTCATTTTTCACGGAAAGCAAACTCCAGAAGAAGGAAACATTATTGGGTATGCCGCAATTATTGATCAATTGAACTTACCAATGCCTATGGTGCATCCCATAATTTTAATCAGTAACCAGAATAAAAGTTATCAAAACAAGGATTGGTATATTCTTCCCAATACTTATTTAGTAGAAGACCATCAAGATTTAGATGAAATAGAGGCCTTGTATAAACACTTAGTTTTTGCACTTAAATACGAAGGAATTAATTTGTTGGTGTTTAAAAAACTAACAAAACATTATGCTGAAGCGCAATTAACCCAATTAGTCAATATTCAGCCAACAGGTCAATACAGCAGACGTATATGGTTTATTATAGAATGGTTAATAGGAAGAGAACTAGATGGTAAAGAAAATCTTAGTAAGAAAAGCTACATACCTGTGGTAGATACTGCTCATCAATATGCTGTTACAGGTACAAAATCTAAGCGTCACTTAGTCGTCAATAATTTTCTGGGAACACCACAATTTTGTCCGATGATTAAAAAAACGGAAAAGTTAGAAAAGCATATCCAAACCAACCTGTTAGATTTTAACAATAAATATTTAAACGGGATACGAAAAGAAATTCTTCAGCGGGCATCTGCATTTCTGTTATTAAAAGATTCAAAAGCCTCATTTTCAATTGAGGGAGAAAGTCCAAAAAGTAAACGAGCTACTCGATGGAGCCAAGCTATTGGTCAAGCGGGGGCGAATGATTTAACTAAAGAAGAGTTGATAAGATTACAACAGCTTGTAATTGAAAACACGCGATTTGTTGAAATGGGATTCCGAAAAAAAGGGGGATTTGTTGGCGAACATGACCGCCTTTCTGGCGAACCCATCCCGGAGCATATTTCAGCCAAATGGCAAGATGTACCCCAACTTATAAGTGGCTTAGTTGAAACAAATAAAAAACTGATTAATAGTGAAATGGATGCTATTATTTCAGCTTCCATAATTGCATTTGGATTTGTTTTTATACATCCTTTTGAAGACGGTAACGGTAGAATTCATAGATATTTGATACATCATCTACTCGCTAGAAAACAATTTTCACAACAAGGAATAATATTTCCCGTCTCTGCTTCTATACTGGACCATATTGATGATTATAGAAAAGTACTTGAAGCCTACTCACATCCATTGCTTGAGTTTATAGAATGGGAAGCAACCAAGGATCATAATGTCCATATGCTAAATGAAACCATTGATTATTATAGGTACTATGACGCTACTCTTCAAACTGAATTTTTATACGATTGTGTAGTAGATACCATTGAAAATATTATTCCGCAAGAATTAGCTTATTTGACTAATTATGATGTATTTAAAGAAGTAATTGATGAAGAATTTGAAATGCCCGATAGGCTTATTGCTTTGCTAGTAAAGTTCTTAGGACAAAATAACGGAAGTCTATCAAAGAGAGCAAAAGAAAAAGAATTTTTAGCCTTATCAGAAAAAGAAGTGAAATCAATAGAAAAAACGTATAGAGAAATATTTTTTTAAAAGTGCACTTATGCTATGTGATTTTTGCAACTTTACACCTTTTGCAAACATCTTTATCTTGAAGAATTACCCCGATAGTCAAAGTTTAATGCCTGTAAAAAAGCTTGCACCTAATTAAATATGCATATAATCTCTGAATATAAAATATGTTTTTGGGATGTTTGATGTTTGTCAGCCTGCCTGAGGCAGCTACGGTGTACCCACAAATATAGATTATCTTTGTACAATGATAAATTTAA
>JAIUMH010000241.1 GCA_022565635.1 Flavobacteriaceae bacterium | reverse complement strand
AACCTATACAAATAAGTAAAATATTACTTGCTCTTATTCTTTGCGGATTTGAGGGCTTCCAATAAAATCTTCAACAAAAGTAAGGAAAATATTAGCATGGAGATAGCGTATTTAAAAACTGTAAAATTAGTCAGATCAGATGGAAATAAATTGGCTTCAGAAAACACACAAAATCAATTTAAGTTTTTACATTTACAAAATACAAAACTAGATTTCACGTTTCAAAAATATGCAAATCACAAAAGACAAGAACTTACTTCGGTTAATTATAATAGGTATTTCCTTTGTTATAATAGGCCTAATTACATGGAATGTAATTTCTTTTTACGATCGGATTAAGAAAGAAGAACGCAATAAGATGCAGATTTACTCCATGGCATTACAATCGGTCAATCAGGCCAATTTAAACGATACTGATATCAATTTTGAATTAAATATTTTAAACAGAAACGAAAATATTCCCGTAGTTATATATGATATTTATGGTGAGGTGGTAACGGTTGAAAATGTAGAGGAATCTATTCTTAACAACCCCAAGGCAAAAAAACGAAAATTAGATAAAATCAGATCTGAAAATAAACCTATTGAATTAGATTTAAAGGACGGTAATAAACAATTTTTATTTTACGGAAACTCTTCTGTACTGAATAAAATCACTTATTATCCATTTATTTTAATAGTAATTATTGCCTTGCTAGTTACCTTAGTATTCTTTTTTTACATCACCTCTAAATCTAGCGAACAAAATAAATTATGGGCTGGAATGGCCAAAGAAACAGCGCATCAAATTGGCACTCCTTTATCTTCTTTAATTGGATGGTTAGAAATTTTAAAATCAGAAAATGTTGATCCCTCTTACATTGAAGAAATGGAAAAAGATATTATGCGTTTAAACACCATAACCGACCGTTTTTCTAAAGTTGGATCACAAGTAAAATTAAAGAAAACAGATCTTGTGGCCACCACTAAAGAATCAGCTGAATATTTAAAATCTAGAAGCTCTAAACTAATCCATTTTAAAATTGATTTACCAGATGAGCCTGTTTATGTAGAGTTAAATGAGGCTTTATTTTCTTGGACCATTGAAAATTTAGTCAAAAATGCTATTGATGCTATGCGGGGTAAGGGAGTTTTAGAAATAGAATTAGCAAGAAGTGAAGACTGTGTAAAAGTACTTATAAAGGATACAGGTAAAGGAATTCCTGTCAAAAATTTTAGTAAAGTTTTTGAACCTGGATTTAGTACCAAAAAAAGAGGCTGGGGTTTAGGGCTTTCTTTAGCCAAAAGAATAGTTGAAGACTTTCATCATGGTAAAATTAATGTAGCTTACAGTGAAATTGACAAAGGCACCACTTTTGAAATTAAATTAAATAAGTTGTAATGCGCTTAAAAAGTTGCTCTAATCATATTAATTAGCCTGCTAAAGTCACCCTTAAATATACGTATATTGCACTTATACAACACCAAAAACTAGAGTAGATGAATCTATTAAGAAGAAAGAAAAAAATAAACCCTGAGCAATATGAATATGTGGGCGAAATAAAAAATCAAACTGTTGAAATTCAATCCTTCTTTTACACCGCTACTCTATTAGAGGAAAACCCAGATTTTCAACTCAAAGATTTCATTAATTTCCCAAAAGCTCAGCACACAAGCTGGGTTAATTTTCACGGGGTGCATGAACATGAAAAAATTCTTCCATTAGCAAAACAGCTTCAATTGCACCACCTCAGCATACAAGATATTTTTGACGTTAAACAACGACCCAAATTTCAAATTTTCCCGGATTATATCTTGCTCAACATCAATTCCATTTTTAAAGAAGATGATGCATTAGAATTGTACTCAGAGCAAATCAGTTTTGTACTTGGTAAAGCCTGGTTAGCCAGTTTTCAGGAGAAAAAAAACGATCATTTTACACATTTAAGGGAACGCATCCGACAAGACAAAGGCATTGTAAGAGAACGCAATGCCGATTATTTGCTCTACCTACTCTTAGAAGCCATTTTAGATGAGTACAGCCTATTGATTCAAAGTTTATTTGATGAAATTAATAAATTTCAATCCTACAACATCAATTCAAGTTTAAACCACGCTGTATTTCAACAAATTGCCATTTTAAAAAAGAACAACCTTGTTTTAAAAAAATCCATTGTGCCCATTATGGAGTTTTGTGAAGAAATTGAGCTTACCACGCATATAAGCATTGAAGATTCTAGTATTAAATACTTTAAAGACTTAAAAGACTACTGCAAACACCTCATAGAAGATACCGAAGAAATTAAATCAGGGCTTGAATCTAACATCAATTTATTTTTTTCTGCCCAAAACAATCAGATGAATCAAATCATCAAAATACTCACCATTGTTTCCACCATCTTTATTCCACTTACCTTTATTGCCGGTATTTACGGAATGAATTTTGAATTTATGCCCGAATTAGCTTGGCCATACAGCTACCTTGTCATCTGGATTATTTTTATAGCTGTATTTTCAGGTATGCTAATGTACTTCAAAAGGAAAAAGTGGTTTTAGCAGAAAACTAAACAAAAACTATCTATTATTAATTTGGGCGTTTAAACAGGCTTTCCGTTGCAATTCCTCAGCATTCAAGTCTATTTTTCTAAACTCCCCACAAGAGCTTCCTGCCGGTCGCTTTGGTGGAGTAAGAAAAATTAGCCTTTTCTGTTTCCGGGATTTCCACTTCAATCCTTAACGCAAATAGTCAATTTTACCTTCAGTAGAAATCATTAAAAGAGGCTTTCTCCTTTCTCTCACCTAAAAACCTGAGTTCGATTATAAAAACTATCATAAAGTATTGAAAATCAATAAACACCCT
>JAIUMH010000240.1 GCA_022565635.1 Flavobacteriaceae bacterium | reverse complement strand
AAAAGTAATAGAAAAAATAGATAACAAACCTTTATCTGTTTATAAAACCTTTAATTTACGAAGCTTTAAAGAGTCTATCAATGCAAAATTGAATGATGAAAATATAGATTGGTACGATATAGCTACGATTTTTGGTAAAGCTATTTATAACACTGTCAATACTAAGGAATTTATAAAACTATTAGAATTAATTGAAATTGTAAATAGAAAATTTCAGTTGCATATTCAGGAAGATTATGCTCAAATAAAAAACTCAAATCCCATAAAAAAACCACAAATTGTTTCAAAAATACTGGATCATATTGATTTTAATTACAAAAAAGATAAGGTAGCACTTATAGTGGTTGATGGGCTTAGTTTCTGGCAGTATTCAATAATAGAAAAAAAATTAGTTGGTTACATAAAAGAAAGCTATACGTATTCTTGGATTCCTTCAATAACTCAATTATCAAGACAAGCAATTTTTAGAGGCTCTAATCCTTTAGATTCATATAAACAAAATCCTATTAATGAATCTAAACTGTGGTCAAATTATTGGAGAAAAAAGGGCTTCAATAAATTTGAAATAGAATATATACATGATCCCATCAATGTTTCTTGTCCTGTTGGAGTAAAAAGGTTGGGTGTTGTGTACAAAGATTTGGATGATTATATGCATAGTTCAAAAGACTATATTGACTTATTGAAACTTACCGAAAATTGGTTTGAACGCAGTAAAATAAATGAAACCATTAAAAAATTGCTAGTAGGAGGCTTTAAAGTAATATTGACTAGTGACCATGGAAACATTCAAGCTAAAGGATGGCGGAGTCTAACCGGTAAAGAAAAGCTTGGCACAAATACTTCAGGAAGTAGAAGTGAAAGACATATTGAGTACTCAGATACAAAGTTAAAAGATAATTTTTTAAGAAATAACCCTGATTTATTAGAATCAATACTAGAAGAAGAAAAAGCGATATATTTCAAAAATAATTTAAGCTTTTCTAGAAGAGAAAACTTAGTAACACATGGCGGAAGTCACTTTCTTGAAGTAATAATACCATATATTGTAATAACAAATGAGCAATAACAAAATCGACATTAATCAAAGGATACCTTTAGCAACACTTCAGGCAGCGCTTGAGTCTTACTTGGATGATTCATATACAAATGAGTATGTATTAGAGCAATTACGCATTGTTTATAAAGGGGAAAATAGACTTAAAAAAGCATTAAGGATTGTTAACAAAATAATTTTCAATAGTCCAGAGATAGAATTTATAAATTCAAATAAAGAATTACTAAAAAGTGCAATTAAAATTAAAGCTGATAGAAATATAATACTTATTTCACTTTTAAACATTTCTTATCCATTTTCCTATCAGGTATTAAATAATTTTGCTAAAATTTTCAGTGTTCAAAATATTGTTAATACAGATACAATAAAAAAAAATATATCAAAAACCTATGGCGGTAATAGAGCAACAGAAAATGGTATATACAGTGTCGTGCCAATGTTTTTAGAAGCTGAAATATTTACAAGACCCAAACAAGGTTTATATACGTTCGAAAAACCAATTAGACTAAATACTGAGTTGGCTAAGACGTTTTTTTCAAAATCGTATATTCATAATAATACACTAAATACATATGAATTAAATGAACATCAAGAACCATATTTTTTATTTATAGATTAAAAAAGTAGTTGCTCACTCATTAAGCAAGTACAGAAGTAGATAATACCTTAAAGATGTAATTAAAATTATAAAACCTCAACCCGTAAGGTTGAGGTTTTTAGAAATATACTTTTTACTTCCTTTCAAACGTCCGTGTTGGCGTAATGGAGCGAATACCGTTATTCACTTTGTATTCGCTGGTGGTGTTTCCATTAGTCACATAAACTTTTGAAGTTATCATTTTAACTGATACACCTTTTTTGTTGCTGAACTGATTGTTTTATTATTTAGGTTAACAGTAAAGCGTTCAGACTTCCCTTTTGAAAAACCAGTTTTCCATGTAATCTTTATAGTTTTATCTGAAACTATTTCATATACAATATTATCTGTTTCTCTGGTGTTCTGACTTTGATAAGTTAGTTTGCCAGTATTATTCCCGCCTTCGCTAAAGTAGATTGTCATAGTATATGAGCCAAACCTATCATTGTTTTTGTGAACAAAAGTATTACCCTTTAATAAGTCATTAATATCCGCGTTGTCTTGATGTACCAAATACTCACTTTTGAAATCAAGAATCGTGTTACCTGTATTTGAGTTAAACAATAAAGAATTAATCATTACACTAATTATTAAGATTGTTTTCATAATATAAAGTTTTAAAGTTGATAAATTTTATGATTAGAATCTGCTGTTAGTGTAAGTAATACTTTTTTAGTTTCAGCATCATAAACAACATCCCCCACTTTTGCTCTAAATGAAACAGTTGCGTGTTTTGAAACTCCAGTACAACATGAACCTTGTCCAACCTTTTTTCCTACACCAATACGAACTAGACTTTTACCATTTCCTTTTAACTTAAAATCAATTTGCTGTAGATCAACGGATTTTTCTTTACCAACTATTTCAGATGTTGGGATAGAGTTAAAGCTAGCCATAAGAAATGCAAGGCAAGTAAAAGCGCCTAATAAAAATACTTTTTTCATAATTTATTATATTAAGAATTATCCTACTCTTAAGGATTTTCGGTTTCTCCCCGTTTTTTATAGATGGTTTCTGGACTCCATTTAATTTATTCTTCACCTTAAAACACCCCCAAAACCCTATCCCACCAAGATTTTTTCTTGGATACACTAGCGGTTGACTTATTTAGCTTATTGAGTTCATCTTCAAGATAGCCTAATTGAGTGTACCA
>JAIUMH010000239.1 GCA_022565635.1 Flavobacteriaceae bacterium | reverse complement strand
GTCGAGAACCATTTACTTCTCGACTCAGCCTGTCTTGAGCTCAGTCGAAAGGCTCGAAGCTGAACAAGCGTGTTTGTTTTAAGTGCCGGAACGAGCATTCTCATAAAATTAAACGAATTACAAATTCGTTATTTTATGGAATTCGAGCACTTCGACTACTGCTCAGTATAAACTTAGTCGAGAACCATCTCCTCTGCCTTTTTCCAATCCTCCATGGTGTCTATATTTACATACAACTTTGGATTGGACTCGATGTAAGTTAGTTTTTCTCCAAAAAAACTTCCTTTTTTTAGGACTTCTGTTTTGGTGATGTATATGCTTCCGTCTCTAAAATAAGCTTTAGGTAAATCTTGGCGTCTTTTAATGATGTGCTTTTCTCCTGTTGCAATGCTTAAATTGTCATTGTTGTCAGCTTCAAATACCCAATGCGGATTGAACTCATGTGGAACGGGTAAAACACTCACCAAAGCATCCGCCCCTGAATCTATAAATTTTTGTACGGCTCTATCTATAAATCCCTCTTCACGAAAAGGGGATGTAGCTTGCAACAAAATAACGGCGTCAAAATATGCTCCTTTTTCTTCGAAAAACTTTATTGCATGCTCAACTACTTCGATACTTCCTGATTGGTCTTGTGCTAATTCTTGAGGACGCACAAAAGGTACTTCTACTCCATAGTCCTTTGCCACTTTTATAATCTCCTCGTCTTCCGATGAAAGAATTACGCTATCTATCCACTTAGAGGCTAATGCCGCTTCTGCTGTATAAGCTAACAATGGCTTCCCACCTAATTCTTTGATGTTCTTCCGAGGTACTCCTTTGCTACCACCTCGGGCGGGGATGATGGCTAATATTCTATTTATCTTATTGTTCATTATTTAATGTCTTTGGACGGCTTTCTTCTGTCGTCGGTCTACTGTCGTCGGTCTACTGTCGACTGTGGACTGTGGACTGTCGACTATATGCGGTCATCTTCAGGCTTTAAACTTATTTCTTAAGATATTTCATAAATCCTGATAAAAGTTTTTTAACTCGTTCTAATTTTTGGAAGATTGTATGATTTTTATCAAGATATTGAAGTTCGACGGAAATTATCAATTGGGTTTCTAATTCTAAAGCTGAGCCGTAGGCAATTTCCACAAATCTTTTATAATCTTTATCTGAACTTCGACCATTTCCTTCAGCAATGTTAGAAGGAATTGAAACTGAAGCACGTCTTAATTGACTCATCAATCCGTATTGTTCCTCACTTGGAAAGCTTGCTGTTACTTGATAAACTTGTTTTACTAATTCAATAGATTCTTTCCAAACATTTAGTTTTTTGTAATCCATCTTTAAAAAATTAATTTTTCCGTCAACAGTAGACTGCGGACTGTCGACCATCAATAAGAAATCGTCTTATGAAACTTCAATTCTACTTTAGCAAGTACATCAGCAATTTTTTCTCCTGCGTCTCCTTCTCCGTAAATGTTTACTGAATTTGGACGAGGCTTGTTTTCAATTTCTTGCATGGCAGCTCGTATGGCTTGGGTGTCGTAAGTTACGTCAATTACATTTTCGCCGCGTTGTCGGCGGTTTTGTCGACTTCCGATGTTGATGACGGGTACGCCTAAATACGCACATTCTCGTATCCCTACTGATGAGTTACCGATTAAGCCTTTGGAGTGGTCTAATAAATTAAGAAAATCATCTCCTTGCATGTTTTTAAAAAAATGTACGTGCTCTAAATCATGTTTTTCTCGGTATGAGCGAATTCCTGTAGAAGTACCATCAGATCCGGCATCTACATTGGGCCAAAACCAAAGTACTGGCTTATTTGTTTGTTGCCGAATGGCTTCTAAAGTAGTTTCTATATGCTTTCGTGAATCCTTGTATTCGTTAGTTACAGGATGTTGCATCACTACCCAATAGCCCTGCGATAAATCAGGATGCGCTCCTACCCCACCGTATTTTTGGTAAGGATCAAAACTAAGTTCTTTATTGTTTTGTATTTCTTTCGCAATATCAATGGACGGACAGCCCGTATTGAAGACTGATGAAGGTTCTTCTCCTAACTTCAACACGCGTTCTTTGGCATCTTCGGAAGCCACCAAATGATAATCGGCTAATTTGGTAATGCTGTGACGCACTTTTTCATCGATGTTACCCGTCACTTCTCCACCTTGGATATGGGCTAAAGGAATGTTCATATACGAAGCTGCAATGGCCGTTGCCATGGTTTCAAATCGGTCGGCTACGGTGACTACGATGTCTGGTTGTAGGTTTTCGAACACACTAGATAATTCTAAAATGCCAATTCCTGTTGTTTTCGCCGCTGCGGTTAGGTTTTCACCTTCCAATACATTAAATACTTTAGCATCTATGCTAAAACCATCGTTTTTGATGTAATCAATGGCTCTACCGTAGCGGTCTAATAAGGCGGAGGCTGCCACTACTAATTGCAGTTCTACTTCAGGATGATTTTTAAGCGCTGTTAAAGCCGTTTTAATTCTTGAATAAGATGGACGGGCAGTTACGACTACGCAGATTTTTCTTTTTTGCATTCTAATATTTTAAATTTGGGAAGTCGAAATTTGAATTTATATAAAATATAATAGTCAGGGAACTTACCAATTATCTCTCCAATTTACATTTTCTTTTACAATTACTGAGGGATTTCCTGATACCACACAATATTTTTTTTCTATCGAGGAAAGTACAACACTTCCAAGTCCTATTAAGTTGTTTGAATTAATTTTTACACCTGGAGCAATCAAAACCCCTGAACCTAAATAAACATTATCACCAATTTTAACAGATAAATCCTTGCCTAATTTAGTTTTTAATGAACCGTGTGTCCAAATCTGGCTGTAATCTCCTGCTAACCAAGAGTTATTACCGATGTT
Organism: Flavobacteriaceae bacterium; assembly: GCA_022565635.1. Taxonomy (GTDB): domain Bacteria; phylum Bacteroidota; class Bacteroidia; order Flavobacteriales; family Flavobacteriaceae; genus Psychroflexus. The sequence continues at coordinate 5 of JAIUMH010000239.1, read as the reverse complement.
TACAT
>JAIUMH010000238.1 GCA_022565635.1 Flavobacteriaceae bacterium | reverse complement strand
TTATTTTTTATGTTTCTGAATATAGTGTTTCTTTCGCTTAGCATTGGCACTAACGGTTTCGTATAAACGCAGTAGCGGATTATTAAACCAAACTTTTCGGTTTATAACTGACGTTAAATTTACAAAATTACTTTCGGTTTAGCACTTTACCCGCTATTGCGTTTATACAATGTTGTGCATAGTGCTTTATTCTTCAGGTTTTGTATAAGTCACTATATCAATTCCAATTCCGTTTGGGTCTTTGATTGCGAAATGTCTGTCGCCCCAAGGTTCGTCACGGATTTCTATTACCATTTGGACTCCTATGTCCTTTAAGTGTTTGTATATCTCATCTACGTTCTCAACCTCAATCGTCAAATACACTCCTTTTCCATTAAACTCCGATTGAAAAATAGGCTTTTGGCTTGGGTGGTTTGGTTGTAAAAAACTGATTTCTACCGATTGGTCAGGTGTGTGAAGCAGTAAATAAAATTCGTTTTCAAAACTCACTCCAAAGTCCAAAACTCCTGTGTAGAATTTCTTGGTTTCCTGTAATTTTTCGGTAATTATACCTGCGTTAAGTTTCATCTTTTTTGTTGTTTGTGCATTTGCCCAACCAATTGTCAGAACAAATATGGTTAATAATAATGCTTTCATTGTCAATGATTTTATTCCTACAAATTTAGGCTGACAAAAAGCCGAGGCATTGTAAAAATCGGACAAACTTAACGGAAGGCTTCAGTAGGTGTTACACCGTAAAATGTTTTGAAGTTTTTAATGAAATGAGCTTGGTCAAAAAATCCAACATCAAAGTACAATTTGTTTTCTTTCAGACTTTGTTTTGACGGTTTTGCATTCAAAATATGCTGAAAACGCACAACATTACTAAATGATTTTGCCGTTGTGCCGATATAAAAGTTGAAAATTCTGCGAAGTTGTCTCGGACTTAATCCCGTATTGAGGTCTTTTTCTGTGTCCAAAAATCCTTTCTTTTTAAAAATCAGGTTCAATGAATCCAAAAAACGGTAGTCATAGTTAATACTTTGGTTTTTTGAAAATCCAATTATTTTTTTATTCAGGATTTGTGTGATATTTTCAAATGAATCTCCTGGTTTTATTTTTGAATTAATCCACTCTGAAAAATTGGGCAAAATTTTGTTCAGTTCTTGAGATTGATTGCTTAATGTTTTCGCATCAACTCCAAACAAATGCGTAAAAGCAGAAGGTAAAAATCGAATTCCGATATAATCAAATTCTTTCCCGATTGGAAACTGAACGAACTTTCTGCAAAATCCCATCACAAAGTTTTCAGTCGGTTGTTTGTGGTCAAAAAATATGTCGATACAACCGTCAGAAACCACTCGGTACTTATAATCGCTTTTTAATGGTTTAAGTGTTTTGAGTTGCCAAAAGCAATAAATGAAATTTTCAATTTCTTTATTTGGTTTGCATTCTTGATAACTTATTTCGTTGTCGTTGACCGAAACAGTTGGTTGAATCGGTTTGTAGTATTCTCTAATGGTTTTCAATTCATTCACTGCGTTTTTTTTTGCATTATGCACAACGTTTTGCGTGTATGAGAAGTAGCGGATTAAAAAAGCACTTCAGTTTCAGTTTGGCACTGACTTTTATTAAAAGCACTGACCTTTGATTTAGCACTAAACCCGCTATTTCTTATACACGCTGTTGGGCACAGTTTTTATTATTTCTGATACTGAGTGTGCAATACGTTTATTCAGATGTTTTTGCATTATTTTATTCTTGTCTGTTTCAGGGTTTTTTTTAATAAAGTTCAAAAGCTTTCTATTTAACTTTATTCGGTAGGATTCGCTATGTAATTTATCGACATTCCCTATAAATATTGTTTCTATTTTACCATCATTTCCTTCTTTGAGGTAGAACTCTTCTTCTAGGTCAAATTTTGGTTCATCATCTATAAAAGAAATTATCAAAGCGTTGTTATTAACTGATAGATTTCTAATTTTTGGAATTTGGTCACGCCTTATAGCAATGCGATATATATTTTCATCGATAGAAATTTTTAAAATTTTATCAAATTGTTCATTGATAATTTCTTGTGCTTTACTTAAAATAATTGACTTCTCCATTTTAATTTCCATTATTAGTAAAAAAAACACTGTAGTTTAAAACTACATCTTCTATTGTCCTAAATTCTTCCTCCTTTAACTTATTAGGCATTAAACAATCAACCACTATAACTCCAAATAAATCATCTGATTTAAAATATTTAATTGGACAGCTTATAAATGAACATGATTTATCATTCAACTTTTTTATTTTGAATTTTGGCATGTTTAACATATTCATTTGTTGTTTTATATATTCGCTCTCATTGTTATTCGAGTATTTAACAGTATCAAAAAACATGAATTCACCTATTGAATATGATTTACCAACTGCCCCTTCATTGGGTAAAAATTTTATTTTACTAATTTTTTTCTCTTGCCTTGTTTGGAATCTACCTACATTTTTTAAATAAGTTCGATATTCAGGTAAGAAGTAATTTGAACGTCTAAAAATTATGCCTTTCTTGGCTTTAAACAAAGAAACTCTGAATTTTGAATTTTCTAAAGTTGTATTTGGTTTAATAAATTTATCAAAAACCAACTGACAGATATTATTGTATAAGTTAAACAGTTCCTTATTTTCACGATTTTGATGCGAAAATATATAAATGGAAAAATTTAAAATACCTAATGCTAATAAAACCTTTATAGGGTTTTCTATGATTTTCGTTCTTAATTCTTCGTCTAAAACTCCTTTAGTAAATAGTAGCTCATTATTTGCAACTGACTCAACATAAACAGTTATTAGAAAGAGAGTTAACAATTGAATAGCTCCTAATATGTATGTCTTTTTTATCATTTAATTTGTTAGTGTTTTTCTTTAAATTGTGCCCAACGGTTCTGGTATATGAAAAGTTGGGCATTTCGGAGCGATTACCTGTCCACCGA
>JAIUMH010000237.1 GCA_022565635.1 Flavobacteriaceae bacterium | reverse complement strand
TAGCGGTATATCTAATTGAAATATAGTTTTTTTTACAAAAAATGTCATTAGTAACGATAGTGAGACATCTCATCCTGCTAATGACGTTCTGCTATTCACGTTTGTGGGTTGCTTGACGAGGGCTTCGTGCTTACTCGGGTGCGACCTCTCACTATCGTTCGAGGTGACAAAAGTACGTTGTTTGTCACACCAATAAGAGTAGGTGAAGGTACTTCATCCCCTATTAATCACATCCAGTAATTATTTACCTTTTTCGCCGCAGTGAAAGGATTAAAGTGAAGTTCTTTTATTACTTTTCTAAATAGTAACGTATGGTTTTTTTTATTCCTGTCTCAAAATTTTCATCAGCTTTCCAACCGAGTTCTGTTTCTAATTTGCTTGCATCTATGGCATATCTTAAATCATGACCTGGACGATCTTTTACGTAAGTAATCAATTGTTGATAGGATTTACCATCAGGCAAAGGTCTTTCTTGATCTAATAAAGAGCAAATTTTTTCTGCTATATAAATATTGGTACGTTCATTTCTTCCACCAATATTATAGGTTTCTCCTAATCTTCCCTTCTGAAAAACAAGTTCTATTCCTTTACAGTGATCCAAAACAAACAACCAGTCCCTTACATTTTTCCCATCGCCGTAAATGGGAATATTTTCTCCCTTCACTGCTTTTCTAATTATGGTTGGTATCAACTTTTCGTCATGCTGACATGGTCCATAATTATTAGAGCAATTGGTGGTCACCACAGGCATTTCATAGGTGTGGAAATAGCTTCTCACTAAAAAATCTGAAGCCGCTTTACTGGCGCTATAAGGACTATTAGGAGCATAAGCGGTTTCTTCTGTAAACAAACCCTCCTTACCTAAGCTTCCGTATACTTCATCTGTAGAAACATGAAGAAAACGAGCGTTTTTAAAATCAGCATCAAGAGTTTTAGGTTCATTCATCCACAACTCATAAGCGGCATGTAATAAATTAAAGGTTCCATTTACGTTTGTTTCTACAAACGCCTGTGGGTTAGCAATTGAATTATCTACATGAGATTCTGCTGCAAAATGAACTACTTTTTGAAATTTATATTTTTGAAATAATTCTGATATAAATTCTTTATTGCGTATATCACCTTTTATAAACGTATAATTAGGTAGATGACTTACTTGAATATGGTCTAAGTTAGCCGCGTAAGTTAAAGCATCTAAATTGATGTAATGATAATTGGATTGTGGGACTATATGATTCAAATAATTAGCCCCTATAAAGCCTGCTCCTCCAGTAACTAAAGCATATTCCATAATACGTTAATCTATTTGTTAATTTAATAATTGTTCTAAAATTCTCTGTGTGATTAAGTAAGTAGGCTTAACCCCAGTTGTTCCTAAGCCTCCAGAAGCTAGCGTACTTCCAGTTTCTAAAGGATTATCACTAGCGTAGTAGGCATATCTTACTTTAATATCTTCTTTAATATTTCTTCTTATTTTTGAAGAAGCTTGTATGGCTTTTTGGTAGTGCGCCCCTTCCATTTCTAATCCAATTGTACTCCATGAGGATTTATGGAAAAACTCTAAAATATCTCTATTTTGAAGTGAAGTTCCTAAAACACTAACCATAGCTCCAGAAAAAACCTGAAGTCCTTGGCCTTCAAAATCTTCTTTTTTAAGTTCATTTTTAAAAGGATAATTATCTGCTGTACCTTCAAATAAGTGTGCATTTGGAATCATTAAATCCCCTTTACCTCCTTCTAAAATACCCGCTTTCCCCATAATTGAAACAGAGTCAAAATCGAGGTAAATTTTTTGATTATTTTCTTGATGTGGTTTAAGCAATTCGTCTAAAGTTTCGTAGGCTTGCTCTCCAAAAGCATAATCCATCACAATAATCACCTCATCTTGGTGATTTTCAACATTAAAAAGGCAATTGGCATTAGGCAATTTAGAGAGGTCAAAAATTTGCACGTCAATGTTTGTTCCGCTTTCATCTTTTAAATAAATCATTCCATTTTTAAGCGCAAAATCCTCAACTTTTTTTCTAAGTTGCATGTTTTTACTATCGCTCAAAGCTTCATAAGTTGGAAGCATGTTTGCTTTGTCTGCCTGATCTTTTAAGGCTGGATTTGCATATAATGTATTCATTACAGAGTGCATGTTTGCGCTTATAACGTGTAGCTTTTTATGCAGTAGATTTTTTTCTGATAATACAGACTTAATGTTTTCTGCCCATACTTCACCGTGAATATGATGTCCTAAACGTTCTCTTAAAACCGGGCTAAAAGTAATGACCCTCTTTTGATTTTCAACCTCTTCAAGTATAGCTAACTTACCTAAGAAATAGATTAACTCTAAAAAACGATCTGGCTTATTTTGGGTAGCAAATTTTGAGTAAATAGCATTCACTTCTTTGAAGGTTCTTCCTAAAATGTTAGCTACATGAGTAACCGCAATATCTTTTTGCTGGCTATTTAATTTTTTTGTAATTTTTACAGCTTCCTCAAGTTTTTCCCAATCTCTACTCAGGTGGCCATCTTCATTAAGAAGAACACGCTTCATAATTTTATGAGACTCCATAAACATGAAGGTTAAGTGCGTTAAAATATCATAGATTTCAGACCTGCCTCGAGTAATCTCAATGTTCATTTGTTCGTCATCAATACGGTAACAGTTTCTTCTTCGCTTAGGTGGTATAATGGGTTGAAAATGCGAGTCTGAATAACCTTCATCACTAGTTAAATTAATGTATCTACATTCTTCAATACCAATAGGAAGTCTTTCTATGATGTACAACAAACCATTTAACTCTACTTTGTCTTCTGCAATTGAACCGTAAATTTCTGGGCTTAAAGTTAGCAAAGATTGTCTCAAGGTTTCACCTGAAACCCCCATAGGTTTATAAAAACCGCGTATAAACAAGTGTCTCATTGTTATATAAATGCGCTCTATTGCATTTGTACTTTCTCTTGCTTTGGTTCTCCTTACGTCTTCTATTTTTTTCATCTATTATAAGT
>JAIUMH010000236.1 GCA_022565635.1 Flavobacteriaceae bacterium | reverse complement strand
TAGGGTTGGGGTCAACAAAAAGAAATTGAAACTAAAATCATGTTCTCAACTCAAATTCAACTCAAAAGCCAAGCCGTCTCTACAAAGTAAATTCATCTTAAAAAATTAGATTTTCTTAAAAATTTCCACGGCTTCGCCGCAGCGAGTCCCATTATTTTTTTGGATGAGCTGGCTGAAATTTTTTCAAAATGAAATGCCAAATATATGTAAATATGAACTTATAAAAAAACCTTAACTTAAGAAATATATCACGCTAGGTTTAGTTTTACATGAATCTATAAGATAGCTTTATAATGTGTTAGTTTTTCTTTATTATTGGTTTTCAAACATTAAGTATTGAAAAATTTATTGATTGTGATTGGACAACAAGTTGACGAAGTAGAAAAAATTCTACATATGAATCATTTAATTCAAAGCTAAGCAAAAACTCGCTATGTGAAGATGTAACTTTAGGTTTAATGAACAACTGATTTCCGTCTTAACGCGCTCCAGAAAACGATTCTTTAAAAAAACGGAGGCGATGTCGCTAACCGTCATATTAGATTTGGGTGATGAAGCGGTGGATTGAAATTTAAAAGTCCGAAGTTGCAAACTTTGAAACTTCGGACGGTATTGAAATAGCAAAAAATGTGCTCAACCTGATTGATGAGAACAGGTTTATGCCGATTTTAATTTTTTAAATCGATTACATCAAAATCATTTTCATAAGATTTAAAAGCATCTTCTAATTGATTGTAGTTCAATGTATTTAAATCTGGGTGCATTTCAGCAAAGTCGGCCGGAATCACTGCTATTCTGAAAATTTGATCTAATTTAATAGCATCTGGTAAGGCATCGAGATTGATATTTCCATCCAGAAAAATATTCACATCAAAATAAGTATGATTAAAATCAAAACTTGCTACACCATTATTGATATAGAATATACTTGGCAAAGGCGACCAAACATCGATGGGTCCAGTAGAATCTGAAATTACATCTTCTAACCAATATACCATAATCACGTCACTTTCTAAGACCTCAATATCTTGAGGGATATCAATAACGGCTGAATAATCGTTGGTTGAAGTAAAATTTACATTCACTTCAAAAACTTGTCCTAAAATGTTTATTCCTGCTTGTCCCTGTGGCCCTTGAGGCCCCATTGGCCCTCGGTCTCCGCTACATGCTACAACTAAGGCGAGCAGAAAAAATAAGCTAATTGTTTTTTTCATTTTTATGATGATTTAGAATTAAAGTTCAAACATACGGAATTTACACAATATCTCTTACCTGTTTTGGTAGGACCATCGTCAAAAATATGTCCTAAATGACTTTTGCAATTAGCGCATAGTATTTCTATCCGTTGCATTCCTAAGGAACGATCCATTTTATACTCAATAGCACCTTCTTCAGATTCATCAAAACTCGGCCATCCACAACCACTATCAAATTTTGAATCACTTGTAAACAGCGGAGTATCACAAACTTTACAATGGTAATTTCCTTCTTTAAAGTGCGTATTATATTTTCCTGAAAAAGGTGGTTCTGTATGTCCCTCTCGCAATACTTTGTAGGATTGATCGTCTAATTTTTCTTTTAATTCTCTTTCCTTTATTTTCTTCATTTTAATTTATATATATCAAATTTGTCATTTAAAATTTCAAATTTCAGATTGATCATTTAAAATTCATAATTTAAAATCCACTCGGCTCTCTCCACGTTGACCTCAGCCCTTTACTCTCACCCCTTCACCCTCAGCTCTTCGCTCTCAGCTCTAATCACACTAACCAATTTATAGGCAGGCACGGTCACAAAGCACACAGAGCTATTCATTTATAATTTCAGATTTGTCATTTCAAATTTCAGATTGATCATTCATAATTCATAATTTAAAATTTAAAATCTCTCCGCTCTAAGCGTTTTATCTTAATTCTTTGTACTTACTACTCACTTCTAATTAATAATTCAAAATTTAAAATTCATATTTACCAAAGGTTCATTTCTCAGGTACAAATTTCAGTGCTGTTCCGTTAATGCAGTGCCTCATTCCTGTGGTTGCTCTGGGGCCGTCGTTAAAGATATGTCCGAGGTGACCACCGCACTTTCCACACATAGCTTCATCTCTCTTATAGCCTAATTTATGATCTTCACCTAAATCCAAGCTCCCTTCAATAGCGCGATCAAAGCTTGGCCATCCTGTACCGCTATCAAATTTATGTTTTGTTTCGTAAAGTTCATTTCCACAAGCGGCACAAACAAATGTACCCGGTTCATTGATATCATTCAATGGACTAGAATGTGCGGGTTCTGTTCCTGCTTTACGAAGCACATAATATTCCATTTGCGATAACTCTTTCTTCCATTCTTGATTGGTATTTTGAACTTCATAGGTCTTGTTTTCTGACTTCTCCCCATCCTTTTGAGCTTCAGAAACACAGGAGGTTAGTAAAAATACCACAATGAATAAGTAATTAGCAGTTTTCATTTTCTTTTTAATTGAAAATTAATTGAATTCCCAGAAACACAGTCACAAGAAGATGTTAATTGATGATTTTCTGAAAATTAGCTATTTTTTTTATTCGTGATTTTTAAATCGCCCCACTTCACCTCTCATTCTGCAAATTTTTTATGTAAAAAATATATGGAATCTCCCTATAACGAAGACAAAAACAAATTACGTACAACCCCTATTTAACTGCTCATACACTGAGTATTCGCCACCGCGAATGTACCGAAGTGCGTATCGCCTATCGCTTGTACAAAATCAAAGAAAGGAATTTGACTCATGCGGAATAACAGAATAAAGTGGATTCAGATGAAAAAAGATTTTTTCAATTAGTTGCTTCCACCCCACCTGAAAATTTTGCAAATTTTATTTAATAGTTAGTGACGTTTATATCTTGTCTTTCAATCTCTTTTTTGTTTGCCCCAACCTAACCCCAATGAAATAAGCTTGGCTTGATGCTTTCGCAACATTTCACAGGGTATAGGGAGCAAAAAAGTATCAGAAACACAAACAAGATTTTGACCCGTCCTAAAAAAGGTTGACACTTTTATTACT
>JAIUMH010000235.1 GCA_022565635.1 Flavobacteriaceae bacterium | reverse complement strand
TACACATTGATACCAGCGGGAACATCTACTGTAAAATTACCGTTTGCATCAGTAGTTACAATTTGTTCATCGCCAAAAGGATCGGTTACCAAGACTTGCACATTTGGCATATCAGGTTCTCCTGGATCTTGCGTTCCATTTCCATTGTCATCAAAATACAAGTGAGCAGAAAGTTGGCCTTCTAAATCGGGATTAGGAACAAAAAATCCGTTGTCTCCTCCAAAAGTGTTAGTATCTGAAGCAACAAAAACTTCAGTAGGATTAGTGCCTTCAGTTTGTATAGCGCCAATGGGGAAATCAGGTTCGTTTTCGTTGATTAAATACGTTGTTTCACCTTCAGGAACAATGGCAAAGAAATTACCTGTAGCATCGGTAGTTACAATTTGCTCATCACCATTTACATCAGTGACAAGAACTTCAACATTTCCAATACCATTTTCATTAGCATCTTGCGTTCCATTTCCATTTTCATCATTGTAAATATTTCCTGTGAGTTGCCCAGTTTGTTCGTCAAGGACAAAAAAGCCATCAATTTCACTAATGGTTTCTCCAGCAATTATAGTAGATGTTGTTGGGTTAGTTCCTTCAGTTTGGACAGCGTTTTCAGGAAAATTGGCTTGATTTGTGTCTATAAATGAAGTAGTTTCACCAGCAAACACTGTTGCCTGCCAATTTCCATTTGCATCGCTAGTTACGATTTGTGTATTACCATCAAAAGAAGTTACTTCAACATTTATATTTGGTATTCCAGTTTCATCAGCATCTTGAGTTCCATTTGCATTTTCATCTAAGTAAATGATGCCTTCAAGGATTCCAGCTTCAGCAAATCCGTCGGTTTGAGTATTAATTTGATTTACCTCAATATTTTGAATAGTAGGATTTGTACCTTCTGTTTGAATAACAATAGGAGGGAAGCCTGCTTGATTTTCGTCTATTTGAACGATAGTTTCACCAATTGGGACTTCTATACTCCAATTTCCATTAGAATCTGTGGTTGTAGTAAGTAAATCACCTCCAGAAGTGGTTATTTCTATACTAATATTATCAATGCCTACCTCACCAATATCCTGAACTCCATTAGCATTTTCATCTAAATATACAACTCCTTCAAGGATGCCAAACTGATAAAAACCATCATTTTGAGAGTACTCTTCTCCATTGATTACATTAAATATTGTAGGGTTTTCCCCTTCAGTTTGAACAGCACCTTCAGGAAAATTAGGAGCAGCTTCATCAATTGTAATAGTTACCTCTCCTTCAGGAACTAAAACTGACCAATTTCCATTAGCATCAGTGGTTTCTGTTTGTATTTCTCCCAAACTATTTTCAATAGTAATTGTTATATTGGCAATCCCGTCTTCTCCAATATCTTGCGTTCCATTTCCGTTAGAGTCCAAGTAGAGTGTCCCGTTAATAAGACCAGATTCAAAAAAACCATCGTTACCAACGTTAAGTGTTTGAGCGGGGGTTAAGGTTACTGTTTTTGGATCTGTACCTTCCGTTTGTACGGCCCCAGTTGGGAAATTAGGAGAATTTTGATTGATGTCTATGGTTACTTCACCAGCACCAATCTCATCGATGAACCAATCTCCATTAATATCAGTAATAGCTGTGCTCTCATTACCAAATTCATCTGTAATATTAATGTCTACGCCTTCAATTCCTGCTTCATCTAAGTCTTGAGTGCCATTTCCATTTACATCTTTATAAACTCTACCTTCTAAACTGCCTACAAGAAAATAACCAAAGGGCTCAACGTTTACGGTTTCGTTTTCAATGGCTGTTACGATATTTGGATCTTCTCCTTGGGTTTTTAAGGCACCCTCAGGTAATGTGTTATTAGAAATAAAAATATTGGTTGTTCCTCCAATCACATTGATGTTCCAATTGCCATCAACATCAGTTACTGTAGATAATCCAACATTGTTAGCATTAATAATAATAACAGAGACGCCCTCTATGCCTGGTTCATCAGGATCTTGAATACCATTTCCGTTAATGTCTAAATATACTCTTCCTTCTATATTAGCTGTGGAGTTAAATGGTTCCAGTAAAAGATCAAGCACATTATTGGTTGGTGACTGAGAATAACTTAACTGACTCAATATCAAAAATAAAAGCAATAAGATTGGCTTCTTATTCATATTAGTTAATATTTAATAAATTGGTGTAAATATAAAAAAATATCTTAACATCTGTAGAATATAATTATGCAAAAGTTATAAATGATGATGTTGTAATTTTTTAACTACAAAGTAGTTAAGCATAGAAAACTGCATAAAGCTCTTGGGTGCTACATATAATTTTAAGGTTTTAATCTTAGTTTTTTGCGAGAGTATTTGGTTGAAGTAGTTTTGATTTACAAATTTCTGTACAAAAAAAGAGACTATTTTTTGTTTAACCAGCTCAAAGCAATCCTTATCTTGCCATATCCAATTTCTTCATTTAGAGCTAAATATAAGGGCTTGAGTTGTTGTAATTCTTCGCCTGTTTCAGCTTCAATTTTTATTTTGGCTTTTTCAATTTGTTGAATTTCTTCTTTGGAAACATAAGGCTCAATTTCTGTAATTTTTCCATCTTCAAACAATTTGGCAATGTGCGAATAGATGGTTGTTTCTGCCACACCTCTCGCTTCAGCAATTTCCTTGGGTGGTTTGCCTTTCAACAAATACTCGTACGTAATTAGATACGTTTCTCCTTTTTGTTTTTTCTTCTTTCCAAAATTCTTCAGCAAGTTGATGAATTCTTCTCCATAAACTTCTAATTTCCTTAAACCTACCCCATTAATTCCTAAAAGTTGAGCGGATGTGGTTGGCTTTTTTTCGGCCATTTCGCGTAAGCTTGCGTCATTAAATACTAGATAGGCTGGAATGTCTTCTTCTTGTGCAATTTGATAACGTAATTTTTTCAGTGCATTAAAAACTTCATCCTCACTAAATGATTTTGTGGAAGTAGTAGGCTGACCTTTCTTTAATTGAGTTTTCTTTTGTGGTTCTGCCAAAAACACTTTTTTACCCTCAAAAAGTACTTCTTTAGCTAGCGGATTGAGTTTTAAATGG
>JAIUMH010000234.1 GCA_022565635.1 Flavobacteriaceae bacterium | reverse complement strand
CTCGCGCATAACATAAGTGGCGACTTAAAATGCGCAAATTTTTCGGTTAAACTTTTACATATATAAAAATACACAAACTTCCCGTTTTAGCACAAATCTCGCCATTTTTGTTATGCGCTGTTGCCAACTGTATTTTTTTCGCATATTTTGATTCAGAGACGACTTTTGTTTTCAAAAAACTATTTTTCGATTATTCATTATTCAGTTCGACTGTCCGCAAAAAAATCGGTTAAAACAGAACGAAAATAGTCTTTTACATTTAGCATTCACATAATCAAATCAGTTAAATTTCATTTCGATTCAGTTCATTTTTTAATCTGAATTCTATTCGGAGCAATTTATTCAGCGCAACTTATTCGGCTGAGTCGATTCAGATTTTGATTTCAGCTATAATTTTCGGGTTTGACCAAAAGTTTGATTTTCAGCAATTCATTCGTCAGTCAGAAGAGTGAAATTTATTCAGCGTTAATTTCTTAAAATTCGATTTCGATTATTAGTCAATTTTCAATTCCAATTTTATCCCGCAATTCGGTTTTCAATTTGAGTTCTGTTTTTTTTATATAGTTGGCAACGTCTCGTGCATAACATAAGTGGCGGGCAAATATGGTATGAACTTTCGGTTGTGATGTTATTTTTTGTGATTAACATTTATTTTGCGGTATAATCACTTAACCGCTATTTTTGTTATGCGCTGTTGGTGGTAGTGTTTATTCCCAAGATATTCTATAGAAATAACCAATTTCTGGTTTTAATAAATGATATTCATAACTTTTGGTTATTTTATCGTAGGCGATTTCTCTTAACTTCTCAAATTTTGGACTTACAGTAGAATTTATTTTAGCTCTTTTAAGTATTGCATTTTTATCAAAAGTGTCAGCCTTATGTTTAAGAATTATTCTGTAGTGTATTATGTCTACTTCTTCAGCCACTCTTGTTTCAACGTGAGGCTGTGAAACTTTATCCGTGTCATCTAATTCAGCTCTAAAGTGTACAACTGTATTTTGATTATAGTACAAAGGTTTTTTAAACTTTAATATAGCTTTATCGTATTTTGTGTTATCCTTTTCATCTACAATGTTTTTTAAGTTTTGTAAATTAGAAGTAATTGTCGGCATATGTGTTCCTGTCCAATTAAATTTATATTCCAATTGAGTTAACAAAGGTTTTTTACATTGAATCAATTTATAGGTTTCAAAAATTATTATATTACCATCATTTGTCTCGTATTTTACAAATGTAGATTTGTTTTCGTGCTCTATATCTCGCACTTCTATAATCCTATATATGGAATATAATAGATAACAAGTAAAAACAAAAAGCATTAGACAAAAGAAGGCTAATGCAAATACAACAGCCCATTTTTGGTTAACAAAAATAATTATCAAGGCTATTATAGAAGTTAAATTGGCTAAAAAGTAGAACTGTTTTGAAAAGATATTAACTACAGTCTTAGCTATATTTTTAAAAGTATTCATAGTAATATTTAATAATTACCAATAATACAAATTTTATTTATTTAAGCGTCTCCTCCCATAACTATTTTGTTTTAGATTTTATATTACAAATATATGAAACAATTTTTATTCCAAGTTAGTATTATTTGTTTTAACTTTTTATTTCACATTACCACCAATATTCTCGGCTATGGCAAGTGCGGGATTTCAAAGCACTTTCCTTTCCAATTAGCAGTTAGTTTATTTTGTGTAATAATTTTATATTTAGCTCTTTAGCCCGCATTTGCTATAGCCGATGTTATAGCCAGTGCTTTCTTATTCTGTCTTTACAAATTTCCCTTTTTCGTATTTATATGCTCCACTTTCAAAACAATACAAACCCTCATTAGGCTTCTTTGAACTTTTCAATTTTAACAAATTACCTTTTAAAGAAAAGTCTACTTTACATTCCGAAGATGAAGAAACTTCTGCATTTTCGTCATAACATTCAAAGTGATTGTAATTCCAAAAGTCAGTCCATTGATTATTTATCAAATCGAACAAAACAATTATTCCATAAGTACTTGAACAAGCTCCTGAGGGAAATCTAAAAACTTGTATGCTAACAAAACGATTGTTCTCAAATTTGAATTCCTTTATCATACTATTACTACCATAACTTAGACCAAAATCGTAAACAAACCAATTTTCGTTTTCTTTTTTTATAAGAAACAACCCTATGTCATCTTTGTATTGTTCAGTGAAAAAATAGTCTTTCTTGTTTAAACTATCTGCTTTTATAAGTGATTTTATTTCATTGACACCAGAAACCTTTTCTATAAACGTCAGAGGATAAAATTCAAGTGTGTCAGGATTATTTTGACACCAGCCGATAGACGGAATAAGAATAAACAATATGTAAATTAGGTTTTTCATTCTTCTTTGAGTTCAACAGTCTGCCAATGTATAGATTCTTTTAAACTCTTTATTATTTCTTTTTTCATTTCGTATCGAGAGAGCAAACAACCTTGGCATAAATAAAAAATACTGTTTAAGTATTTGTCTTTATTACTACTTATTGCATCATTAATATATTCATTGCTAAACGAATAACCTTTACTACCTTTTAAGGGTATTGGTGCTTTTATAAAAATACTTACACCCTGTATTGATGGGTAATCAATGAGTATTGTGTCGTTTTTATGAACAATAGCAAAATGTTTAGTTTCAAATCCTTTTGCAGTAATTGAAAATGCATTATTTACTGTATCGTATTTAATTACACTCTCTTTGTCAAAGGATAAAAAGCGAATGCCTTTCTTTTTTAAATCATCCACAGTCATTAATTTGCTTCGATATTGTTGCTCGGTTAAATTAAAAAGAAAAGTTCCATAATAGGGTGTAGGTTGAGCAAAAACTTGTCCGCAGGTGAATATGATTGCAAAAAATATGTAAAATCTATTTAGTTTCATTTTTTTCGTTGTGGTTCTTTCAGCATTGGCTATAACGTCTCGCGCATATGGTTTGTTGCGGAAAAGTAGCAATTATTTTTCGGTTTAGAATTCAATTTTGTTGGTTTTCCCAAATTTCGAAGTATTCAACAAGCCCCGCAATAAACTATATGCGCTGTTG
>JAIUMH010000233.1 GCA_022565635.1 Flavobacteriaceae bacterium | reverse complement strand
AAATTCACTTAATTTTCTATCTCTCCATCCTAAATTTACTCATTTTTACGTTAGCCGAGGGACTAAAGTTTCTATGAGTCTAGGAGGGATTGCATACAACGGTCGCGGCTATGAGCAGTTGGGGATTTTTTGCTCTTACTTTTCAGTTTAGCACTGACTTTTGTTTTATGTTTAAAATTTTGGTTAAGCACTTAAACCCCAATTGCTTATAGTCGTTGTTGTGCCCAGTGTTTTATATTCCGTATTTACTTTCTCTATTCAAAAATGCTTCTCTTCCGCCTTCAAGTTTCAAAAGTTTTTCTCTATTCTCAATATTTTCTATAGTTGTAGATGTCTTGTGTGTGTAAACATCATTGTTCGGAATTTCTAAAATGTGTATTAAAGCAGAATCTCCGTTAATTACAAAGTTAGAATTATGGCTTGCAAAAATTATTTGTCTGTCAAATTGCTTTCGTTTCACTAAACCAACTAAATAATCCGCTACAAGTTTATTATCAAGGTGAGCTTCTGGTTCATCAATAATTAGGGGTTTTACACCTGTCATTAGTAAAGTAACAATAACAGCCGTACATCTTTGTCCAAAAGAACAAGATTCTAGTTCTCGACTTCCATAGAAACCATTTATTTTAATGTATTTAGATAAATTAAATCGATGCTTTTTTATAAGGTTAAGGTAAATTAAATAGTTGCCAGAACTATTGAAAATATCCGTAATTACTTTTACATAATTATTTTGTTTTCGAATGTTATTCTCTTCAAGTACATTATTTAAACGCTCTTTAAAAGTCCTATAATTAACATTCAACAAATCTAAATTTGGTTCAATTAGAAATAGCACTTCTTTAACTCTAGCCTCTGCTGTTCCTGAAATATGATAATTACTAAACTTGTTATAAAACTCTCTAAAAAGATTGCTTTTGTATCCTAAATCATCAAACTCATAAGTAAAATTAATGTCGAGAACATTTTCGTCATTTACTTGAAGTTTGCTATTTATCTCAGCCAAATTTGAAGCAATTAGTGAATTGTTTCTGTCATATAAACTTTGAAGATTGTCGATAGTTAGATTGTTTTCTCTGTATTTCGCTTTTAATCTTGTGTCGAGTTTTTCTATGTTTTCTAAATCAGAAATTATTTTAGACAGATTTTCCGATGCCTTTTGCGAATCTTTAATTGTTTCTTCATTTGTCCCTTTTTCTTGAAAAAAGTCCCGAAGATTTTTTGTCTCTATTTCTAAAGCAGCATTAATCTCTTCAATTCGTGTTTTGATTGTATTGAATTCTTTTTGAATGATTTCGATGCCTTCTTCATTTTTTTCTAATTCTTCTAATCCAATAATTGTTGATACAATCTCTTGTATTCTAGAATCAACATCATTTAAGCTCTCAACAGGTTCATAATTTTGAGATATTCTTCTTAAATCATCAAGCAACAATTTATAGTTCTTTTTACTATTCTCTATTGAGTTTAATTCTTGCTTTAAAGTCTTAATATTGGTAGTTATTGCTTTATATCTATCATCATTAATAGAATCAATAATCTTTTTGATTGTCTCTTTTTCTTTTGTCTTTTCTTTTTTGTCTCTAGCGTTTTTTATAAGCTTGTTTAGTAAACTTATATTCTCATCTATTTTTGTAACAATATCTTCATAGTCGGATTCTATCTGTATAAACTCACTTTCAATTTCTTTAATTCGCTCCTCAAAAATTAATTTGGTTAACTCATTGGCTTCTGCAAGGCGTTCTATTTTTCCTTGACTTACAAACTCAATTTCATTTGTTCCTGTAATTTCGATATAATTACCTACGTCATTTTCAATGTCGTAGTCAGCATTATTTATTTTTAAATTAGAACGTTGGAAAAATTCTGTTTTTTCATTCAGTTTCTCCGCTAGAATATTGATTATTGTACTTTTTCCTGTACCTCGGCCACCAATTATACAAGTGAAATAATCACTAAAGTAAATTGGGTTTTTAAGGTTTTTTAAACAAAAATCCTGTTGAGAGTTCGAATTTTTTCTTTGAATAAGTGTACTTGTTGGGAAATTGAATTTGATACTTTCAATTCTTCTAACAGGTTTTCTTGGTTCATTTTCAGTTATTTGAACTCTATGTATTGGTTCAAAGACTATTTGCTTTAGTCCTTCGAAAGTTAAATCTGCTTTAATCCAAGTAACATCTTTTAAAATTTCAACTTTTTGGTTGGTAGGATTTATCCTTGTAACATATTTTCCTAGAAAATTATCCAAATCATCAAATGAATGAGCGTCACAACCGCTTATAACTGGACGTGCTTTAGCAATTTCATCAGTTTCGTATCTGTTAGTATTTAAACAATAATCTACATTTTGTCTTCCGCCAAAGAAGGCATCACAGATTTTATCTATTTCGTCAGTTATAGCTAATTTTCTTGGTGAATTACTAACAGGACGAAGTCCTGCATTATTTACAGCAGCCAATATCAAATAAGGGCGTTTATTTCCGAAAATCTCTTTAAGACAATTTTGAAGGTCATTATGACTTACTGTTGCACTGACATATTGTTCAGGTCTTAAGTTTTTGCAAGAAACTCGTGAGCCACCATTTGCTGTATGATTTGTTTTTAAAATTGTTAGGAAATCTTCAATTTGATTTTTTGCTATTTCATTTGAAAAGATAATATGAATATTTACTTCTTCAGCTTCCCTGTTTACTGCGACATCTAGTCTGAATTCAATGTTTGGAAAAAACACTTTTTTTGAGTCTGGATAAAGTGCTTCAAACTCTTCTAAAAAAGTAAAGTAGTTCTCACAAGAAAAATAGTCTGTTATTCCAAATGCACTTACTTCAGAATTTTCTATTCTATCACAAAAAGATTTCCAAATTTCTTCCTCTCCAATTTTCGCAAAATGGTCACTTAATTTAGTGTTAGGTGTATGTAAGTGTAAATCCCATTTTCTCCAAATAGAACCCTTGTCAGATGTCAAATTTTTGTTACTCATATTCTATTTGCAGTGTTTTCGTTACATTGGGCACAACGGTACGCGCATAACATAAGTGGCGACTTAAAATGCGCTAATTTTTCGGTTA
>JAIUMH010000232.1 GCA_022565635.1 Flavobacteriaceae bacterium | reverse complement strand
AAAAGCATAATCAAAGAAACCTTTGTTGACTAAATCTGACTGAAAATCATACTCTGAAAAAGTACTAATGGCAACAGCGCATAACAAAAATGGCGAGATTTGTGGCTGAAATGAGAGTTTTGTGTATTTTTATAAACGTAAAACCTAAAACGAAAAACTTGTGCATTTTAAGTCGCCACTTATGTTATGCACAAGACGCTCTTAAAGCCTCAACTTAAAAAGGAACCTCGTTATCATCATCACTTGATGGGGTATTGGGTTGTCCAAATACTTCGTTGGCATCAGGAAAAGGGGAGGAGTCGTCATCATTAATGGAAGAACCAATTTCAAAAGTGCTATCAAAGGTATCTAAATTATCAAAACGTCCTAAATGACCAATAAATTTGAGTCGGATATTATCCAAACCACCATTACGGTGTTTGGCTACAATAAATTCACCTTGACCTTCCGTAGGGCTTCCTTCTTCATCATCCCACTCTTGAATATCGTAGTATTCTGGTCGGTATATAAAGGAAACAATATCGGCATCTTGCTCAATAGCACCCGATTCACGTAAGTCACTTAAAAGAGGTCGTTTGGTTCCTCCACGAGTTTCCACAGCTCTAGAAAGCTGAGAAAGTGCAATCACTGGAACATTTAATTCTTTCGCTAAGGCTTTTAAGTTCCTAGAGATTGATGATATTTCTTGTTCCCTGTTGCCTGTTTTATTACTCCCTCCACCGGTCATTAATTGCAAATAATCAATCACAATTAATTGAATGCCAAACTGAGAGGAAAGTCGCCTTGCTTTTGCTCGTAAATCAAAAATGGAAAGAGAGGGCGTATCATCAATATACAGAGGCGCTTGTTCTAAGGCTTTTACTTTTACATTAAGTTGTTCCCATTCGTGTTTTTCTAGGTTACCTGTTCTTAATTTTTCTGAAGAAAGTCCAGTTTCAGAAGAAATTAAACGCGTAATTAACTGCACAGAAGACATTTCTAAAGAAAAGAAAGCAACGGGAATATTATGTCCTACAGAAATATTTCTAGCCATAGAAAGCGTAAGTGCGGTTTTACCCATACCCGGACGCGCAGCAACAATAATTAAATCGGAAGGTTGCCATCCAGATGTTAATTCATCCAATTTATCAAAACCAGACGGAATACCACTTAAACCCTCTTTGTTAGAAATTTCTTCAATCTGCTTTAAAGCTTGGGTAACTAAAGATTGGGCAGTTTCAGAAGATTTTTTGATGTTTCCTTGGGTAACTTCATATAATTTAGACTCGGCATGGTCTAATAAATCAAAGACATCTGCGCCTTCATCATAAGCTTCTTCAATAATTTCATTTGAAATTTTAATCAAACTACGTTGAATATACTTTTGAAGTATAATTCTACAGTGAAACTCAATATGTGCAGAACTTGATACTTTTTGCGTAAGTTGAATCAAGTAATATTCACCACCAATATGCTCAAGCTTTTTTTCTTTCTTCAATTGAGCCGCAACTGTTAATAAGTCAATAGGTTGTCCGTCTTGAAACAAAAATTGAATAGCTTCAAAAATGCTTTTATGGTGTTCTTTGTAAAAAGCATCGGGGCTTAAAATATCAATAGCCTCATCAATACCTTTTTTGTCTATCATCATAGCTCCAAGAACAACTTCCTCAATATCAACTGCTTGAGGTGGTAGTTTTCCTTTTTGAAGGTTAATAACGTTACCTTTACTAGAAGGAGATTGCAATGTAGATTCTTGTCTTTCCATAAGTGCGAAGATATAAATACGGCTTCAATAATTGTGTTAAATAAACGCACAAGCTTATGCACAACACAACATTAATTTTTGTTCATAAACTGTTGATAACATGTTCATTTCCTGTGAACAAATTATTCATTTTAATCCACTAAAACCAGAAATTGAGTAATTTTAAACAGTTAAGCTTTATTCGTTATAGACTCCCATTTCTGTAAACTTGTTCATTCTTTGGTTAACAAGTTCTGTAGGAGATAAGGCTTTCAATTCTTCATAAGTTTTAACTATAGTTCTACTTACAATTTGAAAAGTCTTCTCGCGGTCAGAGTGCGCACCACCAATAGGTTCTTTAATAATTTTGTCTATTAATTTTTGTTTTTTCATGTCTTTTGCTGTGAGCTTCAGGGCATCTGCAGCTATTTGTTTTTGCTCCCAGCTACGCCATAAAATAGAAGAACATGATTCTGGCGAAATTACTGAATACCAGGTGTTTTCAAGCATAAAAACGCGGTCGCCAACACCAATGCCCAACGCACCACCACTGGCACCTTCACCAATAACAACAACAATAATAGGTACTTTTACACGAGACATTTCATAAATATTTCTTGCAATCGCTTCGCCTTGTCCGCGCTCTTCAGCTTCAAGTCCAGGATATGCACCAGGAGTATCAATTAAGGTGACAATAGGAATGCCAAACTTTTCGGCCGACTTCATTAAACGTATAGCCTTTCGGTAACCCTCCGGACTGGCCATTCCAAAATTTCGGTACTGGCGTGTCTTGGTATTATATCCTTTTTGCTGTCCAATAAACATATAACTTTGGTCGCCAATTTTACCTAAACCACCTACCATAGCTTTATCATCACCAAAATTCCTATCCCCATGCAATTCTAAAAAAGTATCACCACAAATAGCATTAATATAATCCATGGTGTAAGGGCGATTAGGATGCCTAGACATCTGTACGCGCTGCCAAGGAGTTAAATTTTGGTATATCTCATTACGTTTCTCTTCAATTTTCTTTTCAATTTGTTGGCAAGTCTCACTCACATCAACTTCACTGTCTTCGCCTAACTTGCAAGCTTTATCGTATTGCTCCTGCAATTCTTTTAAAGGTAATTCAAACTCTAAATACTCCATTTTTAATAGGGGTTTTTTGTAACAAATGAACTTACAAATATAAAAGTTAGATTTTAACTACATCTATAAACATAAATTTTCTTTTTATTTTTTTCAACCTTAAACTTTATTGAGTTGATATTTTGTTATTTGAAGCCAGGAACCCGCTTTTTGTTGCAAATCCTCCTCATAAAAGCAAGGTTGCTAAGTTTTAGCTAAGAGCTTCCT
>JAIUMH010000231.1 GCA_022565635.1 Flavobacteriaceae bacterium | reverse complement strand
TCCCTCTTAGACTCATAGAAACTTTAGTCCCTCGGCTAACGTAAAATCGAGTAAACTAGGGAACTAAAATAAATGAATTTCAACAAAATATAACTACTTGATTAACAGTAATATATTTTACGTTAGTCAGAATTTAAGAAAATTATCTAACAAGAATGAATAATCCGAGAACATTTATTTCTTACGCTTGGGAGAGTGAAGAAATCAAAAAATGGGTAAAAGAACTTGCAACTGAATTGCGAAATGATGGAATTGACGCAAAACTTGACCAATGGGAAGTCTTACCTGGCGACCAAATGCCATATTTTATGGAAAAATCAGTTAGGGAAAATGACTATGTTCTCATCATTTGTACACCAAAATATAAGTCCAAATCGGAAAATAGAATTGGTGGAGTTGGTTATGAAGGGGATATTATGACAGCAGAAGTTTTACAAAACTCAAAGCATAGAAAATTTATTCCAATTTTAAAATTTGGAACTAAAGAAACTTCAATACCTTCTTGGCTTCAAGGAAAATATTATGTGGATTTATCAAACGAAGACCATTACGAAAATAATTATTCCGACTTAACAACTACTTTACTTAATAATAGAGAAACTGCACCTGAACTTGGAATATTAACTACAAGTAAGACACCTAACTTAAGAAATCAAGTACCAAAGTCTGAACCTGTTCCAAAAGACGAATCAATCAGAATTAAAGGAATAGTAATTGACGAAATTACTCAACCAAGGAATGACGGAACTGCTGGAAGTGGATTATATAAAATACCTTTTGAGTTGAATAGGACACCCAGTTATGAGTGGAGAGAATTATTTATAAATGCTTGGAATCGACCGCCAAGTTGGACTTCAATGCATAGACCTGGAATTGCCAAGGCTTATGGAAATCAAGTGATTTTAAATGGAACGACAATCGAAGAAGTCGAAAAGTATCATAAGGACACTCTGAAATTAGCTGTGGAAGTTGCAAATAAACAATTGGAGGAATTTAATACCAGAAAACAACAACAAGCGGAAAGGGAAAGAATTGAAAGAGATAATCACAGAAAAAATATAGACGATATTAGTAACCGAATAAATTTTGATTAATAAAAAATGGCACACAACAGCTAAGTTTTCGTTGCGTCCGCAGGACAAACAATAAAAACGAAATAGAACTGAACCGTTAGATTCAGCTATGAATTTGTAAAAACTATAGTATAGATTTGAGGATATAGTTTGTGGAGTACTCTCTTTTTAGTGATTATTGTGCGGTTTTCAATTTTAATAGATGTACTTACATTGCTCTGTTGTTCATTTAATTTAATAGCCACTTATCAATAAATTATTAGAAAGCGTCATTTTTTTAAATGTAAGAGAATTAATTTTTATAGAATTCCGTTTCCAGTTTCAACAATAGTCTCAACAAAATACTTCGTTTTATTTCTTGAAAATCTGTTATAAAATGACTAATATTGTATTAAATTAATCAAACATAAATTGACCAAGCTATGTTTTATACTTTTAATATGGCAGTATACGCTGAAAAATGTTGGGAGTATAAATAAGTTGGCAGCAATATAAAAACGACACATGAAAGCATTAGGATTCAATTTCACCAAAAACGATTTTCGATACTGTGGACTATCTGACGACAATAATCCGCCTGAAATAATTGAGAAAGACAAGATTATTCTTCCTGACTATTCTGTGGTCGACCTAATGGAATGGTTTGAAACCGAATTAACCCTAATCATTGATAGAATCCAACCTGATGTAATCTCTCATAAAGTTTCTAATCAGCTCAAAACTATTGACCAAATTCAGCAATCATGCTATCCTCAAGCAATTTTGAACTTGATAGCAAAGAAGAAAGGACTGAATATTAACTCATACACGCCCCAAGGTATCAACGCCACCAAGTTTGGACAACCCAAAAAAACAGATGTC
The DNA here is from genome assembly GCA_022565635.1 of Flavobacteriaceae bacterium. GTDB lineage: Bacteria > Bacteroidota > Bacteroidia > Flavobacteriales > Flavobacteriaceae > Psychroflexus. The sequence goes on along the minus strand of JAIUMH010000231.1, from coordinate 1,164 downwards.
TATAAGCACATTGATCCAATAATTGGTGTCCATAAACCATATTGGGATAAAGCAACTAAGGATGCCGTTTTAGTAGCGTGGTTTAACCTTATGTAGTCAAATGGATAAGCTTGATAAGTTTCAAATAATCAGACATATCGGAAATGGTGCTTTTGGTCATGTATTCCAATGCTTTGACCCCTTTCTTCAAAGAGAAGTTGCTATAAAAGTCATTAAAGTTCCCAAACCTGATAAGTTCGTTCAAGCTGTAAAAGAAGGGCAAGCCCTTGAACTATGCCGACACAAGCACACAGTTGACGTTAAAGATGTTCGAGCGACTTTATACAATGGTGACCCAGTTGTCATTATAATTATGGAGTATCTCGCAAAAGGCTCAATTCAAGGGAAAATTGAGAAAAGATTTATTTCAGTTCAAGAATCTTGCAGAATAATTCACCAATCCCTGCTAGGCTTAGAACATGCTCACAATAATAACATGCTTCATAGAGATGTTAAGCCAGGAAATATAATGATAGGTGATAATGACGAAATCAAACTCTCAGACTTTGGTCTAGCAATTAACTACCATGATGAACCAAGCAATATTCTTGGCTATCGACCGCACCAACCTCTCGAAGTTATAGAAGGTAATCCCATGGACAAACTTTCCGATATTTATGCGATGGGCATAACCTTTTACAGACTGCTTAACAATACAAATAAGTTGCCGTTTACATTCAAATCACAAGATGAATGGAAAAAGGCAGTAAAGAAAAATAAGTTCCCACCACGTACTTTCTTACCGCATATTCCAGACAGAATTATTAGAGTTCTTAACAAGTCTATTCACAATAGCAAAAGATTTCAAAGCTGTGGAGAGTTCAGGAAAGCAATTGGGAAATTACGATTTCACATTGATTGGAATCAAGTAGACGATGACACTTGGGTTGGCTCTGATAGCAACGATTCCTATGAATTAATGAAATATGAGAAAAGAAAAGGTTGGACAATTGACTTCAAAAAGAATGGAACTCGAAAGACGGAAAATTGCTGTAAAAATGTTCCAGACAATAAGGTCGAAAGTGAGTTTTTTGAAATAATTAGAGAAACAACATTAAAATAAATACTGCTGCCAACAGCGCATAACAAAAATGGCGAGATTTGTGGCTGAAATGAAAGGTTTGT
>JAIUMH010000230.1 GCA_022565635.1 Flavobacteriaceae bacterium | reverse complement strand
CGAACTTAAAACAACATACTAATAATCAAAAATTTACATAAAAACGTCATTAGTAACGAAAGTGAGAGGTCGCATCTGAGTAAGCACGAAGCACTCTTCACGCTACACTCAAACTTGGTTAGCGGGAAGAAATATCTTTGCAGAACCAAAAAATTGAATACCTACGGGGCATTCTTTTTCGTAAATATCTAATTTAATAATGCTTTTAGTAGCACCCCTAATTAAGCCTTTAGAAGAAATAAATACAGTATAAGCTACATCAATATTTCCAATTTTAGCCAAAGTTTTTTTTGAAAATACAATGAAAATATTTCTTGTTTTAATTTTAGTTGCATTGATGAAATGATTTATTCTTGAAGACCTTCCACTTTGCTTTTCAAATTTTGTAAGCCTTTCTTGTAGTCCTTTCCAATGGCAGTTTCTAAATCATAAATTAACGAAATCAAGTTGAATGGTCTTGGCATTTCAGAATCAAATCCCCATTTAACTAATGTAGCATTGTTTTTTTCTTCCAAATCAAAATAGGTATGTGCTGTGCTTTCAAAAGGAGCTAAAAACACCAAGTCAATTTCAACCCGATGAGAATTGGCAGAAACTAATTCTTGATATCCTTCTCCGGCATCATCGTTGCCTTTCCAAAAATACTTGGCACCTACTTTTCCATCAGTCCCTTCTATCCAATCTTCTAGGTTTGGATCTAAATCATTCCAAGGCGACCATAACTTAGATTTTTCAAAAGAAATAATATGTAGATAAATCAAATCTTTATCCGCTTCAATCTCTAGACTTTCTTCAACGTGAAACTCAGTTGGCAAAATAAAAGTAAGTATGGCTAAAACGGCTACTACAATTAAGAGGACTAATCCACTAATTTTTAAAAACTTCAATTTTATATTTTTCAGCAAATATGACAAAAGTTAATTCAATATTAATATTTAATTACTTTTACAATGAATGCCCGCATTTTAAATAATATTGAGCATCGCTTTTATGGTCGTTTTCTCCGCAATTTCTACAGTGAACTGTATTGGTTTTTTTTCTCATAAACGTCATTTCTGCAGTAACAACACCAGTAGGTACGGCAATAATACCATAACCTAAAATCATAATAATTGAAGCTACAAACTGTCCAAAGGGTGTCACTGGATAAATATCACCATAACCCACTGTGGTTAAGGTAACAATAGTCCAATATATACTTTGTGGTATGGAGGTGAAACCGTGCTGAGGACCTTCTATCATATACATTACAGCTCCAGCAACAAAAGAGACGATAACAACGGTATAAATGAATATAAAAATTTTAGGTAAACTCTTTTTTAACGCCGTAATTAAAAAATTACCAGCTCCAAAGTAGCGTTCTAATTTTAAAATTCTAAATACACGCAATAAGCGAAGTGCTCTTAAACTAAGTAAAGCTCCAGAACCTGTTAAAATAAGCGATAAGTAAAGTGGAATGGTGGCTAAAAAATCAATGATTCCGTAAAAACTGAAAATGTATTTGGTAGGCTTTTTGACAACAAGTATTCTCAAAAAGTATTCTACAGTAAAAGCAATGGTTATTACCCATTCAGAAATATGGAGTAAATTATGGTAATGCGTGTTAATGAAATCAACTGAATCTAACATTACTAAAGCTAAACTCAAAAGTATTAAAATCAGTAAAATCACATCAAAAGCTTTGCCTAAGGGTGTATCCGCTTCATATATAATTTCGTGAAGATGCTCTTTCCAAGTCAAAATTAAAATTTAGCCTAAAGGTAGAAAAAATATTGAAAACTATTATTACACATGAAAAAACTGTTCTTTCAGTTTTACAGTAGCGCTGTTAAAAAGAATCTACTTGATTGCTAAATTAGACTCAAAAAAAATAATTATGAATTGTCAATTTTATTTAGTTCATTTGCAAGTATTAGAAAAGTATTAGAAATAAATTATAAAATCATTATAAATTAAAAAAATGCGAAAAAGCTTAAAAGACTTAAAAAGTATATTTATTAGGGTCCCTTTCTACTTTTTGGTAATGCTAATTAGTACTCAAATTATAAAATTTGACTTCATTGATGGTGAATTTAGTGAAGATGGATATGTTGAAAGTTTTCAATTAGTTTATCTGGGGTTAACCATCATTATCTTGTTTTTACAAGCAAAAAAATATAAAAAATTTAGAGTTTATTCGTTGCTATTAGGTTTGTTCTTTATCACACACATTATCAGAGAAAACGACGCTGTTTTTGATTTTTATATGTTTGAACATGCTTGGAAAATTTTTGCTTATTTGGCTGTGGCTATTGCTATTTATATTTTAATAAAGAGTTGGAATTCTTTTTTGAATCAAGTGTACCTAGTCAAGGATCAATTGAATTTTGGGGTTTTAATTTGTGGTTTAAGTATTTTACATTTATTTTCAAGATTATACGGAAAGAAAGACAACTGGATAAATTTATTTGAAAAAATTGATGCTCCATCAGAACAATACAGAAGTATTAAGAATGCTTCTGAAGAGAGCTTAGAACTATTAGCGTACTCCATCATCTTAATCAGTGTTATTGAGTTGTATGTTTTTGTTAAAAATAATTCTAAATCCAATTCTAATGCTTGAAAAGATCAATCAAATTGACAGTGATCTATTTCTGTATTTGAATAGATTAGGTTCCAGAAACTGGGATTGGTTTTGGTTAGTAATAACAGAAAAATGGACTTCTATACCCGTATTTTTGATTCTCTTAATACTTGTCTACAAAAAGTACAATCTCAAAAAGGTAGGAATATATTGCATATTTATATTTCTAGTTATTTTAGTAAGTGATCAGTTAGCCAGTTTTGTTAAGCATTTTTTTGACCGTCCAAGACCATGTCATGAAGACTTCATGAAATATGGCAGATTTATTGCTAAACGATGTGGCAAATATGGCTTTTATTCTGCACATGCTTCTACAACTTTTGCATTAGCTACTTTTTTTATTCTTCAACTTAAAGAAAAACTTCCTAGAATACATTTTTGGTTAATTCCTTGGGCCATAATTGTTACCTACAGTAGAATTTATATAGGTGTTGGATACAGCGGTTCGATTTGTGCCAGTCATTTCGGTCTTATAGTGCCAGTGAT
>JAIUMH010000229.1 GCA_022565635.1 Flavobacteriaceae bacterium | reverse complement strand
TCTAAATGACCACGGTACTTCAACCAAGGACCTGCCATAGAAATATGATCTGTAGTACATTTTCCATGTGCTTTAATCAATAATTTGGCATCCATCAAATTTTTACCATCCCAAGGATCAAACGGCTCTAATAATTGAAGTCGGTTAGAATCTGAAGCTACTTTCACCTCAACACTGCTTCCGTCTTCTTTAGGAGCCAAATATCCATTATCTTCCACTTCAAAACCTTGTGGAGGTAATTCAATACCATTTGGCATATCTAATTTTACTTCCTCTCCGTCTTCATTGATTAATGTATCATTCATAGGATCAAAATCCAAACGACCAGAAATAGCAATAGCCGCTACCATTTCAGGAGAACCTACAAAAGCGTGGGTGTTTGGGTTTCCATCCGCACGTTTAGAGAAGTTTCTATTGAAGGAGTGAACAATGGTATTTTTCTCGTCACCTTTACGGTCGCTTCTATCCCATTGACCAATACAAGGCCCACAAGCATTGGTAAATATGGTAGCACCAAGATCTTCAAAAACTTTTAAAAGTCCGTCTCTTTCGGCGGTGAATCTAATTTGTTCTGAACCTGGGTTAATTCCAAAATCAGATTTTGGTTTTAATTTTTTATCAATAGCCTGTTGAGCAATAGATGCTGCTCTTGTTAAATCCTCATAAGAAGAGTTGGTACAAGAACCTATTAATCCCCAATCTACTTTAATTGGCCAATCGTTTTCTTTGGCTTTAGCTCCTAATTCGCCAACTGGTGTAGCTAAATCTGGAGTAAAAGGGCCATTTAAGTGAGGACGAAGTGTAGATAAATCAATTTCTATCACTTGGTCAAAATATTTTTCTGGGTTAGCATATACTTCTGGGTCGCCAGTTAAATGCTCTTTAATTTCGTTGGCAGCATCGGCTACATCATTTCTATCAGTAGCTCTTAAAAAGCGTTCCATAGATAAGTCGTAACCAAAAGTAGAAGTGGTAGCTCCAATTTCAGCTCCCATATTACAGATAGTACCTTTACCAGTACAAGATAGATTTTGCGCTCCTGGACCAAAATATTCTACAATACTTCCTGTACCCCCTTTTACGGTTAGGATTTCAGCAACTTTAAGAATAACATCTTTAGCGGCTGTCCAACCTTGTGGTTCACCTGTTAATTTTACACCAATTAATTTTGGAAATTTTAATTCCCAAGGCATTCCGGCCATTACATCAACGGCATCAGCACCACCTACACCAACAGCAACCATTCCTAATCCGCCAGCATTTACGGTGTGTGAATCAGTTCCTATCATCATTCCACCAGGAAATGCATAGTTCTCTAAAACCACTTGGTGAATAATCCCTGCACCTGGTTTCCAGAAACCAATACCATATTTATTAGATACCGACTCTAAGAAGTCAAATACCTCACTAGAAGCATCATTTGCTCTTTTTAAATCTTTTTTTGCTCCTTCTTTGGCTTGAATTAAGTGATCACAATGCACCGTTGTTGGAACAGCAACCTGATCTTTTCCTGCTTGCATAAACTGAAGCAAAGCCATTTGAGCAGTGGCATCTTGACATGCAATACGATCTGGAGCAAAATTTACATAATCTTTTCCTCTTTCAAATTTTGTTGCTGGATCTCCATCCCATAAGTGAGTATAAAGTATTTTCTCTGCCAAAGTAAGCGGTGTATCAACAACTTCGCGCGCCTTTTTAATGCGGCTGTCCATTTGCTTATACACTTTTTTAATCATATCAATATCAAAAGCCATAATTTCGTAATTTTTAAATTCATGCAAAAGTACTAAAACGATTGCAGTTTTGAAAATAAGCATAAATTATCAAAAAAGTCTGAAAAAAATTAGCAACTCAATGTTTTTTGATGATGAAATTACGAAAAACGAATTTTACAATATCACAAATTATCATATTCTCAATTTTTCCTGTGTTGTATCTCTTGTAATTGACAAGCAAGTACTTAATTTAGAATCAGTTTACATAGCTAACACTAAAAAAATGTTCTTCACAGATTATTTAGTAACAGTAAAAAAATTAATACAGTAGTTTTCTCATTATTTGGTCTAGCTCGATAGCTTGACTCTTGCCCTTATTACGGTTATATCTGGCAAAAAAATACAAGCCCATCCAAATTAGTCCAATTACTAACATAACAGCTAATTGCGGCAAGAAATCTTTCCCTAAAGACCAGCTACTATACCCCCAAATACCAAGAATAATAAAGAGTAAAGCTAGAAAAAAATGCAAAAACATAAACATTGTCCAAAGGCTAGGATCGGGACCAAACAAACCAGAAACTTCAGTTCCTTTGTTTTTAGGAAACAATTCCAAATGCAGGTGAGGTGAATGCATTTTTTTTTGTGATTTTGGAATTTGGATCCAAATATGCTCATCTATATGTTTGATTGGGTATTTAAAAGAAGTATCTTTTTTCCACCGGCTAACTTGCTCTAGAATTTCACTGGAAGATTTATCAGAAAACTTCGTAAATCTCACCCTCAACTCAATGGGTTCTTCTATATTAATAGGTTTATCAGCATTCATTCGGTAAAGATAAAAATTTTAATTCAAGTTCCGTTAAAAAGCTTAACTTTGCACTCAAATTTGAATAAAAATCATGGGAAGCATTGTTGCAATTGTAGGTCGTCCAAATGTTGGAAAATCAACTTTTTTTAATCGACTTATACAACGTAGAGAAGCTATTGTTGACTCCGTAAGTGGAGTTACAAGAGATCGTCATTACGGAAAAACCGACTGGAACGGAAGAGAGTTTTCAGTAATAGACACAGGAGGATACGTTATTGGAAGCGATGATGTTTTTGAAAAAGATATAGACAAACAAGTAGAATTAGCTATAGATGAAGCAGATGTAATTATTTTTGTAGTGGATGTTACCTCAGGAATAACTCCCGCCGATGATGATGTAGCAAAGCTTTTAAGAAAGGCAAATAAACCTACTTTAATTGCCGTAAACAAAGTAGATTCCACAAAAAACATGTTGGATGCAACTGAATTTTACAGTTTAGGATTGGGCGATTACTTCACAATTTCAGCCATTAATGGAAGTGGTTCTGGTGAACTGCTTGATGCGGTGGTAGAAGCTTTACCTGATGCTTCAGACGAAGAAGA
>JAIUMH010000228.1 GCA_022565635.1 Flavobacteriaceae bacterium | reverse complement strand
GGGCGCGCCCCTCAGGGTTACTTTTTCGTGTTGCACTTATTACTTGAACTCAGATATTGTGATTTTAGATTGCATTTTCGGTTAAAAATTTTCTAATATTCCAGTCAAATTCTCGCCACCTTCGATGTTTATGGTCGATATTTACCTCAATATCGTTTCTTTCCCAATCTGAACTTTGTGATTTTTCCTCAATACTCTCAATTGGTATTGCGTAGTACAAATTATCTGATGGATTGGTAAAACAAATGAATGCATTTTTATTTGACCTTCTTAACTTATCAAGTGCGCTTTTACGCAACCTATACCACAGGTTCTCACTATACTGCTCGTTGAAATTTTGGAAATAGACTAATTTATCTGGAAGATCGAACATATATCGAAAGGGAGGAACCTTCTTAAAGTTTTCGTCAAAATATTTTCTTAGAACACTCTTTACGAAAGTGTCTGTGTCAATTGATTTTCTGGCATCTTCCTTACGTTCAATTTTGTCAGATTTAAGATTAGATCGAGGTTTATTTTCCTTTTCAAAAAGCAGACGTCGTAAAACAGTATTAGGAGTGTCTTCAAACGGAATCGCCTGTTTCTGAAGAAATGAGAAGACTTGATCATCAACATCAATTTTTTTCATAGTCTTATATAGTCTTTATGAAGTTTTGTATAGTTTTCTGAACTATATTAAATAATCGAAGAGACTAACGCAAGTCTATTTAGTTTTTATAAGTCAAACTATAGAATGGGCAGGAGGTATAACGGCCTTCGGTTTGTGCTGCCGGGCGACCAACTTTGAGGTTCAGCTATATATGTAAACCGGTCAGCACGAAACCGATGTTATTGGTCAGAGCGACGAACACTGTTTTTCATAACGGTTTGCGTATATGTGTTGTGGTGGTTTTCATTTCTCTATTACTTTTATACATAATAATTTATCATAAAGCGATTGCCTGTTGGAGTCAATTATTATACTTAACATATAAGCTCCAAATAGAATTAAACCGAATATTGTTAATATTCTGATGTCGGGATTTTGCGAAAAATATAGAGGTGACGGAAATATTATTCCAAAATGAGCTATTTCCCAAGGAGATAACTTGAATATTGTCCTTAAAAAAGATTTTTTCAATCTAACTTTCTCTTTTTTATAATCAAGGACTGCTAATTTCATTATCCTTTTTCCTATTGTGCCACTTGACTTATTGCTATCTAAATAGGTGAAGTAAAACCATACAGGTAAAGAAATTGTCAGAAAAACATATAGTTGTAAATTCAAACTGCTTTCAAACCATTCATGTGTAATACCGATCATTACTCTCAAGTTGCTCAGCAAAGCCCATTGGAAAATTAGCATTATAAACGTATAGCAAATCAGACAGTCTATAAGATATGCAATTGTTCTTTTAATGAAGTGATTCATCCTATCTTGGTTTTCTCCAATTACACACAACGTTCCTGCTATACCTGCAGTTGCGGATTACGGGCTGCTAAACTGTCCGCCACTACAGAAGATAATGCGAAGCAGAAACCCCGAAACCTGCACTGCACCCGCAATTGCCAGGTATAGCATGTTAGCGGGTTGTTGTTTTTTCATCCTGCACAACATCTTTTATGAAGTCTGATAAAATAAGTGATAATTCTTTCGGGTTACTTATCATAGGTAAATGTCCGCTGTCTATCGTTACCACTTTTCGTGTAGTTAGATTTTTTATCATTTTGTCCTGCAACTTCAAAGGAAACTCTTTGTCATTAGTAAGTTTTATGTATAGTTTTTTAATTTCAAAATTTTTGTAGTTTACTTTAGTCGTGTATAAAAGTTTTGCTTCTGGTGTAAACCGTTTAACAATCTCTGATGTCTGTTCAGATGTGAGGTCGTTACAAAGTGTTTGCTCAATTGCTTTTTGAGGTGGTTTTGTCCCAAATAAGTTTAGTATTAATGGCATAATCAAACTTTGTGGAAATGGCAAACAAGAAATAAAAGATTTTCCGTTTGTTGGAATGGCTGAACTAATTCCAACGAACCCAACAACTTTTTCAGCAAAATAGTCTGTCAAACTTAAACCAACACAACCGCCAATTGAATGTGTTACAATTACAAAATTGTCAATGCCCCATTTTTCTATTTGTTCAGTTGCTGATTTTTTGTAGTCGTCAAAGGTTAGATTGCTATTAGACTTGTCACCAACTTCTCTGTTTGGGAATTCAATTGTCAAAACAGGGGTTTTTATTAACGGTTTCAAGTCGTCCCAAATGAAACTACCTAAACCTGCTCCGTGTATCAATACTATTCCAATTTTATCATTCATTTTGTTGTCCTTTTAATGGTTGATGTGTCGTTTTTTACAATGACCGCTAACTCAGTTATACACGCAATAAACTTGCGCTATATATGCTAACACAGGGTAGATGCGGAAATATGTTGCGCTTGATTCATGATTGATTTCATCAATTTAGTTACCGGACCGGATTGGTAAAAAAGTTGTCCGGCTAAATACAGAAAATAAACAGCTTAGCACAAACGCGCCCGCTTGATTTACATTGAAATTGGGCTTGATATCCTTTTTTTTGGATTATCTATATATATCATTCTATTGGCACCATAATTTCCAACTCATTTACGGTTCTGTAATACTCGATTGCTGGCCGTGATGGATCCACATTTGGCAGTTCGTACAGCTCATCAAAAGCTTGAGCTATTTGTTCAGTATGCTTTTGCCAGTCATCAATTTTCGTTCGTATATATTTACCACCCGGAATAATCATTGTTCGGTGTGGCAAGCTGGTTTGTTCGTCCGATGCTGTAATCGAAGAGCAGGCACGGTATTCATTCTCTGTAATCACTCCATAAAACTTTCTCCCTCTGAAAGAAGTAAACGCCGATTCAAGTTCAGTAAAAGCTTTTTTTGCCTGTTCCGGGATTGATTTTTCTGGTTCACCGGCCACATACATTACCCTGATGCCCGGGAAAATGGTTTCAGAATTTTTTTTAGATTATTTGCCTTGCTCATTATTGACCTCCATTACTACATATATGATGGGTGCTTTTTGGTTGCTATGTTTAATGAATCCAAGTGAAGCCCAAAAATTTAACGCTTCATCGAAAACTTTAGCGGGAATAGTGGTAGCATTTAGCATACCACACAGTTTTTTTTATTGGTCTCAGCTAAGGGTTTAAAACCCTGCACTTTCAGTGCAGAACT
>JAIUMH010000227.1 GCA_022565635.1 Flavobacteriaceae bacterium | reverse complement strand
AGTCAGAACTCAACCGAAAGGCGAGCGGTTTTTAACTTCGCCACAAAGCATATGCACGGAACGTTAGCCGTCATTGTAAAAAGACACCGTACAAAATTGACAATGGAGTTAAACCCGAAAACATATGAACCAAATATCGAACTGACAGAGTTTGTTAAACGATATTGGACACTAGACGGTGAAAAGGAAAACATACCTCTTAAGAACACCATTGTACCAGACGGAACAATGAAGTTAATCTTTCATTATGGCGACACTTACAAACATCATTCACAAAATGGCGAGATAATAATTTTACCAAAATGCTTTTTAATTGGACAATTGACAAAACCTTATGTGATTGAGCCAGTTGGCGTGACGGGCAGTTTTGTTGTACAATTTAAGCCTAATGGATTTTTGCCTTTCTCGACAATCCCAATTAAGGAGATGGAAAACAAAGCCATACCGTTGGACATATTATTTGGAGAAGACGGCAAAAAGCTTGGTGAACAAATATTAAATGCTAACTCAACGCGTGAAAGAATTCACATAATAGAGACCTTTCTTTTCAAACAATTAGCCAAGAAAAAAACGATTGACAATATTGTAAAATCAACAGTTGAAACAATTTTCAACAGAAATGGCCAGTTTTCTGTAAATGAATTTACAGAAAGCAGTAACATAAACCGAAGGCAGTTAGCTCGAAAATTTTCTTCCGCTATAGGGTTAAGTCCAAAGCAATTGGCAAAGACCATTAGAATTCAGGCAACTTTGAAAGTATTGTTGAATGAAGAGATTACAAGCCTAACTGACTTGGCTTATGAAAACGAATATTTTGACCAAGCACATTTCATAAAAGAATTCAAGGAATTTACAGGGTTAACACCAAAGGAGTTTTTCGGAGACAGCCTTAAAATGTCGTTGATTTTTGACAAAAAATAGCCTTGTCCCATTTTTACAATTTTGCCGTTTAGGGTGTTTCTACCTTTGCATCGCAATAGTGCAAAAACTTAAAAATCATAGTAAAATGGCAAATGTAAATCCAGTTGGTTGGTTTGACATCAATGTAGCAAACTTAGACCGAGCAAAGAAATTCTACGAAACAGTTTTCAATTTAAAGCTGACAGATGCTCCCATAGAATGGGGAAAACAATCATTTTTCCCTTTCAGTCCTGAAAGCCACGATATTTCAGGGGCATTGGTGGAGAAAGCAAATTTTGTTCCCAGTAGCAATAATACGGTTGTCTATTTTGAAACGGAAGACAATATTGCGGAAGAACAAAGAATTGAAGCATCAGGTGGAAAAGTTGTACAACCTAAAATGAATATTGGTGAATTTGGTTTCATCTCAATTTTCATTGACACGGAAGGCAATACTGTAGGACTTCATTCACGTAAATAGTTTTCAATTATGGCTTACGACACAAATCTTGCAGACAGAGTTAGAGAATATCTTGCTGAAATACCAGGCATAGACGTTGAAGAAAAACTAATGTTCAATGTTCTAAACTTTATGGTAAACGGAAAGACTTGTGTTTGTGTAAGCGATGAAAAATTAATGTTACGTTTTGACCCAAGCCGACAAGAAGAACTTTACGAAAAAGATGGATACGAGACAATGTTGATGAAAGGCAAAGAATACAAAGGTTACTGCTATATATATCCTGACGGGTTTAAAGACAGAAAAGACTTTGAATTTTTCTTAAACTTATGCCTTGACTATAACAAACTTGCTAAATCATCAAAGAAAAGAAAGACGAAGTAAAAACAACGAACGGCTAACAGCGGTTTTGCGTCAGGCGGGGTTCAGTGCTTCGTCTGACGCTTTTTTCTATATTTGAACTGTGGTGCTTCGTATCGAGTGTAGTGCTAAAAATCCCGCCCGAACGCAAAGCCGCGAAACGTGCAACCTTGACCGACAAGCATACTAACTTCCAACTGACAGACAATTAGGACATTCTAAAAAATTTACTCAAACTATTGGATTATTGTTTAGGATCTATTTATCTTTGCAGCTAAGATAATTAGACAATGAGTAAAAAACAAGCAGACAGTATAGTTGATAAGTTCAGAACTGCAAGCCGACAGTATTCTGACGCTTCTATTTTTATGCACGAAGCTATTGCACGCAAGGCGGGACTTTCAGGCACTGACCACAAGTATTTAGGACTTATACTTCAACACAAGGAACTAACAGCAGGCGATATTTCTAAACTGACAGGACTGACAACAGGTGCGGTGACAGGTTTAATAGACCGCTTGGAGAAAAAGAAGCTTCTAAAAAGACAATTTACCAAAGACGACAGACGAAAAGTAATTATCATACCAAATGCTGAAAATAGTATGAAACTTTTACAACCGATATTCAGTGAATTACAACAAAAAACGGCTGACCTTATCGCTTCGTTTTCTGAAAAAGAAATCCAAATCATTGAACGGTATCTTAAAGAAGCAACCGCCATTATGAATGAAACAACTGACAATTTAAGCAACAAATAAAATGACAAAAATGGAAAATATAACAGCAAGCTACCTGACAAGAGCCGAACTATGGCTTTGCATTACTACACTCATTTATTTTTTAATGAATGGAGCACAAATTTTTGAAACCCTTGTGTTTGTTCCTAAATGGACAGCTTCCCCACCTGACAATTTCAAGCTCTTGTTGGACGGACGAGGAGCAAGTTTGAAGTTCTTTTGGATAATCTTTCATTCATTGCACGAAATTACGTTTATACTCGCCATTGTTTTTTGTTGGAAAATTGACCCTGTGAGAAATTGGCTTCTAATTTTATTTGCAGTTCACTTTGCCGTTAGAGTATGGACACTATCCTATTTTGCACCTAACATTATTGCCTTTCAAAAAATTGCTGAAACACCAACTCTTGCAAAAGACCTAATAAACCGAACCTCTCTTTGGCAGACACTTAACTACATACGAGTTGCTATTTTCATTGCCGTTTCGATAGGACTAATACCTTTGTGTTTCAAATTATTTAACTTGCGACATTAATGACTGACAATACAACGAGTAAAAAGAAAGGCAGCACATAACAGCACCTACCCAAAAGTGGAGGTTCAGTGGTTAAATCAAGCTTTTTGCTTCTATCAAAGTTCGTGCTTGGTTGACAGTGAAGTGCTTCGAAATCGCCACCTTCGGGTAGCTGCAAACCGTAAAGCATATAAAAAAAGCAGAACTCAAATTGAAAATCGAGTTGCGGAATAAAA
>JAIUMH010000226.1 GCA_022565635.1 Flavobacteriaceae bacterium | reverse complement strand
GAAGTAGCTAATCAAACTCAACGTCTCCCGCGACTTTACAGCTTTTTTACAAAAATGGTATGTCTGTTAAGTCCTCATCAAACTGACTCAAACAACTGCATTAAGACATACCATTTTTGGTTCTAACCATTAATTAATGCTGATGCCCATGCCCGTCGCAATCGGTGATGGCGTGCCAGTCGAACTGCTCGCTATACACACCCGCGTCAACATCTCGGAGGCCAGAATTACTAATCAAACAACTTTGCGACTTCGGAGGGGTAGGCCCTTCGGGGCCGTAATAACCGATTTTATGTGTCGTATTACATTGTTATCAAAAAAATAATATTGGCCATTTTTGACAAACAACTAAAGCCTAGATATGATAAATAAGCTTGCAAATTGAGAGACCGGATGTATTAAGGAAATTTAATGTAACATTTGAATGTAATTAACCTCTTTTTCATGATAATAGGATTGTTTTTTAATTTAATATGGTATGAATCGTTTCTTAAACATATACATATTCTTATTTATTATGACAGATTTCAAACAACCAAACAACCAAACAACCACTACATCCTACCTCAAAGCATTAAAAATACTCTCTCCACGTGAAATCGAGGTTTTGGAATTTGTTGAAAGAGGGTATTCAAACAAAGAGGTGAGCGAAGAGCTAAGTTTATCAGTACGGACCATAGACGCGCACAAGAGACATATTTGTGACAAATTAAACCTGAAAGGGAGGTCTGCGCTTCAAAAATGGATTTGGAGGGTAAAATATGATGATTCTGATTATTGAAAGTAATATGAGGATAGGCAATTTCGCCTAAAATATTAGGCTAGGAAACTGATTGTGAGAGACCGGAAACATTATTAGGATACATGAGGACTTTAATCACTTAATAATTCCGAGAAAATTTGATCATTTGATATGCTGTCATCCGTAAAGTTTATAAGATGCCATACAAGGAGGCTTTACATAACCAGGGAGTTCAGTCAAGGGTAAGGTTAAAAGTAGGTTGAAACCACAGCATGTATGCCATTTATAAGGATTTCAACTGAACAATTACAAAAGTGTTGGGTAAGAACCTGGTTTTGCGAAGTCCTTCAAAAGTTTGTAACAGATGAATGAAAAACACGCTAAGATTTTCACAACAATGTCTATACTTAAAAAGTTAACCGTTTCAATGATAATCGTTGTTTTTTCATTTATTATAATAAAGGGTTCATCTTCATCGGCCTTTCAAGTAGGGTACCCACTTAGTGTTGAAGTAGAGGTTTATAACTATCTGCAAAGTGAAATTAATAATATTGTCAACAATGAAAACAATGAGGGTAAGTTTTTAGTAGCGTTCATTGATGTATATACTTGCCCTACCTTATTGTATAACCTGCATGAATATTATACAATAGCCCAACAAGAAAAAGATTTTTTTGTATTTGTAAATACAGGAAAAGAAGATCAAGCTAATGACTTTTTGGAACTATCTGGCTTTGAAAATATTGATTTCATGTATAATAGCCTTGGTCTCAGTATTGATCCAACAATCATGAGTCGGATATTTCTTATCGACCTTTACGAGAGAGTTGGGGTGTCAAATATTACTTTACACTCTAATGTAATTGACAGTTTTGACTTAAAAAAGAAATTACTGTCAGATTTGAATCTTCTACTTTAACCATTAAATCATATAAACATATCTATTATGAAAAAATTTGCACATTCAGTTTCTAATCTGATTTTGGTTTTATCGTTCACTTTTTTTGGACTTGCCATATTTCAAACCCAATTTTTTGATGATGTGCTTGTAGATGCATCACATTGTTGGATATGCGATGCACATGGTTGTACCAATGCAGGTAGCGCTCATACAGGTGTAACAATGTGTGAGGATGTTGAAAACTCTAACCCACCTTGTTCATTCGACGGAGAACTATGTGATGGCGCTGGAACCCCCCCGGGAGAAGACCCAATATAGAATTATTAATATGTCATCTATTGCCAAACTAATATTATTGTTCACGATCTTCTATATTTTAGGTATTGCTAACTGCTTCTCTCAGAATGTATCTGTTGAAATAGTAGAGAATGATGAACTAGAAGTGCTAATCAACAGTGCCAGATTTGGTCTTCCGGAATTGATTACTTCTGATGAAGGATTTATTTATGTGACTGATGCACAGGCAATGAATATAAAGGTGTTCAACAAGGAAAGCATGGAACATTATACGTTTGGAAGACGTGGGAGAGGACCAGGTGAATTTATGAATTTTGACCTGATCACTTCTTATTCAAAATCATTGTATGTTTTTGATACTGTTTTAAATTCCAAATATGTAAAGATTTCCAGTGAAGGAGAAATAATTGATGAAATACTTATAAAACCAGAAGGCTCCAATAGACTATTCCGGCCGAGACAGGTCGTGCACTCTAAGGATGGATATAAATTATTTCTGTACAACAACTTTTCCGACAATAAAGATATTCTGCATGCTTGGAGTCCTGATCTTCAACATAATTTTGTATCACATCTTGATCAGTCAAAAACCAGAGGCAGTTCCGGATTTGCAAATGCTTTAAATAGTAGCACTGCCGGAAGTTCTGTGGAAATATATAATGGTAAATGGATATATGTAAGCAGAGTCCCATTTGATGGATTACATATAACGAATCCAGCAACCGGTGAGTATACGTTTACACCGGTAACGTACGAATCTGAAGCCTACAGCGAAACGACTAATAATCGATACAGGGATAAAGTTTTCATGAGACATAACTCTGCTGAAGGTAGCTTTTCAGGGTATGTTTTCAGAATGAATGCCGGATTGTTTAAAGCCAGTGAAGAGTTTTTGGTTCATTTTACAGCTGAACATTCTTTGTCAGACAGCGGTGAAGCTAATAATTGGAACCTGCACGCAACTGTTTTTGATAAAGGGTTGAACGTTGTTTCCAATCAAAAACTGATTAAAAATGTTTCACTACTATCCTTTAATCTGCCTGCAGTAAGGCATCGGGATGAAAATGGAAATTACTTTTTCATCCACTACGACGCAGATGAATTTCCGCATATCAGCGTCTTTACTTTAAATTTCAATGAGAAAGTCAATTGAGCAAACACAGTGTGGAGTTGCCCTATTGCAATTTGGTATGTTGAATACATTCAGTTTTAAAAAAATGGTATGTCTGTTAAGTCCTCATCAAACTGAAGAGTCTGATTATTTTCAGACAATCAATCAGCCTCAAAGAACTGTATTAAGACATACCATTTTTGGTTCTAACCATTAATTAGTGCCGATGCCCGTGCCC
>JAIUMH010000225.1 GCA_022565635.1 Flavobacteriaceae bacterium | reverse complement strand
CTACATCTCGACTGAGTTTATCCTGAAGAATTGAAGGGCTCGATGCTAAAACATAATATAAACGTCACTAACTATTAAATAAAATTTGCTGAAATTTTCAGGGGCTCAAAATGACAACAGCCGATTATTAAATTGGTATTAAACAACAACCCGAATAATATTAGAAAAAATGCTTCTAAAACTATTTTAAAACATTTGAAAAAAACGACTTAATTCAGTTTACTTCATTTTCCAAATACTAAGCTCAGAAATTAGTACTTCTAACTTTCTACTGCTATTTCTAATTACATAAGATAAATTTACAGGAGGCTGAATCAATTCAAAATGAGTGGATAAAATTTGTTGTATCCCATCAATAGACTGAATAGGTTCACCGTCTTTTTTAATACCACCCAGCCAATTTTCTTTTTTTGTAATAGCTTCTTGCCATTGATAAGTAGAGCCTAAAAACAGTAAACCGTCCTTGTTGAAACGCTCATTAATTGTACTTAAAAATTCTTTTGGTTTT
Source organism: Flavobacteriaceae bacterium (assembly GCA_022565635.1). Lineage (GTDB taxonomy): Bacteria > Bacteroidota > Bacteroidia > Flavobacteriales > Flavobacteriaceae > Psychroflexus. Next base: position 2,798 of record JAIUMH010000225.1, on the reverse strand, counting down.
CTTAGTTCTTCTAACAAATTTAAAGCGACTATAACATCAAAATTACGGTACTTATCTTTGAGTTTCATTACATCATCTTGCATAAAAACAAGATTTTGACTATTCTTTATTTTTAAATCTTCAATCAAAATATCTTTAAAAATAGACAACTCCCCTTCGTCTTTAATTTGGTAGCGTAAAAGTCCATTTTTTTGTAATTCTATAGCGGGACGTATAAAACGTGCTGAAGCATCTAAAGCGGTTACTTGTTTAAATAGCCGTGATGCTTCAAAAGCTAATCTCCCTGTGTCAGAGTTTAAATCTAAAAGTGTTTTGGAAGAAGCGTCCTTTACCGTTTGTTGAATAAACTCTATTACTTGAAGGGGTAGTTTTTTCATTTCAAGGTAATCATCCCCATAGTTTTGTTCGCAAGAAATAACAACTTCTTCATCGGTTTCGTAACTATCCACCCGAATTTCTGGTTCATGTGCTGATTCTATGTACCTAAAACCAGCATGTTGGTAGAAATGCCTTCTAAAAGCATATCTTGCGTGCAGTGTAGCTTCGTTTCCAGTTGAAATCCACGACCCTCCTTTTATTAAATTATGCTTACCATCAAATGTTGGGGTTGAAAAATCATCATATAAAGGGTGAACTTTAAAACCAGGATAACCCGTAATTGGAGTTTCTGTCCATTGCCAAACATTTCCAATTAAGTCGTAAAACTCGTCAAAAGCAAATGTATTTACCGGACAGGGAGAAGTATAATGCTCTAAATTGATATTTCCAGGGGCTTTTTTCCAGAATTGCACATCCTTCACATTGGCCACCTCAATAAGTCGTTTCCATTCTGCTTCCGTTGGAAGTCGAAGTTTTTTTCCTGTTTGTACCGATTTCCAATTACAAAATGCTTTCGCTTCTAAGTAATTAATTTCAACAGGAAAGCTCCATTTCATCGGTACAATTTCCGTCATTAGTCGTAATTTGTATGAACTCCCATCCTTGATCCAAAACTGAGGATGCTGAGCGTCTTTATAAGCAACCCAAGACCAGCCCTCTTCTGTCCACCATTGTTTTGTTTGGTAACCTTTGTCTTTTATAAATTCTAAAAATTCTGCATTAGAAACCAACATCTTAGAAGCCTTAAACGCTTCCACATTTTCATTTCTGCTCCCGTATTCTAAATCCCAACCATAATGTTGGTGATGCTCAGGTTTACCCAGCTGAACTTCTGAGGGAGAAACGGCTATCAATTGATTTTCAACAATTGGCGGGTCTTCCTGAAAAGTTTGATTAAATTTTCCTGATTGAAGCTTATCTATAGGCAATTGTCTAATTAATACAGAAGAAGTTTCTATATGGATATTTTGATGCTCAATTCCCATTAAAATAGGCCAAAACTTACTTTCCCAATCAATTGGAAGTTGAAGAGGCAACTCCAAAATCAAATGGGTTATTTTTTCTTTCACAGTATTTCTATATGCCCGCACCTCAGCCACTGTTGGCCAATCATAATTTTCTTCATTTAAGTCATCCCAAGACATTTCATCTACGCCAATGGCAAAAATCGATTCAAATTTTGGATTGATATGCTCAGGAAAAAGACCTGCCAAGACCAATTTATTTACAAAAAAGCAAGCCGTGTGTCCAAAATAAAAAATAAGTGGATGACGCAAGGGGTCAGCTCGCATAAAAAAAGCGTCTTCCTCTTTAATGGTGTTATATAATTGAGTATCCAATTCAAACGTACGCAAAAAGTAATCAAGTATCTCTTTACGTTTTTCTTCAGGCGTACCGTTAATTAAATCTGGAGTTTTTAAATTAAATTCTGTCATCTGTGTAAGGTAGTTTGCTTTTCTTTTAAAATAATAGTTTTCAAATTATTGATAAGTTTTAATCATATATTTTTTATGCATCTCAAATTTTTCTTTGGTAAGCGGTTTTAATTTCTGCTGTACCATTTCACCACAGACTTCAAATCCTTGTTTTTGGTACAACTGTATGGCAATTTCATTTTTATCCCATACCCGAAGTAATACATGATGTATTGAATCTGGTAGTTCCAATTCAAATTTTTGAAACATTTTTTTTCCTAACCCCAAACCTCGATGTGTTTCTGCTACAAGTACTTCTGCTATATATAAACTGTTGGAAGTATTAAATTGAGTGGATAAACTTTCAGGCATTTCTCTATCTAAACTTGGCGGAACAGCAATAAGTGTTGCAACGAGTTGGGATTTATCAAAACCACAAATACCATAACCTTCACTAAAAAGCTGATCTAAATATTGCTCTGCCTCTAACTCTTCAATGTGTTGAGCCGAAAGGCCTTGTGTAAAGGTTTGAAGGTATAAGTCTTTCAAATCTTTTTTCCATTGAGAGTATTGAGACTTCTCTATTTTCTTGAATGTTATCATAAGGCAAATTTATGATTAAAGCCATTAAGTTGTCTTTCTACTTTTATTAAAGATTAATTAAAGATTGAAATTGTTTTAATTTATCACTATGTATGATGGATGTTGGGTGTTGGATGTCAGGTGTTGGGTGTTGGGTGTTGGGTGTTAGGTGTTGGGTGTTGGATGTAGATTATTTTTGATAAAAACGAGAATTGTAGCTCCTTAACGGAAAAACATGCGATCCCTCGGGGGTAGTGAGTGGACGGGTTCGTTTCTTTTTATAAATATTTGACCCCTATGGGGTCTTCTCATATCTCATAAGTAGAAATCAGATGTTGGGTGTTGGGTGTTGGGTGTTAGGTGTTGGGTGTTGGATGTTGGGTGGTGGGTGTTGGGTGTTGGGTGTTGGGTGTTGGGTGTTGG
>JAIUMH010000224.1 GCA_022565635.1 Flavobacteriaceae bacterium | reverse complement strand
ATGGTTGTTTTGATGAAAAGCTATTTCGCAATAACCTTCATTAATAAGTTGTGTGATATAGTGTTGCCAATCATTTTTAGTCAAATCTCTTCCAGCTCCAAAAGTTTTAAGCTGGTCGTAGCTCATTTCTTTAACTTCGTTAGAATAAGTTGCTTTTAGAATATCAATAATCACCCCCATAGGCTCGTTTTCCTTAACTCGAGCAATGGCCGATAAAGCTTTTTGGGCTAGGAGGGTGGCATCATTAAATTTTCGTGGGTTTTTACATACGTCACAATGTCCACAGTTTTCATCTAAAATTTCACCAAAATAGCTCAATAAAATCTTTCTTCTACAATTCACTGCATCGGCGTACTCCTTCATGCGGAGAAGTTTAGCCATTTGAAATTCTTGATTGCTTGACTCTTCAAAAAACCTGCTGTAGGTGAGAATATCTCCATACGAATGAAAAAGCAAGGCTTCAGCTGGCAAACCATCACGGCCTGCCCGACCAATTTCTTGGTAATAACTCTCAATGTTTTTAGGAAGGTTATAGTGAATTACCCAACGTACGTTTGATTTATCTATGCCCATTCCAAAGGCCACAGTTGCACAAATGATCTGGGTTTCATCGTTGATGAAATCTTCTTGTGCCTTACTTCGGTCTTCACTCTGCATACCGGCATGATAAACGCCCACCCTAAGTCCTTCATCAGTGAGTTTTTCGGCTAATTTTTCAGTAGATTTTCTGCTTAAACAATAAATTATACCCGACTCATCTGGGCGTTGTTGAATAAATCTAAGAATTTTTTCAAAGCGTTTATTGGCTGGCTGAACATTCAAAAATATATTTGCTCGATTAAAAGAATCGATTTTTATTGTAGGATTAATCAAGCCTAATTCACTAACAATATCGGCTTGTGTGGCTTTGTCTGCTGTTGCCGTTAAAGCAATCATAGGCACTTCTGGCATAGATTGCTTTAAAAATTTAAGTTGCTTGTAAGCGGGCCTAAAATCATGCCCCCAAGCGGATATGCAATGGGCTTCATCAACCGCTATATAACTTAGGTATTCTTTTTTAAGAATAGAAGATACATAGCTAATACTTTCTGGAGCCAAGTAAAGAAGTTTAATTTTCCCATCGGCTACTTGATGTAAAATTTGTTCACGTTCTTCAAAAGCAAGACTAGAATTGATAAATCCTGCTTCAATTCCGTTGGCTTTTAAGCCATCTACTTGGTCTTTCATTAAAGCAATTAAAGGCGAAATCACCAAGCAAGTTTTGGGTACAATAACCGCAGGCAATTGATAACAAATTGATTTTCCACCGCCCGTTGGCATAATCACTAACTCATCTTTGCCATTGATTAAATCGGTGATGATTTCTTCTTGAAGTCCTCTAAAACTATCAAATCCAAATTTTTCTTTTAAAGCTGATTTTAGTTGGTCAGTAACTGCATTCATTGATTTATGATATTGATTGATTTTTTTAAATAAAACATTTCAATTTTATGTACACTTTCAAAATAATGATTTTAAATTGAAAAGTAAACACTAAATTAAAAGGCTAAAATTAAAAAAATATATCAAAAAAATCAATGGTTTCTTTAAGATTTGAATTTTCTGATTTACTTTTCTTTGGTTAAATGTGTTGTTTTTGGTTGTTTAGAATTCATTCAAAATTTACAAAAAGTTAAGCGAAGTTTCAAACTTCATTCAACACAATGATAACCCTAAGGATAAAAAGCTAAGACAGTTTTTCAACAAAACAGATCATAGCTTTTTATTTAGAGAATCGCTTAAAAATTCATTTGAACCTGTAAGCGTAACAAACTACCACGTTGATTGTTATATGGATTTAATGCATCTTCAAAAGTTCTGTCAGAGAAGGTGTACATAGCTACAAATTCTAAATTTCTAATCGGTTGCCATTCTATGCCAATTTCCAATTCACTTACCCGATGTCTTCTGGCATCCAATTCATGTTTTTTTCCTCCTCTATAATTATGGTAACGCGTAAAAGGAATTACTCTTCCGTAAGAAGGGGTATCAATAAAATAAGAGAGTGTAGCATAACCACCGTTCAAGCTTCTATTTTCAATTGAATTGGTTTCAGGCACATACTCAGGACCTCTACCAATATTATATTCCGCTTGAATTCCAAAGGGTTGTGGGTACCAAACTGCAGTAATGGCCGCACGTTGATCTGTAAATTCCATATTTTCATTAGCCACAGTTACACCTTCGGTAACGTTGGGTAAAACAAAATTTCCAGAATATCCTTGAATCCCAGGTTCAAAAATTTGACCGTTATCAAACTTAAACGGATAACTTAATCTAGCCACCCAATGCGCACCACGGTTTCTATCAGGTTGATTGGCCGTTTGACCATTAAAAACACCAAAGCCAAAAACACCATAATCGCCCGAATGTTTTAGCCCATTCATAGCAATCCAACGCATGCGTTCTCTAATTTTTTCTGGCGCCCAGTAAAAAAACACACCAATATCCCGTTCATTAGCAACAGCAGAGTTTAAACCATCATTTCTATCTAACGGAATTCTATTCTGACTAGATTGTAAGTTTTCAAAACCAAAAGGCACTTTACTCTGTCCAAATCTAAACCTAAACTCCTTTTTACTGTCTAAAGCAACATCAAAATAGGCATCTCTAATTTGCGAAAATTGTTGTCGGTCTCCTCCAGGTGAAGAAGCAAAATCAGGCTGAATATAAAAAAACACCCGTTCATGGATATCTCCAAAGAAAATCAATCTAATTCTTCTAAAAAAGAATCCTCCATCGCCACCCCAAGAGCGGTCGCATTGCTCACATAGCAAATCTGGGTTAGTTTCTCCTATACGGTTGTAACGCAACTGAGTATAGCCCCTAAGATTGATTAAATCATTCCATTTAACCTTAGGAACATTGGCTTTTACACCATCTTCCAAATACACTGTATCTCTTTCTTTTTCTTGCGAATAAACAAAACTTGCAGATAATAAAACTACAATAACTATAAGTTTATACTTTAGTTGCATTTAATTAATTTTTTTGGCTTTTCGCTTGCAAAAGAAATACAATAATGAAGATCATTTGAGCTTTTTTTATTTCTTAATAATTAAATAAACTAGGTATTTTATGCAAGTTGTTGATTTTGAAAATATTATATTTTTTTGAGTTTCACCATTTAGAATTCCTATAACTTTTAATTCATGTTTGGGTAACATTAAATTAACATTGAAGCCATTTTTGGTTATAATAGCTAGGCAGTGGCTAAATTCTATCAATTTTTAAATAGGATGGGTCGAAAAGAGTATACTAATCTTTATTGAGTAGCCAAGAACCCGCTTTACGTTGCAAATCCTCCTCATAAAAGCAAGGTTGCTAAGTTTTAGCTAAGAGCTTCCT
>JAIUMH010000223.1 GCA_022565635.1 Flavobacteriaceae bacterium | reverse complement strand
AAATTAATAGTTGGCAAGAAATTACCAGTGGATGAGGAGTTTGCGCTGTAACGGTTTGGCATTTCTGCTGCGTGGCGACCATGCCAGAATATAAGCAACATTGGCTTACACGTCAGCAGGAAATGCTTTGTTATAAAGCGAGCCCGAATTTTTATAGAAGGTTATTTTTTACACACTCCAATATACTACAGAAGTTGATAAGGGATAATATTCTTAATTAGTAAGAGAATAACACAAGTTGATAGATAATATTTAGACGTTCGGGTTTTCAGAATTAATGTTTATATCCCTAATTATTACTACCCCATCAGAACTAAGAGTCATAATTCTCTTTTCGTCCTCAGAAAATGCAACAAATTTTAGTTTTTTGCGGATATCTTCTTTAATCTTATCTCCATGTCCTGTAAATGAATTTATAATTACTCCTGATTCAGTTTTAGCTAAATGAATTACATTAGATTCCTGATGTCCGTAACCACCGAGTGTCAACGGTTCGTAACCTTCTTCTGATAAAGCCAAAAAATTACCTGAAGGACTAAAACCCAAAAAGTTTTTACCTTTTATAACTTTCCAATTTTTATAACTATAATAAATATTACTACGTGATTTTTGGATGTTATTTCTTAATTCTGTGTCGTTAGTAACGTTAAAAAAAAATGAGTTATCCATCCTAATTAAAAATGTATCAGGACTACTGTCATATGTTGCAAAATAACCAGTCTTTGAAAATCCGCAAACCCATGTTGCATATCTTGGAAAACGACTGATACTGTAATTGGTTATATCTAGTTTTTGGTTTGATTCATCAAAAGAAAGCGAGCAAATTATAATAAGACTTCTATTAACACTACCAAATGTTGGTTTGCCGACAATTCCTAAATATTTATTATCAAAGCTAAAGGCCGCATAATTATAATACTGAGTATCTGTCGGAATTTTGATTTCTTTAATAATATCAGTACCTGTTATACCAACCTCAACGTATTTATCAATTTGGATTATCTGATGTGAATTTATTTTATTATAGTCCTTAATTCCTATTGAATTAAATTTTTCTTTATGTGAAGTAAAGATTTGAAGTCTATTTTTGTCAACCTTTAATTGTGCTTTCTTCTTCTCCTTTTCAGGAAGAATTGAACTTATTTCATCTAAATCTTTTCGATACTTCGCCACATCATATTTCGTAATTTCATTGTCATTGAGTTTATTAATGTACTTTTCCTTACTTAATACTTTAGCATAAAGCTTGCCATTAGGGCTCATAAACCGATAATGGTGGTAGTTCGGTGGAGTAATATCTTGAAATGATTTTGGGTCAAGTATCTTTACTGCTCTCGTACGATCTTGCTCAACTATAAGACTCCCTTCATGTTGAAATGCCAAAAAATTACCTGAAATAAAGTTTACAGTTTCGTTTCTTTCAATGTCATAATAAGAATATTGGTTGCTTTCATCTTGAAGAACCAAAAACTGTCCGTTAGGTGAGAGGTAAGATTCCTTATATTTTTTATCTTCAATTGAAACATCTGATAATTCATACTTTCCCCTTCCAGAATTGAATACAGAAAGGTAAATAATATCTGTTCGATGCGAAACGATTTTATTTAATTCCTTGGAATATGATATAATATTACCAATAATAGCATCTCTAATCTCAAGATTAAGGGGGTTAAAAAGTATTTGGTTAGATGTGAAAGCATATCCGTCTAAAAACTTGAAGCCTAAGGCATCTTTAAAAAGTGAATGTTGTACCTTTTGTTCATCAATCAAAATTTTTGAACAACTTTTTAAATCGAATGCTTTTAAATAATTCTCCTTACCTCTATACCAAATTATTTTATGCTGTTCAATTAAGTTAGGATTTAGAATTTCAATTTGGTCTAAAATTGCGGTTTTTAAGCTAGCCAATCTATAGAGAGAATACTTGTTTTTTGACTTGATTAAAAAATATTCAATTTCATTTACTGTATAAAATTCAATTGAACTTTCTTTGTCTAGGGTTAACTTATTATTGCCAGAAAATAAATATTGGGTATTGTTGGAATTAACGAGCAACATAGAATTGTGATGTTCGCTTATTTTCAAGCTTGATGCTTTATCAATTAATACTTCGATTTTGTTAGAACTTAAAAAGGACAAGTCAGATTGCGTGTTTTCAATTGTATATGGGGTGGCTGTCCAGTTGGCTTGATGTTTTTTGAACTTAACTCCATTAAAGTCCCTTTTCAATTTCTTCTTAACGATATAAACCCCATCAATAGCTAGGTAGATTCTGTGTGTTGTGCAAACTTCTGTTATTCTTTTAGATGCAGGAAGTGCTAAATAATGATCGGTTTTTGATACTGGAAGTGAAGAAATTATTTCATTTTTAATCTCTTCAACTTTACTATTAAGGTCTGTAAATTCAAGGTTTAGTTTAAAGTTGCTGCCTATGTGGAGAAAGTTTTCATTTTCTAAATTAACTTTAAAATCGATTTTTACCGTTTCTGAATAGTTTGTGAAGACTTTCTCACAAGTCAGTTTATTGTCTTCAATTGTGAATACCCTCCCAAATTTGTCAATAGCATTTTTTGCTGTTTTGATAACTTCAAGTGTTTTATGAAGATTATTTAAACTTGAAAATAACAGGGTCTCATTGCGATTGATGTATATATTTTGAGAAGCATCATCTAAAAAGAAATCACTAATCCCATCAATACTTTTTAATTCTGTGAAGTATCTATTGGTATTTTGTGCTAATTCATAACAATGTATTGTTTTTGATTGTATGTTATAAAGCCAAGCCTTGTTATTGTCCGGTAATATCTTAATTTCTCGATAATCGTTAAGTAATTCACCAACTATCGAATATGTTTCTGTATTGTATATACCGAGGTTGATAATTCCGTTTGTTGAATTACCTATTTCGGTTACGAACAGATAATTTGTCTGGTTGATTTTGTGAATTTCTGTTGGGCTATAATGATTCTCCGTAAACAGTATTTTCTTTTTTTCATCATAAAGTAATAACCTGTCTTTCATTAGAAAGAAGGAATAATCGGTATTATCAAATACAAAAGCCTTCTTGAATTCACTCGAACCAAGTCTAAAAGCTTCTTTTATCTCTATTTCTTGCTGAAAAACTTCATCGTTTAGCTTGCATTTTGCTAACAGTTTACCTGTTGAATTAAGACTGGTCATCAATACAGGGTAATTGGATTTAGTCTCTATTGATTTTATAACTTTGTCTTGGTCGTAAATATCAATCTTTAGGTTGTCCACGGAGGTAACAATCTGAAACTGACTATTTCTATATCCGATACTTGGGAATATGTTAAAGGGTCTTTTCATCTGAAATAATTTTTCTTGCTTACTCCTGTATAATAAGTTCTATCACTTCATTAAAATTAATATCGCTTTATTGTTAATTGTAGTGTTCAACAGCTTTATTTGTTTTCCCGCTTTATAACTATTTATTAAACGCCTCCCAATATACTCCTCTGATTCGTATAAGCAAAG
>JAIUMH010000222.1 GCA_022565635.1 Flavobacteriaceae bacterium | reverse complement strand
GATGTAGATTATGTAGAATTGGTTGAAAATTCGAAATCGATTGAGCCCGTAGCATTAAAATCTTCTCATCCTTCTTACATTCTTTACACATCAGGAACCACAGGAACTCCTAAAGGAGTAGTCCGAGATACAGGAGGTTATGCCGTAGGATTAAGGTATTCTATGGAAAATATTTATGGAACAAAACCAGGCGATACTTTTTGGGCCGCTTCGGATGTGGGTTGGGTTGTGGGCCATAGTTATATAGTTTACGGTCCGCTTATTCATAGAAATACCACAATTATTTATGAAGGTAAACCCGTTAGAACTCCAGACGCAGGTGCTTTTTGGCGTGTAATTGCAGATCATAAAGTCAATGTGATGTTTACCGCACCAACAGCTTTTAGAGCCATTAAGAAAGAAGACCCTCATGGTGAATACATCAAAAAATACGACATTTCTTCTTTAAAATATCAGTTTCTTGCTGGTGAACGCTGTGATGAAGCTACCCTAAAATGGGCACAAGAAAAATTAAACATTCCTATAATTGATCATTGGTGGCAAACTGAATCGGGTTGGTCTATTGTTGCTAATTTTATGGGCTTAGAAGCTCAACCGATTAAAGTTGGGTCTGCTGGTAAAGCCGTACCAGGTTACCAGTTGGAAATCCTTAATAAAGATGGAGATGTTCTTCCGGCTGGTGAAGAAGGATTTATTTGTTCAAAACTTCCACTGCCTCCTGGTTTTATGCAAACCTTATGGCAAAATCATGAGCGCTATAAAAATGGATACTTAAGTAAATTTCCAGGCTATTATTTCTCGGGTGACGGCGGTTATATAGATGAAGATGGATATGTGTTCATCACCGGTAGAATTGATGATGTTATCAATGTTTCTGGACATCGACTTTCAACATCAGCTTTAGAAGAAGTGGTTGCTATGCATCCTGCCGTTGCAGAATGTGCTGTGGTTGGAATGGAAGACGACTTAAAAGGTCAGATTCCACTTGCCTTAGTGGTTCCTAAAACAGGTGAAGAAGAATACGAAACTTACAAATTAGAGACAGAAGTGATTCAAATGGTAAGGCAGAGTGTTGGCCCTATTGCCAGTTTAAAAAACGTGGTGATGGTAAAACGATTGCCTAAAACCAGAAGTGGTAAAATTTTACGACGAACATTGCGAAAAATTGTAGACGGAAAAACCTATACTATTCCTTCAACTATTGAAGACCCTATGGTAATTAGCGAAATCATAGAAACCTTAAGTCAGGAAAAAATAGGTGCTTTTAAAGGCGATAAGCAAGTGGTAGTAAATTCGCTAAAAGCATTGACTAAATCGTATTACAATATTGATTCTTTGGCTAAGTATATGGATGTATACCGAATTTCGCAAAACGACCCCGAAACTTTTTGGAGTACTATTGCAGAGCGAAATTTTGTTTGGCAGAAGAAATGGGATAAAGTTTTAGATTGGAATCCTGATGAAGCAAAAGTCTCCTGGTTTGAAGGAGCTAAATTAAATATTACTGAAAATGCTATTGATCGTCATTTAAAGACCAGAGCCAATAAAACAGCCATCATCTGGGAACCGAATAACCCGGAAGAAGAAGAGCAACGCATCTCGTACAAAGAACTTTCTGAGCGTGTGAATAAAATGGCCAATGTATTAAAGTCTAAAGGAATTCAAAAAGGAGATCGGGTGTGTATCTACTTGCCAATGATTCCTGAATTAGCCATTTCTACCTTAGCTTGTGCAAGAATTGGAGCAGTACATTCTGTGGTTTTTGCCGGTTTTTCTGCTTCGGCTTTAGCTTCAAGAATAAATGATTCTGATTGTAAAATGGTCATCACTTCAGATGGTTCTTACCGTGGTTCAAAGTCTATCGATTTAAAAGGAATTGTAGATGAAGCTTTAGAAACTACTCCGTCTATTGAGACTTGTCTGGTAGCCAAACGCACTTTCTCAAAAATTGATATGAAAAAAGGAAGAGATGTATGGTTGCATGAAGAATTGAAAAAAGTAGATGCTAATTGCGCTCCCGAGGTAATGGATGCAGAAGATATGTTGTTTATTCTTTATACTTCTGGATCAACAGGAACACCAAAAGGAATGGTTCATACTACCGCAGGCTACATGGTTTATACCGCATTTTCATTCAAGAATGTTTTTCAATACCAAGAAGATGATGTGTATTGGTGTACTGCAGATATTGGTTGGATTACTGGTCACTCCTACATTGTTTATGGTCCCTTATTAAACGGAGCCACTACCTTGATGTTTGAAGGAGTTCCATCGTACCCAGATTTTGGTCGTTTTTGGGAAATTGTTGAAAAATACAAAGTCAACCAATTTTACACCGCTCCAACCGCCATCCGGGCTTTAGCCAAGCAAGACATTGAGTTTGTAAATAAACACGATATTTCCTCTTTGAAAGTATTAGGTAGTGTTGGTGAACCGATTAACGAAGAAGCCTGGAACTGGTACAATGAAAATATAGGTAAGAAAAAATGCCCTATTGTAGATACGTGGTGGCAAACGGAAACAGGGGGTATTATGATTTCTCCAATTCCTTTTGTTACACCAACCAAACCGACTTATGCTACCTTGCCCTTACCAGGAATTCAACCGGCTTTAATGGACGAAAAAGGCGATGAGTTAGCTGGGAATAGCGTGTCTGGAAGATTGTGTATAAAATACCCTTGGCCAAGTATGGCAAGAACGGTGTACAATAATCATCAACGTTATAAAGATACTTATTTTTCTGCTTTTAAGGGAAATTATTTTACTGGTGATGGTGCTTTACGCGATGAAGTAGGGTATTACCGAATTACCGGTAGAGTAGATGATGTGATTATTGTTTCAGGACATAATTTAGGAACGGCTCCAATTGAAGATGCCATTAACGAGCATCCTGCAGTGGCAGAATCGGCTATTATTGGATTCCCACATAACGTAAAAGGAAATGCATTAGCAGGTTTTATAATACTCAAAAATGATGATCGAAATCAGGACAATTTGAGCAAGGAAATCAATCAATTAATTTCTAGTAAAATTGGTCCAATTGCTAAATTAGATCGAATTCACTTTGTTTCTGGATTACCTAAAACGAGAAGTGGTAAAATTATGCGTAGAATTATGCGAAAAGTCTCTGCCAACGAAGGAGATCAAATAGGTGATGTTTCTACATTACTTGATCCAAGTATTGTTGATGAAATTAAAGAAAAAGTGAAACCTTATTTAGAGGAATAATAGCAATTTAAGTTTATTTCAAAACCCAAGCCTGTTTAGAGATTAAACAGGCTTGGGTTTTTGAATTAGGTCTTGTTTGATTGCTTGCGTTCAAGCGTTTTTATTGTAGAAGCGTTTGATTCAATCGCCTCTCTACAATAAAATAATAGACAAAGATGAATAAATCTAGGCACGAGATTCATCGATTTCCAAAAAAAACAAGTGCATAAACTAGGATAGAACAGTGTAAACCAATTGCAGATTATTATAAACCTGAGTTCAATTAATCAAAATAAAGTTATTTGATTGGTATTCAATGCATGTTGATATTTAAGTG
>JAIUMH010000221.1 GCA_022565635.1 Flavobacteriaceae bacterium | reverse complement strand
TGGTCTTTCTAATCCATTTTTTGGAACACTTGGCAATATTGAAACTTGGCTTGAAGGTCTTGAAGATTTAAAATCAAAAAAATCCATAAAAGACAACGATTATTTATTAGTTAAAGCAACATTATACAAAACCTATTTTGATGTTGCAATGAAGGGGAATATTGATGTTCATAGTGCCAAAATAACATTAGATGAATATGAGGCAACAGAAACTACATCACAAGAAAAACTAAATAATACATACAAAGCTTATAAAGACTTTTTTAAAACTCTAAATCACATTCTTTACGAAAGACGAAGTAATACAGTCAATAAACAAATCAATCTATTTACAACGAACATAGATATATTCAATGAAAAATTACTAGAGGATTTAGATTTACAATATAACGATGGTTTCAATGGGATTTTTAATAAAAAATTCAGCTTAAGTAATTTCAAAAAATCATTTTATCAAAAAAGTTTGCATTATGATAATATATCTGAAATTCCTGTCTTCAATTTGTTAAAAATCCACGGTTCGGTAACTTGGGAAATGCAAAATGGGAATATCAATTTTTCTAACCTTGGTATTGTTGAGAAAGTAAATCACGAGATTTCAAAATTGGCATTAATCGATATTAAAAAATTAAATGACGACAAATGGAAATCGGATAGCAGAAACCTAGATATTAAAGAAATTGTAGATGAAATTGACAAAATAAACCCGAAACCTAATGTCGATGATTTCATCAATTCCTACGAAAAATTACAAATTGTCAACCCTACTAAAGATAAGTTTAGAGACACAACTTTTAACAAAAATTATTACGAGCTATTGAGATTGTTTGCCAACGAATTAGAGAAGGAAAATACGGTACTTTACGTTATGGGATTTTCTATGGCAGATGAACATATTAGAGAAATCACAATTAGGGCAATTAAATCAAATCCAACTCTAAAAATTTTCCTAGTCTCTTATACCAAAAGTGCTGATGATATTATTTCAAATTTTCTAGATGATTTAGTGGACATAAAAAGTTTTCCAAATGTGGAATTTATCTGTCCAGAAGATAGTTTTAATTTGAGAAAATTTAATTACCATTTATTATTTCCATTGAGAAATTCCATAGTAGAATACAATAAAACCAACGGTTGATATATGAACGATATTCTACAAAAAGATTCAATTTTCAAAGTAGGTAAAGTAATATCTGTTGAAGGTAGAACTATTAAAATTGAGGTTGACAAGACAAAAAATTCTGCACACTTATTATATCAAGGAAAATTATTACGCAATATTTCTGTGAATGGTTATGTAAAAATTACAAAAGGATTTACTAGAATTATTGGAAAAGTAGAAGGAGAATTCATTGTTGAGGATAAGAAATATAGCAGTAAGAACTACACTAGCGAAAAACAAAAAATAAAGAGGATACTACAGGTTTCTTTACTAGGTTTTTTTAGTGCAAAAGGTTTTGAAAGAGGAATTAAAGAATTACCATTAATAAATAATGAATGTTTCCTTTTAGACTTACCCGAGTTTGAAGATGTACACAATTTTGTAAAGAAGGATGATGACCCTTTAACGCTTGGAACACTTACACACGAGAACAATCAAGAAATCAATGTTGGTGTAAATGACTTATTTGCAAGCCATATTGGAATTTTTGGAAATACTGGGAGTGGAAAATCATACACTTTAGCTAAAGTATATAGAGAGCTTTTTTTAAAGTACATAGAAAATAAGAGTTTTAGAGATAATGCAAAATTCTTTTTCATAGACTTTAATGGAGAATATGTGAATGACAATGCAATTATTGATAAAGTATATAAAAACGTTTATTCATTAAATACAAGAAAAGAAAAAGACAAGTTTCCAATTTCTGAAGAGCAAATATCTGATTACAATTTTTGGTCTCTAGTATTAGAAGCAACGGAAAAAACCCAAAAACCTTTTCTAAAAAGAGCAATTGAAAACGATTTTTTAACACAGAGGATACAAGATGGAGATAGTCTTATTCAGTTTGTGAAATCGTTAGTTTTAAAAATCATTGATAAAAATGACGATAACGTAAATATTGCTCAAATAATTGATTTATTATCTCAACTAGGAGATTGCCTAACTAACAGTAATATTTCAGAAATAGTATTGACTTTAAGGCAAAATCTACATTATAATTCTACTACTCACGGTTTTTATATTGGAACAAATAATTATGATGGTGTAATTCCATTTGTAGAAGAACTATTTGAAAAAATTGATTTTGACGAAATCGAAGATGACTATTTGTCGAAAGTTAGAATTAGAATAATTCTTCAATTCCATCACGAAATAATAAATGGATATTCAAATATCGAACATTTATCGCCTTTACTTAAAAGAACACCACCAAGAATTAATGATTTAAGAAAAGTTATTGTCATAAACGAATTAGAAAGTGACCACAATATCACAGTTATTTCATTAAGAGATGTAAATATTCAAATGCGAAAAATGCTTCCTCTTTTGATTTGTAAACAACTCTACGAAAAAAAGAAAGAGGTAAATGAAAAAGAAAAATATTTAAACCTTGTAATAGACGAAGCGCATAATATTTTGTCTTCAATTTCTCAAAGGGAGAGTGAGACTTGGAAAGATTATAGACTAGAAACTTTTGAGGAGATAATTAAAGAGGGAAGAAAATTTGGAACATTCTTAACTATTGCAAGCCAAAGACCGTCTGATATATCGGCAACAATAATATCTCAATTGCATAATTTTTTCCTTCATAGATTAATCAACAATAATGATATTAAAGCTGTAGAGAGGACAGTCTCATATTTAGATAAACTATCTTTTGAATCATTACCAATATTACCAACGGGAACCTGTATTTTGGCTGGACTTTCAGCCCAAGTTCCTGTGATGATTGATATTGGTACAATAAAACCAAAAGAGTTTGAACCTGATAATAAAACTATGTTGTTGATAGAAAATTGGAAAGATGAATTGGATTAGAATTTTAAAAGCTTACCATCAAGGTAAATTTGAGAGATACTATTACGGACTTACACCTCGAATGATAATTGGAGCAAGTCAGAATCCTATAGGAACGGCTTTTGAAAATGAGCAAATTGCCTATGATACAGCTTATAGAATATTCCAAGAAATGCTTGAGTACAATGAAGATGGACTTATAGTTACATCAAACTACTGTGGAATTCACAAAGGACCTGTTTTGTCATTTGCAGAAGGTAATTTGACGGCAGACTCTATTGGAACAAGTTTTAATAATATTTGGAATAGATATGGAGATGAAATTATTGCAGGAGTATTTGGAATCTCGAACTACGATAAAAAAATACTGAATGGATTGACTAACTAATATTGTTAGTAAAAGCACTGCATACAACAATGTGTATAAGTAATAGCGGTTTAAGTGATAAAAAGAAAGTATAAACATATAATTAAGGTCAGTACAAAACCGAAAGGTTTGTGAGTAGAAACCCGCTACTACTCATACACTTGACCGTTGTAAAGCATATAAAAAAAGCAGAACTCAAATTGAAAATCGAGTTGCGG
>JAIUMH010000220.1 GCA_022565635.1 Flavobacteriaceae bacterium | reverse complement strand
CTCAGAGTTTTAAAACCTCTGATTAAAAATTTTAAAACAAACAGATGAAGAAAAATCAAATGGTTGATCTAAAAGGTCAAGATGAAAAAATTAAAAAACAAGAAAATGAGTCCGTTTTAGAAGTTTTGGATTCAACGGCTTACATTAATGGGCCTCAAGTTAAAGAATTTGAAAAAGAATTAGCTCAATATTTAGGTGTAAAGCATGTTATTCCTTGTGCTAATGGTACAGATGCTCTTCAAATTTCTATGATGGGTTTAGGTTTGCAACCAGGTGATGAAGTAATTACTGCCGATTTTACTTTTGCAGCTACTGTAGAAGTGATTGCGCTTCTTCAATTAACACCCGTTTTGGTAGATGTAGAACCCGATACTTTTAATATTGACATTAGCGCAATAGAAAAAGCCATCACTCCTAAAACAAAAGCTATTGTACCGGTGCACTTATTTGGTCATCATGCAAATATGGATGCGATTATGAATTTAGCCAAAAAGCATAACTTATACGTTATAGAGGATAATGCGCAAGCCATTGGTGCTAATTATACTTTTGAAGACGAAAGTCAACAAAAAGCGGGTGTAATTGGTCATGTGGGGGCAACTTCTTTCTTCCCCTCTAAAAACTTAGGATGCTATGGAGATGGAGGTGCTATTTTTACCAACGATGATGACTTAGCTCACACCATTAGAGGAATTGTTAACCATGGAATGTACGAGCGTTATCACCACGATGTAGTGGGAGTAAACTCTCGTTTAGATAGTGTTCAAGCCGCTGTTTTACGAGCTAAATTACCCAATTTAGATGCTTACAATAAAGCTAGACAAAACGCAGCTAGAAAATATACAGCGCATTTTTTAGATGCTAAAAATATTGAAACACCTGTAACCAAAACAAACAAATCTTGTAATAACGCTAAAGGCATTTGTGATACTTGTGATTGTCATGTCTTTCACCAATACACATTAAGAATTACTAATGGAAAAAGAGATGAACTAGCAAAGCGTTTGCAAAGCGAAGGGATTCCGCACGGAATTTACTACCCCATACCCTTGCACAAACAAAAGGCTTATGCCAGTGAAAGATATGTTGAAGGAGATTTTAAAGTCACCAATCAACTATCTGATGAAGTGATTTCACTACCCATGCATACCGAATTAGAAGATGACCAAATCAATTATATAGCAAAAATTGTTTTAGAAGTTGTTGAAGGATAAAAAAGAATAATACGTAAATTAAAGCCTAAATCTAATTTTCTGATTTAGGCTTTT
Organism: Flavobacteriaceae bacterium; assembly: GCA_022565635.1. Lineage (GTDB taxonomy): Bacteria > Bacteroidota > Bacteroidia > Flavobacteriales > Flavobacteriaceae > Psychroflexus. The sequence goes on along the minus strand of JAIUMH010000220.1, from coordinate 2,280 downwards.
TTATTGAGCAACAATAATTCTTCAAGTAATTTCCTAGAATTAGAAAGCCTAGGTACTTTATGTTGACCGCCCAGTTTATCATTGATTTTTAACCATTTGTAAAATAAATCTCTCTGGGCTAAATTCAATTTCAACTGATTTAATGTCATGTTGTTTCTTCGCTTAGCTTCGTAATCACTATTAATTTTTTGAATTTCTAAATCTAAATCACGAGCAAATTTTACAGAGTTTTTGGGGTTTTCTTTAAATTCAATCATCCATTCATGCGCACCTTTATCTTTCCCTTCCATAAAAATTGGCGCAGCCGTGTAATCTAAAATTTCAACTTGATGCTCCTTACACACTTTTTTCAAGGCTTGTTCTGCATTTTCAATAATCAATTCTTCTCCAAAAGCGTTAATATGATGTTTGGTTCTTCCAGAAACGCGAATGCGATAGGGATTAGTGGAAGTAAATTTTACTGTATCACCAATTTTATAGCGCCATAACCCTCCGTTGGTGGTAATGACCATAGCGTAATTTTTGCCCACTTCAACTTGGTCTAAAGAAATCACTTTTTCAGCTGAAGACGCATACGTATTCATGGGTATAAATTCATAAAAGATTCCATAGTCTAGTAACAAAAGCATATCATCACTTCCGTTTCTATCCTGCGAAGCAAAAAAGCCTTCAGAAGCATTATAAATTTGATAATACTTAAAAGCTGGATCTTCAATAATCTTATTGTATTGATGCTTGTAGGGTTCAAAACTTACTCCCCCATGAAAATAAACTTCTAAAGAAGGCCACACTTCTTTCAAATCTTTTTTTCCTGTAATTTCTAAAACACGTTGTAGTAAAACCATCATCCAAGAAGGGACTCCTGCCAAACTAGTTACGTCTTCTTCAATGGTTTCTTTGGCAATGGCATCTAATTTGGTTTCCCAATTGCTCATTAAAGAAACTTCTGCACTTGGTGTACTGCTGTAATCTGCCCAAAATGGCATATTGTCAATAATTAAAGCAGACAAATCACCAAAAGAAGTTCCGTTGTTTTTGTAAATTTCCTTACTTCCGCCAAGTCTTAAACTCTTTCCTGTAAATAAAGAAGCTTCCGGATTATTGTTCAGATACATACAAAGCATATCCTTTCCTGCGGCAAAGTGGCAATCTTCTAAAGACTCTTGACTTACAGGAATAAATTTACTTTTAGCATTAGTTGTACCGCTAGATTTAGCAAACAATTTAATAGGAGTAGGCCAAATAATGTTAGATTCACCTCTTCGGCATCGTTCTATAATAGGCTGAAAATCTTCGTACGTTTGCAGAGGAACTTTCTGAGTAAAATCCGTATAATTTCTAATCGAATCAAAATCATGCAAAATTCCGTATTCGGTTTTTCTTGATTTTTTAACCAAATCCATCAGCAATTCGTTTTGAACCTCGTGTGGATACTTCATAAAAAGCTCCATCTGGTGGATTCTTTTTTTCAAGAACCAAGAAGCAATAGAATTTACAATTGGTATAGGCATAAATCAAATTAAAACACGAAATTTGTAAGTGTAAAAAAACAATAATAATTTCAAAAAAGCAAAGTAATATGTCGCAATTTAAAGGGGTTTTAAAAAAAATGTCAACTCACTATAAAAAGCCTATTCAATATTTCCTTAATCTAGAAAGAGATTTTCTACATATTAACCAGTTGCTAGGTAAAAATATTCAAATTCAATTTGAAAAATATCAATGCTTAAACTGCGGAGCCAACAAAAAAATATTTAGACAAGGATTTTGCTATGATTGTTTTCAGGAAACACCAAGAGCTGGAGATTGGATCATGAAACCCGAATTAAGCAAGGCGCATTTGGATGAAGAAGATCGCGATTTAGCTTACGAGAAAAAGGTGCAACTGCAACCCCATATTGTTTATTTAGCCAATTCGAGCTCAGTAAAAGTAGGCGTTACTCGCAAATCACAAGTCCCCACACGCTGGATAGACCAAGGAGCGCATGAAGCTATACAACTTTTAGAAACCCCAAATAGGTACTTGGCTGGAATAGCTGAAGTAGCTCTTAAAGATTATGTAGCCGACAAAACCAATTGGCGAAACATGCTTAAAAATGATATACAAGATGAAGATTTAGAAGCAAAAGCCAGTGAATTAAAGCCTTATTTACCAGATGAAGTCAAGGATTACATACTCGAAAATGAAAAGGAATTTTCTATAGAATTTCCAGTAGAAAAATACCCAATCAAGGTAAAAACCTTAAATTTAGAGAAAAACCCAGTATTTGAAGGTAAACT
>JAIUMH010000219.1 GCA_022565635.1 Flavobacteriaceae bacterium | reverse complement strand
TCTCTTATATCATCGAAGGAATTAAGCTAAGAGAAGATGTGGGTACACCGTAGCCGACTAAGCTGGTCAGGCGGGATTTTAAATGATTTTCTCTTTGGGCTTTGCGTTTTTAACTTTGTATTCTCTGCTTGGAAAAATAGAATTAAGTATTAAGTACAAAGTAGTGAGGAATTTTAAATGGTTTGATTTATGTTCTTTGCGTGATCAAAGCTGAGGTCTTAAAATCAGTTTTTCTTCCTAAAGAACTAAACAAATTTTTTTTTCATTAAAAGTGAAGTCAACTTAAAAGTTAACTTTTTTGAATTTATGTAAATTTATTAGTTTACTGTTTGTTACATTTGTACCTATATAAGTTTACTATAAAATAATTTTGTAACTTCAAAAGTTGACAGATATGAGAAATAAGCGAAAGTTATTGGTTGAGCAATTGGATAATAAACTTCAAGTATTCACTAAAAGCACAGAAGTTGTAGTCCCTGAGCGTGGATGGATACACACTATTCGGACTACATTAAACATGACGCTGTCTCAACTTGGCACCAAACTAGGTGTCACCAGACAAGGTGCAAAACGAATTGAAGATAGTGAAGCCAAAGGAACGATAACACTCAATTCCTTAAAGGATGTTGCTAAAGCAATGGATTTGAAGTTAGTTTATGCTTTGGTTCCAAAAAATGGAAGCATAGACGAACTAATAGAGACAAAAGCAGAAAAGCTGGCTCAAAAAATTGTTTTACGTACCCATCAAAATATGAAATTAGAAGACCAAGGAATTAGAGACGATCAGATAGCCGGAACAATTAAAGAACTTGCTGGTGAAATTAAGCGAGAGATGAGAAAGTCGTTATGGGATTAAACTTAGCTTATAAATACGGACAAACCCCATTAGAAGAGGAAGAAAAGGAGGGACTTAAAATAAAAACAATTACCACCCATAAGGAACTGGACGAATTTGAGCAGTTAAACATCGAAAAAGCCGTAGAATGGACCTTTCATATAAAATTCAAAACCGAAAAAATTTTGTCAGAAAAGTTCATTAAAGATTTACACAAATAAATGTTTGGTGATGTTTGGCGTTGGGCAGGAGAATTTAGGAAATCTGAAAAAAAATATTGGCATACCATGGATACAAATAGGAATTGAATTAAAAAAATTACTGGAAGACACTAGCTATTGGATAACACATGAAACCTACTCTCCAGAGGAAATCGCCATACGTTTCAAACACCGAATTGTATCTGTTCATTGTTTCCCAAATGGAAATGGAAGGCATTCAAGACTAATGGCTGATGTTATAATGGAATCTGTATTTGGAAAAGAAGCATTTTCATGGTATCAATCAACTATGGTTGAAGCAAATGATATAAGAAAATTATACATAAAAGCATTAAGAGAAGCAGACAAAGGGAATATCAAACCACTTATTGAATTTGCGAAAAATAATTCAAAAGTGTAATTTTTCTTAAAAACTTAATGGTTCTGCGCGAAATTTTTAGGCTATGTTTAATCAGCTGATTTTATTACAACACTGTACTTAAAAACTTTTTTTCGTAATTTAGTAGCATTGAGAAATCATTTAAAAATCATTTATGAAAAAGCATTATTTACTATTGCTAGCAGGTATTATTCTAGTATCAGTATTTACATCGTATTACAGCAAGACAGAGAAAAAGCAAAAATTTATTTATGAGAATGGAAATCAAAAGATAGAAATAAAAATTCTATCAGGTAATGATTATCTAGAGTATAACAAACCCATAAGAACAAATTTTGAACTAACTAATATAACAGCAAGTGATTTAATGATTGTTGGTCGTGGAGTAAGGTTTTTAGGTAGCGAAAATGGAAATGTCAAAACACAGATAAAAGTTAAGAACAATGACTTAGAATCCGACACCCTAGCTATTAGGGTTCGCTTTGGAGAACAACCCGAAGAAAATCATGAGTTTTTGGTCCTGTGAAATAAAATATGATTGAAAGTCCTATAGCTTCAATTGATTTTCAAAAAATTCAAATTTTTTTTTGTTTTCTAAAAATCAATATATTAGCTAAGTTAAATTTTTGAAATTGAAATATTCATTAGCTAAATAAGTAAACAACTTATTAGTACACGACATAATTTGATTTGCTGAAAATCAGTTCTATCTTTATCCGCCTATGGCGGAAGCCTGATTTTCCCTGATTTCTTTCGCCTCAGGCGAATGAGGGGTGAAAATCAAGGAATTCATAAAAACTAGATTTTTATCGTGTACTAACAAACAACTTAACTAAAAATGTTCACCTATGAAAAAAATTATACTTAGAATTTCATTGATTATGCTTACTTTTTATTCTGCACAATCACAGAGTATCTTTTTAGAAAAAGGACAAAATGGTTTTAGTGTAGGTGGGGCTTTTTCTTCCAATGATGACGCAACATCATTAACAGGTAGTTTTGGATATTCATTTTCTGGTATCTTAGATTTAGGTTTAAGTGTTGGAAGGGTTGGTTTTGATGATCAAATTTTTAATGAAGATTATAATGCAACTTTCTTTACGCCTTCTGTTTCTTACTTAGTTATAAAACAAAACGAGCAAATACCTATTTCTTTTCAGTTGGGTGGTGCTTATGAGAGATCACTATTTTCAGGTAAAGGCTTAAGTGCAAATAATGTGGATATTACGGGAGACCTTTTTTCTTTAGGGGCATCCATTTATAGTATGTTTGAGGTTTCAGAAGCAATGAAAATTCAACCAGGTATTGGTTTAAATTATATTACTGGAGATTTAAGAATTGAAGATTCTACAATGTCTGATAAAGAAAGTGTTGATTCAACTATATTTGCTTTACTTGTGTCATTAGTTGTTGAAACTTCCCCAACTAGTTCCTTTATTATAACACCTAATCTTAGTTTTGGTGAAGAAACTACCACTTTTGGGCTGTCACTTGCCTATGTTTTTCCTCAGAACTAACTTATACTTATTTTAGTTGTTTAAAATATTTGTATTTCCTTTGTTAGATAAACTTAAAGATTTCGGACTATTTGAAATAATAAAGTGAATGATTCGGTGTAACCTATTTTTTTATGAATTCTCTTTTCATTTAGTCATAATCTGTCATTCCGTACAAGCCCTCCTTCTTTCTGAGATTCCGAACGAGTGATAAAGAGATGCGGAATCTTATGAAGCGGTCCTCGATACAATTTTTCTTTTTTTTTTAGAAGGAAAAAGAAAAATCACTCGGACTGACATCTGTGTTGTAGGAAGTTTGTTTTGGTTTTCATTACGGCGAGATTCCGCAAAAATTTCCTTAGGAAAATTTTTGCGGAATGACAGGTTGAGAGCAGAGAGCTGAGGGATTTTAAATTATAACCTGCCCGACTGTGCTGGTCAGGCGGGCCTGCCCGACTGAGCTGGTCAAGGCGGGCCTACCCGAGTGGTTTTGGTGTAGAAGGATTTTGAATTCTAATTCTTCTGTTGATGGGTTTTGAGGGATAATTGTAAAAGCGATCATTTTAATTGTAAAAACGTTTGTTTTTTTGCAGAGGCGTTTGTTTTTATTGTAGAGGCGTTTGAATCAAACGCCTCTACAAT
>JAIUMH010000218.1 GCA_022565635.1 Flavobacteriaceae bacterium | reverse complement strand
AACCTATACAAATAAGTAAAATATTACTTGCTCTTATTCTTTGCGGATTTGAGGGATAACACAAATTAAAAATATACTGCCGTCAGGTAGGTGGTAAAAATTATGCATTTTATGTAGCCATTTTTATTGTGTGATAGATCTTGTGAAAAAAATAAAAGTAAATGAAAAAAATACTATTTCTATTAATTCTAATTCCTATTTATTCTTTTTCTCAAAGCACTAGTTTTACTAATGAAGAAAATCAATATGTAGAATTATTTCTTGAAAAAATAAAGAAAAATGAAAGTATTACTTCTTATGAAGATGCTATAAAAGAATTTGAAAAGGCTTTAGATAAAGTACCCTATCATCCAGATTTGGTATTTAAAATGCTACAAGGAAAATATTTGGTTGAAGATAGGATTTCTGTTGTTGAATATTGAAGCAAACTTGATAATGAATATTTTGTAAAAAATCAAAATATAATTGAAGTCTGTAGTATGTCAGCTTTACTTATTGATGATTTTGATTTTGTGGTCAATAAAATTTTATTACTTGATGACCCTTTAACTCAAAATCTTTTTAAATCATATATTGCTTATGAGAATGATGAAATAGATGATTTTGTGAAATTTGGTTTAGAATCAATTCAACAAGAATATGAACGCCTTAATCTGCTAAAACAAAAAATATTAAGTATGTTAGTCGTATATCATTACGTGATTAAAGATTTAGATACAATTGATTTGATACTTAGAAATTATTTTAAGTTTCCTGAAAAAAACGCCACAGAATTAGAGGCCTTAGTTATCCTTAATCAAGTATCTTTAATCAAAGGATATTATGAAGCAAGTAAAGAATTATTGGATTTAACTGAAAAATTTTATCCTGAAGAGTATGGCACTATTAGTATAATACAAGCCGAAACTTTCGTTGCTTTAGGATATCAATACTTAGCAGAAGATGCCGCAAAAAAATCTTTAAACTACACAGAAGACCAAGTAAATAATCTCTTTGCTCAATTTTCATTAGATTATTTTGAAAAATATTTTAAAGTAATAGTTAACATTGAAGGCCAAAAAATTCGTGTAAACCTAGCACAGGAATTACTAAAAAAACAAGAATATAAAAATAAAGCAAACTTGTTAATGTCCCTAATTTATGCTCCTGAAGATTCAACTAAATCAAAAGCCTATTTTACTAAATTCACAAAAAATGAAAATCAAGAACTTTTAGATATATTTGAAAAACTTCTGTCAATCGACTATGAGTTAGCGCAAAAAAATAAAAACTATAAAAAAATTAATACAAACCTGTCATACTTGTCAGATGCTACTTCTGAAGTCTTTTTTTCATTTTATCAAATAAAGCTTCAATTAATCGCCAACTATAAATCACCAGATTACGAATATGATTATAATAAAATATTGGATATACTTAAAAATTTAAAAAAACAAGCGGCATCAGATTCTAGATTAAATGAAACAGCAGAATTGTTAAGTATAATAGCTACTTATTATGTTGATAAAGAAAAAGCGCTTGATCTTTTAAATAATTGTCAGTTTTGCAAATATTATGATAAGGAATCGCTTAAATATGCAATCCAAGATGATAGTAAGTTTTTAATCACAAATACATTAGATAGTTTTGAATATATAGAAGATATGTTTTATAACAATTTCAAACATTACTTATTCCTAAAATTAGTAGAAGAATAAATGATTATTAGTTTTTTAGTTTAGTTTTCAATCCATTCTAATGCTCAGCTTGCTCTTTAATTTTTATATTTGTCGAAATTTGAAAATAAAAATCAATGTTTCAAGCAATACAGTGGGATCCTTCCGTAGGAATTGAATTAGGCTTTATTACCCTTAGATATTATAGTTTAATGTTTTTAATAGCCTTTGGTAGTGGGTTTTACATCATCAAAAAAGTCTATCAAAATGAATCGGTTTCTGAAGAAAAACTAGATAGCTTATTTATGTACATCGTAATTGGTACATTATTGGGCGCTCGTCTTGGCCATGTTATTTTTTATCAAGCCGAACTTTTTACCCAAGATCCACTTTCTGTTTTTTTACCTTTTAGCTTTGTTCCTGAATTTGAATTTACTGGTTTTCAGGGTTTAGCAAGTCATGGGGCTACCATCGGAATTTTTATTTCTGCTTATTTGTATTCTAAAAAAATATTGAAAAAACACGTATTTTGGATTTTAGACCGAATTGTACTTCCTGTTTCGTTTGGGGCCATCTTTGTTAGAATTGGTAATTTTATGAATTCTGAAATTATAGGGAAACCAACCAATTCTGATTTTGGAGTGGTCTTTGTCCAATTAGGGGAAGATTTTGCAAGACATCCTTCGCAATTGTATGAATCAGCTTGCTACGGAATTTTATTTGTGTTACTCAGTTTATTATACTGGAAAACCAACATAAGAAAAAAACTAGGAATGCTTTTTGGACTTTTCTTTGTTATTCTTTGGGTTATCCGATTTGTTGTAGAATATTCAAAGGAACCGCAAGTTGCAGAACGTGCCGATTGGCTTTTTAATACAGGTCAATTGTTAAGTATTCCGTTTATTTTTATTGGAATAGCTGTGATGTATTGGTCGTATAAAAATGATCAAAAAGCAGAAACCAAAGCTTAAAAGACTTTAAATTTATCTTTTATGTCCCTTCCTAAAGCTTTTCATGTTTTGCCAAATGTAGACTTGAAGAGTTTACCACAACGCTTTACATTTCCATTTTATTACCAACCCCATGCAGTGGCTAAAGAAGCTACACAGCAACTAATGAATTACTTAGAAATTCAAACTGATTTCACCTATGATTTTGGTTTAAAAAGAAATTCTAAACAAGTAGGAAAAATGTTTGGCGTGCTTGTAGTTGAAGATGCTAGAACTCATCAAATTGGATTTTTAGCGGCTTTTTCTGGAAAATTAGCCAACTCTAATCAGCATGATTTTTTTGTACCTCCTGTTTTTGATTTGCTTGATGAAACAAATTTCTTTAAAGCTGAAGAAGCTAAAATCAATAGCTTACATGACAACTACCAAAAGTTTCTAAATTCAAACGCATACAAAGATGTATTTGCCAAGTTGAAAAAGCTAGAAGAAGAAGCGGCATCCGATTTAAAAAGTCACAAACAAGAAGAAAAAGAAGCCAAAAAACAACGCGATATAAAAAGGAAATCGGTTGCAAATAGGCTTGGTCAAGAAGAAAGAAATGCGCTTGAACAAGAACTTGCAGAACAAAGTAAGTTGCTTAGTATTTTATACAAAAAGAAGCGTAAATATTGGAATTATAAAATTGAAGCTGCCCAAAAAAAAGTAAATCAAATGTTAGCGAAGCAAGCTGATTTTAAAGAGCGACTTCAGCAACAATCTTCTTCTTTGCAACAACGCATTTTTAAGAATTATAAATTTCTAAATGCCAAAGGCGAAATAAAAGATGCTTTAGCAATTTTTCATCCCCACCAACCACCAGCAGGAACAGGAGAATGTGCCGCTCCAAAACTGTTGCAATATGCTTTTCAGCATGATTTAAAACCCATTGCTATGGCAGAGTTTTGGTACGGGAAGTCGTTAAAATCTCAAATTAGAA
>JAIUMH010000217.1 GCA_022565635.1 Flavobacteriaceae bacterium | reverse complement strand
GGTAGGAAGCTCTTGAAAAGGCTTAAAAATCTTGGTTGGGCCTTGCGGACTTGCAACGGAAAGCAGGTTCCTGGCTCCTTATAATGAATTTCGATTTATTCTAATGCGCTTAGTTTTTGCAACTCAATAAACTTCTTATATACTCCGTTGTTGTTTTCTATGAGTTGATTGTGTGTGCCTTGTTCTACAATTTTTCCGTGCTCCATGACTAGAATTTGATGGGCGTTTTTGATGGTGGAAAGTCGGTGGGCAATGACAAAAGAGGTGCGGCCTTTCATCAATTTTTCTAAGGCGTCTTGCACTAGTTTTTCGGATTGCGAATCTAAAGCGCTGGTGGCTTCGTCCAAAATGAGGATTTTTGGGTCTTTGAGTACTGCGCGCGCTATGGCAATGCGCTGACGTTGTCCGCCAGAAAGCTGTACGCCTCGCTCGCCTACAATAGTTTCATAAGTTTCTGGAAAAGAGTTGATAAACTCATCTGCATTGGCTTTTTTAGCGGCTTCTATGACTTGTTTTTTGGAAGCTTTGGGATTGCCGTAAACAATATTTTCATAAATGCTTCCGCCAAATAATAGCACGTCTTGAGGTACGATGGCCATTTGATTTCTCAATTCATAGAGGCTGTACGCAGTGGCTTTTTTACCGTCGAATAAAATTTCTCCATCCGTGGGCTCATAAAAACGATTGAGCAAACTGGCTAAAGTTGATTTTCCGGCTCCACTAGAGCCAACAATGGCAATGGTTTGGCCAGGATTGACATTTAAATTAATTTGATTAAGGACTTGAATGTCTGGGCGACTGGGATAGGCAAAGCTGAGGTTATTGATTTCAACTTTTCCTTGCAGGGGTTGGGTGATGGGATGCGGGTGGATTTCTTCAGGCGCTTCATCTATTAAATCAAAAACACGTTCGGTGGCTCCAACGGCTTTTTGTATTTGTGCATATTGCACGGGCAGACCTCCAATGGAAGCACCAACAAAAATGGTGTAAAGAATGAAAGTCACCAATTCTGATTGAGATAAGTCGCCATCACTTTGAAGTTTAACCGCGTACCAAACCAAAAGCACAATGGCGCCAAAAACACAAAATATGATAAAGGAAGAAAAGGCTCCTCTTGCTAAACCGCCCTTCATGGCTATCTTTTTGATGTTGTTGGTGGCTTTATCGTATCGAATAATTTCAAAGGCTTCGTTTGTAAAAGCTTTTACGCTAGCAATGGCTTGCAAGGTTTCGCCGACAATAATGTTGGAAGTAGCTACTTCATCTTGGGCTTCTTTAGATAAATTTCTAATAAATTTTCCAAAAACAACGGCTATGATGGCAAAAATTGGAATGGTGGCTAGCATGAGTAAAGAAAGTTCTACCGAAGTAAGAAAAAGCGCTATAATTCCGCCAATAAGGATAATAATTTGGCGTAAAAATTCGGCTATTCCTGTGGTAAAGGTATCTTGAATCTGACTAATATCTGCGGCTATTCTGCTGTTTAATTCGCTCACTCTTCTAGAGGAAAAAAATTGCATAGGCATTTTGACCAATGTTTTATAAGTAGCTCTTCTTATTTGCAAGAGCATATTTTCAGTAACGTTGACAAAAAGAACTACTCTAAAAAAGGAAAATACAGCTTGGGCAGTGAAGAGAATAAGTAAAATGACGCCCATTCGGTTGATTTCTTCGCTAGAAAATTCGGCGGTTTCAATTAAATCGCCCATCAGTTTAGGAAAAATCAAAGCGGTTGCTCCGGTAAGTGCAAGAAAGATGAGACCAATGAATAATTTCCATTGGTGTGGGCGTATGTAATTAAAAATACGCAAGGATTTTTTAAGATTGGTTTTGTTGAGTTTTATTTTTGGTAAATCGTTATCTTTTTTGCGCTTAGCCATAAGTCTTTATCTTGTTGTAGCTATAAATTAATGATTGAAAGTTGAGCTTCAATTTAATTACAATTTTAGTAAAAAAAAACTGCCTTAGTAGTTTTAAGGCAGTTAGCGTAGGTATATTTTAGCAATTATCTAATGCTTACTTCCGCTAGGGGAGTATCGCTATCTTCAAATCGTTTTTTACACGCTTCGTAAATTTCTCTTGCTTCTTTAGCATCACCCCACTTGCCAATTTCTACTTTTTTCTTTTCAAGGTCTTTATATACTTTGAAGAAATGTTCAATTTCAACCACTAAGTGGTTATTTACATCTTTTAAATCGTTTAATCTTGATGCAATTGGGTCGCTTACAGGAACGCAAATAATTTTTTCGTCGGGTCCTTTTTCGTCGGCCATATGAAATACACCAATTGGTTTAACTTCCATTACACATCCAGGAAAAGTAGGTTCTGTAACCAAGACCAATACATCTAGCGGATCGTTATCTAAAGCTAATGTTTCTGGGATAAAGCCGTAATCTGCAGGATACATCATAGAAGAAAATAACATTCTATCAAATCGTATTTTCTTTAATTCAAAATCGTACTCATATTTATTTCTACTTCCCTTTGGGATTTCAATTAAAACATCAAATGTCATAGTTCTTGTATTAAACTGTTAATTTATTTAAAGTCTGGCAAATTTATGAAATCTTCTTAGTTTACAAGCTTTTAAACTGGATTTTATTCTGATTATCACCAAAAATTAATGTTTTAATCATACCCACATGAGTTTTACATTTTATCTTTGAAGATACTAACGAATGATTATTTAATTCATGGTTTTAAATAGTCACCAATCCTTCATAGTCGTATTTATCATATTTTTTTATATCTTCTTTTTTCAATTTTATTAATTCATTTTTAGTTTGAATTCTGTACCAATACTCTGGTTTAGTTCTAGAAAATGAACTTATTTTAAGTACAATTTCTGGACTTAGCTTTCTTTTTCCTGTTAGGTATTTATGCAGATTGCTATCTAGCATACCAAAATATTTGGCCAATTCTTTTTTGGTAATGTTCAATGCTTTAAGATACATTTTTACAAAATCTAAAAGTTCAATTACTTCATCTTCTTTGGTTTCGTTATCCTCAATATAGTCTTCTATTTGGTATTGAATAGCAAGTAGTTTGTTTCTGAGTTTTCTTTCTTTAGTAGCATCTTTAGAATGATTTTTTACAAACTGATTTATTTTATTTTTTTTATCATCGTTCCAAAGCTCTTCAGGTAATATCTCTCTCTTTTCCATAGCTATTATTTTAAAAATTCATTAATTAATTTTTCACTACCCTCTGGGAGTATAATCATTGTTGTTGTGTTGTCTAGACGAACAGCTTTATATTTTTTACTATACATCTCCATTAATTTCTTTTCATTTTCATGGCTTTCTTCTAAAACATCAAAGGCAACATAGCCTTCTTTGCCTTCTACAAAACTTCTTCTGCAAGCAAATGCAATTAGGCAACCCGCAACTCGCTTATATTTTTTTGCAATCCCTTTATTATGAGGTGCTATTTCAATATATGCCATGTACACTTGATGCGGGCTTTTATGATCTAAAATTAAACATCCTTCTATAATTTTAGGGGTTTTATAGGTAGTTAAAATATAGGTTTTATCACTACTGTCCGGTAAAGAAAAAATAAAAATGTGTTAAGCCTTATTATTT
>JAIUMH010000216.1 GCA_022565635.1 Flavobacteriaceae bacterium | reverse complement strand
ATGCTACGGGCTCAATCGATTTCGAATTTTCAACCAATTCTACATAATCTACATCATAGGGTTTTTCTTCAAATTCTACTCCTAATTTTCTGTTGAAGACAATCACTTTTTCTACTTCGTGTTGTGATTTTTCAATGGCTTCATCTACCATAGGTTTGTAGGCAATTAGTCGGTCAACTTCAATTCCAGAAGTTGCTGTGATAATCACTTTAGGTTTGGCATCATCAATACGCATGGCTAATTCATCGGGAGCAAAACCACCAAACACCACCGAATGAATAGCACCAATTCTTGCACAAGCCAGCATACTAAACAAGGAATGCGAAATCATGGGCATATAAATAATAACTCGATCTCCTTTTTCTACTCCCATGGCTTGTAATCCACCCGCCAATTTAGATACCTTTTCATGCACTTGCTTGTAGGTGTATTTAATTTGCTTTTGGCGCACGGCAGAATCATAAATTACAGCTACCTCATCACCATGACCAGCTTCAATATGCTGGTCTATACACAGGTAACTTAAGTTGGTTTCACCGTCAGGAAACCAATGAAAAATCCCTTCATCAGTTTGCTCTAAGGCCACTTTAGGTTCTTTGAACCATTTTATATTTTTGGCTTCATCCAACCAAAATTGTTCAGGTTGATCTACACTTTTTTGAAAAACTTCTTTATAATTCATAATTGCTTTTTTTTTGATATTTATTTTTTTAATTGTTCTTCTATTTCGTTGAGTAATTTTTTAATGGAAAAGGGTTTAGTTAGGTAATTATCTGCGCCTAAATTCAATCCTTTTTGAATATCCTCTTCTTTATTTTTTGCACTAATAAAAACCACTTTTACCCGATCTTTAATAGGACTTTTAGACTTGAGATAGTCCAACACCTCATAGCCATCAACTTTAGGCATCATAATATCTAAGACAACTAAATCAGGTTGATTTTCGTCAGCTAAGCGAATAGCTTCATCACCATCACGAGCAATGTAAACTAAATATGATTTCTTTTTAAGTGCATATTCCAAAGCCATAATTATATTGGGCTCATCATCTACGATTAATATTTTTTTCATTGCGTCTTTATTTTATTGTATCAACTAAACTACTGTTAAAATTCATCATTCAAAGGCAATTTAATTACAATTTCAGCTCCCTCATTTAAGGAAGGTGTGGCATAAATTTCACCTCCATGTAATTCAACAATTTGTTTACAAATAGCCAATCCAAATCCACTTCCTGTTGGTTTCTTGAGGGTTTGATTTTTAGACTGATAAAACTTTTTGAAAATCAGTTGAATATCCTCTTCAGGAATTCCTTTGCCATTGTCTTTTATTTTACAACTATAATTTTGATCATCTAATTCAAGACTAATCTGAATTAATCCTTTACCTTCCTCTACAAACTTCAAGGCATTAGAAAGTACATTAGTAAATACCTGAATCATTTTATTATAGTCAAATTCACACTTTGATTTTTCAGGAAACGCGCATTCAATTTTTACTTGTTTTTTGTTGGCTATACTTTGAATACCTTCAACCGTTTCTTGAATACAATCCGTTAATGAATGTTTTTGTAAATTAATTTCATCCCTTCCTGAAGAAAGCTTCTCCAAGTCTAAAATATCATTGATTAAAATGGTTAGTCGGTCGGTGTCGTGATTAATATTATTAAGAAATTGTTGCTGCATTTCTGCAGGCATTTCATCATCATCCAGAAGCACTTCACAACTGGCTTTAATGGAAGTAATTGGCGTTTTTAATTCGTGAGCAACGGTATCTAAGAAATCGTCTTTTAACTTATCCTGAATTTTCAATTCTTCGTTCACCACCTTCAATTCTTGGGTGAGTTTCATTAATTGTTTGGATTTTTCTTGAAGGGTTTTACTTTCAGAAATCGCTTCTTTGTTTTCTTCTAAAATCTTCAGTACTTCAACTAAAGAAACAGGTTTTTCCTTGGCTACATTAGCAATTAAGATTTTTGCGGAAGCACTTCCCACAGCTCCAGTAAGTAATTTTTCTGCAAAATTGATAAATCTACCATCGGCTAATTTTTCATCAGGATCAACTTGATAGCGTTTTCTAAAAATACGAAGTGCTTTTTCTGCCCTTTGTTCACCAATAAATTTCAGCAAAATATTTTGTACATCAACCACATAAGCTTCGCCTTTCCAAACATAAGCGGTTTCCTTCATTTGAGCCACCTCTTCACTATTCACAAACATTTCACCGTAATTCCGCTCACGGTAATCACCTTTAAAACTCACTGAGAGAATCAAATAACAGATGGAATTCAAAAACAAACTCCAATACAGGGCGTGGTTCACAGGGTTGAGAAAATCTAGACCAAATAAAGCATAAGGTTTTAAGAAGGAAATACCAAAAGGTCCTTCAGTAACTAAACTTTTATATTCAAAAATATTTTCAGCAAAAAAGGGAAGCAAGTAGGTATAAATCACCACCAAACACCCTATAAGCAATCCATATTTTGCTCCAAGTGAAGAACCTCTATTCCAGAACATACCAATAAAAAAGCTAGGAGCCAATTGGACAATAATTAAAAATGAAATCAATCCGATGGAGAATAATGAAATTTCAGGATTAAAAGAAGAATAGAGTAAGTAAGCTAAAATAATCAGACTAAAAACACTAATTCTCCTGATGTTTTTTATGGCTTTTTCATTTTGCGTAGATTTATTTTCAGAAAAGGTTTTGATGAAACCATAGGGAATAATCAAGTTATTACTCAGCATTGTTGAAAGTGCTAAAGTAGAAACCACGACCATAGAAATCACAGCTGAAAGTCCACCTAAAAACACTAAAATAGACAACCAATGATGCCCAAAATGCATGGGAATAAGCAAAGTAAAATAATCGGCATTTACTTGATTGCCCAAAAGAATTAAACCACCCCAAGCAATAAAAATAACAAAAATATTGAAGAGAAGCAAGTAGAGTGGGAAAAGCCAAATGGCGGTTTTTAATTGCTTTCGGTTGGAGTATTCTACTACCGAAGTCTGAAATTGACGGGGCAATAAAAAGATAGCTAAAAAAGAAAGTACAATAGTAAAGTACCAATTGATTCCTCCGTTTTCTGAAGCTATTGTACTTAAAGCTTCCAAATCTAAACTTTCATTTGCTTGTTGGTAAATATCTGTTGTTCCATTAAATACATAAAAACTAACGTAAATTCCTATGACTAAAAAGAAAAGCAATTTTAAAATCGATTCAAAAGCAACGGAAAACATCACCCCTTTTCTATTTTTTGAGGCGTCTAAACTTAAAGTTCCGAAGAAAGAAGCAAAAATTGCAAGGATAATGGCAATATAAAAAGTAGAATCCGTCAATACTGAACTACCTTCAATCCCCATTGTTGAAGTGGTTACAATTTCAAAAGTTTCAGAAATAGCCTTCAACTGCAATGAAATATAAGGAATAATACTTGCGGCGCAAACCAGGGTAACAATAGCTCCTAAGGAACGGTTATTTCCGTATCTTAGAGAAATAAAATCAGCAATGCTTGATATGTTGTATAATTTTGAAAGTTGAATGATTTTTCTGAGTAAGAAAATCCATAATGGTGCGGCAATAATAG
>JAIUMH010000215.1 GCA_022565635.1 Flavobacteriaceae bacterium | reverse complement strand
TATTACTAGATATAGAAATATCATTAAGGAACTAGGATTGAGAAAATAAAATTTTTAAGGGGCTTTATTGCCCCTTTTTTTATATCTTTACGTTAATAATTAAGCCAGCTTTTCTTCAGTTTGATTACAAACCCACCACAACACAACAACTCGGGTCAACCGAGAAATCTGAATTTAATTATTTAATAAAACACTATGATTCCAGAAAGTTTTAAAGAGATCATCACCTTAGATGATGGCAGAGAAATTTCCTTAGAAACAGGAAAATTAGCCAAACAAGCCCACGGTTCTGTTGTGGTAAGAATGGGAGACACTATGCTACTTTGTACCGTAGTTTCTTCACGTACACCAAGTACAATGGATTTCTTTCCATTAACTGTAGATTACAGAGAAAAATTTGCAGCAGCAGGAAGATACCCTGGTGGCTTCATGAAAAGAGAAGCTAGACCAAGTAACGAAGAAATTTTAATCATGCGCTTAGTTGATCGCGTGCTTCGTCCTCTTTTTCCAAGCGATTATCGTTACGAAACACAAGTAATGATTCAGTTAATGTCTCACGATGAGACTGTAGTTCCTGACGCTTTAGCTGGATTAGCCGCTTCTGCAGCTATTCAATTATCAGATATTCCATTTGAATGTGCTATATCTGAAGTTCGTGTAGCTCGTGTAAACGGAGAATTTATTGTTAACCCTTCACATAGCCAGCTTGCTGAAGCAGATATGGATATTATGGTTGGGGCTTCTGAAGACAGCGTGTCTATGGTAGAAGGCCTTATGGACGAATGTTCTGAAGAAGAAATGGCAGAGGCTATTAAAGTTGGTCATGAAGCTATTAAAGTGCAATGTCAAGCGCAAATTCGTTTGGCTGAAAAGGTAGGTAAAAAAGAAACGCGCGAGTACGAACCACTTGCAAGTGACGAAGAATTAGAGAAAAAGATATTTGATGCGGTTTACGATAAAGCTTATGCAATTACTGAAAAAGCATTAGGAAAGTCAGAACGTGGAGAGGCTTTTTCAGCCTTAAAAGAAGAAGTTCAAGAAATGTTTACCGAAGAAGAGTTAGAGGAACACGGTAAAATGATTTCAGGTTACTTTAAAGAGGCGCAAAAAAAAGCAGTAAGAGATTACACACTCAAAAATAAAATTCGTTTAGACGGAAGAAAACTTGACGAAATTAGACCTATTTGGTGTGAAGTTGATTATTTGCCTTCTACGCATGGATCTGCTATCTTTACTCGTGGTGAAACACAAGCCTTAGCTACGGTAACTTTAGGTACTTCTAGAGAAGCCAATATGGTAGATAATCCTACGCTTCAAGATGAAGAAACATTTTATTTACACTATAATTTCCCACCATTTTGTACAGGAGAAGCTTACCCAATTAGAGGTACTTCAAGAAGAGAAATCGGTCACGGAAATCTAGCACAGCGCGCATTGCAAGGTATGATTCCAGAAGATTGTCCTTACACTGTACGTGTGGTTTCTGAAGTTTTAGAATCCAACGGATCCTCTTCTATGGCTACCGTTTGTGCGGGTACAATGTCTTTGATGGATGCTGGTATTCAATTGAAAAAACCAGTTTCAGGTATTGCTATGGGATTGATTTCTGAAGGAGATGATTACGCTGTACTTTCTGATATCCTTGGTGATGAAGATGCCTTAGGAGATATGGACTTTAAAGTAACTGGTACAGAAGATGGTATCACTGCTTGCCAGATGGATATAAAAGTAAAAGGACTTTCTTACGAAATTTTAGTCAAAGCACTAAAGCAAGCAAGAGAAGGAAGGTTACATATCCTTGGTAAATTAACGGAAACTATTGCACAGCCAAATGCTTCAGTTAAACCTCATGCTCCAAAAATCATTACTAGAACTATTCCTGGTGATTACATAGGAAGTTTTATTGGGCCAGGTGGTAAACATATTCAGGAGCTTCAAAAAAACACAGAAACGACTATTGTAATTAATGAAGTTGATGAGCAAGGTGTGGTTGAAATTTTAGGAACCAACCAAGAAGGAATAGATCAGGTGCTTCAGAAAATTGAGTCGATGTTATTCAAGCCAGAAGTTGGTAGCGTTTACGAAGTTAAAGTGATTAAATTACTTGATTTTGGTGCGGTAGTTGAATATTTAGATGCTCCAGGAAACGAAGTTTTACTTCATATTTCTGAATTAGCTTGGGAGCGTACAAACGATGTAAATGACGTACTGAAACTTGGTGATGTTATTGATGTTAAATATTTTGGTGTTGACCCAAGAACTAGAAAAGAAAAGGTTTCTAGAAAAGCATTAATGCCAAAACCAGAGGGCTACAAAGAACGCCCTAAAGGAAATTCTGATAGAAATAACAGAGATAGAAACGACAAGAGAAATAACCGAAATAGAGATTAATTCTTTCTTGTAGATGATATTTGAAAAAAGCTCCCTAAGTTAAATTAGGGAGCTTTTTAGTTTACAACTGTCCTACAAAATTAGTAACAAAAGCCTTGCCTTGATGATATTTACCTTCATCTAATAGAATTTCTTTTTCTGCTGTCTCAATGGTTGTAAGCTGATTGAAGTCTGATTGGAGAAGTTGAACAGTGTACAACATTTCTTCATTTTGTGGTCCACCTGAGGGGTAATTGTCTTTAAGTTGATTAGGATGAAAATGTTGACTTATCAATATTCCTTTTGGATTTAGGTAATTTGAAATCTTTGTATGAAATGGAATCCTTATTTCTGGTTTTAGATGAGTGTATATCAGAGCAATTACATCATATTTAATATTACTAGTAAAAGATAAGGCATCCGTAACTTTGTAGGTGAGTTGAAGTTGATTTTCTTCAGCTAATTGAAGTGCTTTTAGTTGCGCATTTACAGAAAAATCAAATGCTGTAACATCCCAACCTAGGGATGCGGCGTATAAGGCATTTCTTCCTTCTCCTTCTAAAGGTAGAAGTAGTTTCCCTGGTCTAATTTTATCAATATGCTTTTTGAAAAATGAATTTGTTTGTAAACCGTAGGCTAACTCTTTTTCGTTGTATCTTTTTTCCCAAAAATCTTTCATTTTTTTATTTCAAATGTAAGATTCAGTTGAAGCTTATTATGTAACAATAATTACATTGTAATTTTTCTTTACAACAATTCAATTTTAATTGATAAATGGTATAAGTAAAGATTAGATAATTTAAATTTAAAAGTGATCTGGCTGGGGCTTCCCGTATACGATTTCTACGGTCATTTCATTCCCTTGAAATCTATCACGGGACAGGCTTCTCGCCCACCAACTTCAGAACTTAAATTTGTGATTTGGCTGGGGCTTCCCGTATAATATTTCTACAGTCATTTCATTCCCTTGAAATCTATCACGGGACAGGCTTCTCGCCCAAAAAAATAAAGTATAAAAAAGTGATTTGGCTGGGGCTTCCCGTATAAAATTTCTACGGTCATTTCATTCCCTTGAAATCTATCACGGGATAAACCCTTCGATACAAAGTTTTTCAAACTTTTACTCAGGACAGGCTTCTCGCCCAAAAAAATAAAGTATAAAAAAGTGATCTGGCTGGGGCTCGAACCCAGGACCCTCTCCTTAAAAGGGAGATGCTCTA
>JAIUMH010000214.1 GCA_022565635.1 Flavobacteriaceae bacterium | reverse complement strand
TAATGATAGATCCTTTAAACAAAAAATAATTTAAGAGTGTTTTTTAAATTGATTGTAACTTTAGGCTGTATTCTAAGTCAAGATTAAAGCAAACAAATAAAACGCAAATCAAAAAAACAATTTTCCTATTAACAAATAATCAATTATTTTGTGTTTTAATTAAACAAGGAATGAAAAATATGCCCTAAATTTGTCCAAAAAAAAGATGCAAACTATAGAAGCTTTAGAGTGGCGCTATGCTACTAAAAAATTTGACGCCTCTAAAAAAGTTGATGAACATAAAATTAAAAGAATCAAAGAAGCCTTTAACTTAACACCAACTTCCTATGGGCTTCAGCCGTTAAAGTTAATTGTAATTAAAGACGATGCAACCAAAAAAACACTTCTCCCCCATTCTTACAATCAAAGTCAAGTTGCAGAAGCTTCTCATCTGCTAGTATTCTGTATTGAAAATTGCATTGACGAAAATTTTATACTTGAGAACTTTGAATTGATTAAAAAAATTAGAAACACTCCAGATGATGTTTTAGCACCTTATAAAAACTTTTTAATCAACTATTTTAAGGAAATGTCTGAAAAAGACAAAAAAATATGGGCAACAAACCAAGCTTATTTGGCCATGGGTAACATTTTAACTACCTGCGCTATTGAACAAATAGATGCTTGCCCTATGGAAGGATTTGTGCCAGAAAAATATACAGAAATATTACAACTGGATCAACTTCAATTAACTCCTGTTTTGGTTATGCCTATTGGTTATAGAGATGAAAACGATGAGTTTTCAGGGTTTAAAAAAGTAAGAAGACCAATAAATGAAACCATTATTGAATTCAATTAATAATTTGTTTTTTTTTGGTTGAATTGCTGTTAGGAAAGAAATTAAATTCATTAGAAAAGCTTAGATTTGTAGATTCAAAAATCAAGATTTGAGGTATTTTATTCAGCTCTCTTATAAAGGAACAAATTACCATGGATGGCAAATACAGCCCGACCAAATTTCTATTCAAGAAGAAATAGAAGGCGCTTTTCTAATAGCTTTTCAAAAGAAAATTGAAATTGTAGGTTGTGGAAGAACAGATACAGGAGTACATGCCAAAAATTACTGGGCACATTTTGAAACGCTACAACTTCCTTCTAGTATTGAACAATTAGTATTCAAGCTTAATAATTTACTGCCAAAAGATATTGTTGTGCACCAAATTAAGCCCGTTAATGATGAAGCACATGCTCGTTTTGATGCTACATTTAGAAGATACATTTATCAAATTACAGATGTAAAAAACCCTTTTATATTAGAATTTGCACATTATGTAATCAAAAAATTAGACATTGCCAAAATGAATGAAGCTTGTAAAGTTTTGTATAGTTATGAAAACTTTAAATCATTTTCCAAAGTAAAAACACAAGTTTATACGTACAATTGTAAAATTATGCATGCTGAATGGAAAAAAAATAAAGAAGGCTTAATTAGCTTTGAAATTCAGGCCAACCGTTTTTTACGGAACATGGTTAGAGCTATTGTAGGAACAATGATTGATGTTGGTTTAGGTAAAATTTCAATCAACGATTTTAAGCAAATAATTGAAAGTAAAAATAGAAGTAACGCAGGTACCTCAGTTCCAGCCAAAGGACTCTTTTTGGTGGAAATAGGATATCCCAACCAAATACTTAACAAATAATGGCCTCTAAAACTGGAAATGCATTTGATTATGGACTTTTTAAAAGGCTTTTAAAATATACATCGCCTTATAAAGGTACTTTTATTTTTGTTGCTTTTGCTGCAATTATGCTTTCAGTTATAGGTGTTATTCGTCCTCAACTACTGCAATGGACAATAGATTTAGCTATTGTACCCCAAGACAGTGAAGAATTGGTGTTTTTTATTAGTTTGATGCTAGCAGCACTTATTGCAGAAGTAGTTTTTCAGTTGAGTTTTATTTTTTTTGCTAACTGGCTTGGACAGGAAGTGGTGAGAGACCTTAGGGTGAAGTTGTTTGAGCATATGTTGAATTTCAAAAAACAATATTTTGATAATTCTGCTGTGGGAAGACTTGTTACAAGAGCTGTAAGTGATATTGAAACCATTGCAAGTATTTTTAGCCAGGGCTTGTTTATGATTGTAAGTGATATTTTAAAAATGTTAGCCATATTGATTTTCATGTTTTGGAAAAGTTGGGAACTTACACTTATTGTCTTGATCGTTTTTCCTATAATTATTTATGCAACCCGACTTTTTCAAAGAAAGATGAAAGCGGCTTTTGAAATTGTAAGAACCAAAGTAGCTGACCTAAATACGTTTGTACAAGAACGAATTACAGGCATGAAGATTGTACAAGTTTTTAACCGAGAAAAAGTTGAACAAGATAGCTTTACTCAAATTAACGAAGAGCATAAACAAGCTTGGATTAAAACCGTTTGGTACAATTCCATTTATTTTGCTTTTGTTGAAATGTTAACTTCTGTAACTATTGGATTAATTATTTGGTACGGTGGCCTTCGTTTAGTTTCAAACGAAGTACTATCTATTGGTATTATAATTATGTTTATTGAACTTTCTCAACAACTATTTAGACCCTTAAGACAAATAGCAGATAAATTTAACTCATTACAAATGGGAATGGTTGCCGCTAACCGTGTTTTTGGTATTTTAGACACCCAATCAACTATTGAAGATCATGGAGAAATTGAAGCTCAAAACCTTAAAGGGAATATACATTTTTCAGATGTTAAGTTTGGATATAAAAAAGATGAAGAAGTAATTAAAGGAATTGATTTAAAAATTAATACTGGAGAAACAATTGCCATTGTAGGCTCTACTGGTGCTGGAAAAAGCACAATTATCAATCTATTAGGTAGGTTTTATGAAATTAACTCTGGTCATATTTTTGTTGATGATGTAGACATTAAAAAATATAATCTCAACTCACTCAGAAATTCTATTGCTGTTGTTTTGCAGGACGTGTTTTTATTTGCAGATACTATTTTAAACAACATCACTCTAAACAAAGAAAATATTACTGAAAAAGAAGTTATAGAGGCCGCTCAAGATATTGGAGTTCATGACTTTATTTCAAGTTTGCCCAATGGCTATCACTATAACGTAAAGGAACGTGGGGCAATGCTTTCTTCAGGCCAAAGACAACTAATTGCTTTTTTAAGAGCTTACGTAAGCAAACCAAGCATATTAGTTCTAGATGAAGCAACCTCTTCTATAGATACCTATAGCGAGCAGTTAATTCAACAAGCCACAGAAAAAATAACCAAAGGCAGGACCTCTATAATTATTGCGCACCGATTGGCTACCATTAAAAATGCTGATAAAATTGTTGTTATGGACAATGGTAAAATTGTAGAAACCGGTACGCACTCTGAGCTTATACAAAAATCAACTGGGAGTTACAAAAGCTTATACGAAGCTCAGTTTAAAAAAAATATTGAGATTTCTACCAATTAAATTTTAGTCATCATTCTTGTATTACTATTCTTGAAAGCTTTCTCTATTTGACAAAGTAAAATTCTTAAAAAGCTAAATGCAACCACTATTCAATATAGATGAGTTTAGTTTTCTCTTAGTTTATTAAATAATACCATTTATCAATTGAAATTACCGCAATAAAACGCCCTTTTTTCCTTTCTG
>JAIUMH010000213.1 GCA_022565635.1 Flavobacteriaceae bacterium | reverse complement strand
TGCAGTTTCATTAGCAGTAGCCCGTTTTTTAGTACCCGCCTTATGGCATGCTTTCCCCATAAAATTCAATGCCAAAAATACGTCAAAACCCCCTGAAGAAACTCGTTTTTTTAAGGCTTATGCAGGTTTTATTACGTGGTTAAGAGGGCACAAAAAAAAGTGGATTTTTCTTATTGTGTTTATTTTTGGTGTTCCGCTATTTATGCTTCCTACCAAACTTGATAGCAACCAAGCTTGGTATGAAAAACTCTACAATTCTACCTACGGAAACGAATGGTTTCAAGAAGAGGTAAATTATCATGTAAAACGTTATTTAGGAGGAGCATTTCGGCTGTTTTCTGTATATGTATATGAAAATGCTTACTATGGAAGAAATGAAGAAACCGTACTTCATGTTACTGCTTCTATGGAAAAAGGCGCTAGTGTTCATCAAATGAATGAAGCTTTTCTTCAAATTGAAAACTACCTTACACAATTTTCAGAAATAGAAAATTTTTCTTCTTATGTGTATAGTGGTGATTATGCTAGTATAGAAATCCGCTTTAAAGAGGCTTTTGAAAAAACTTCTTTTCCGCATGTTTTAAAGGCTAAAATTACAAGAAAAGCCATAGATTTAGGCGGAATGAATTGGAATGTGTATGGCGTTGGTAAAGGTTTTAGCGCAGGCACAAGTGGGTATGACCAAATGAATTTTTCTGTAAAAGCTAAAGGCTATAATTATGAACAGCTTAATTTTTGGGCAGATTCTTTAATTGGTATTTTAAAAAAGCATCCTCGCGTACAAAAGGCGGTTATTAAAGATAATTCTAGAAGCAGGTCTAAACCCCGTTTTGCTTACAAACTGAATATAGACCTAGACCAAATGGCGCTAAGAGAAACTAATTTAACTCAGAGTTTTGCGCAAGTAAGTGAGCTTTCTTTATCTAAATTTCCAGATTTTGCGCAAACCATTGGTGGCAGATATACACCAGTCCGATTTGAATCTTTAGAATCCAGGACTTTCGATTTTTGGGAACTGCAAAATACACCGCTTTTTAATGTTGAAAATCAATTTTTTAAACTGAATGAAATTGCGCAAATTGAACAGTTTAGAACCGAAGAAAATATCTATAAAGAACAGCAAGAGTATTTAAGGCGAATTGAATTTCAATATGCAGGTTCAGATAAATTTGGAAATATTCATTTAGATGAATCTTTAGCTAAATTAGCGGGAGTCCTACCTACTGGTTTTCATTTTGAAAAAGAAGAATACCGATGGAATTTTTCTAAAGATACTGCACAAAGTTACTTTTTGTTGATTTTACTTATTGGGGTAATTATCTACTTTTTATGCAGTATTCTTTTTGAGAGTTTAACACAAGCTTTTGTTATTATAAGTATTATACCAATTAGTTTTATTGGGGTGTTTCTTACGTTTTACCTTTTTGATTTTAACTTTGACCAAGGCGGTATGGCGTCCTTTGTTATTCTTAGTGGTTTAACTGTAAACGCATGTATATTTATTATAGATGAGTTTAATAAACAGCAAAAACAAACTAACGCCACTGCTGTTCATCATTTTACAAAAGCATTTTACTTGAAAATTTTTCCTATACTACTTACCATTATCTCTACCATTTTAGGTTTTATTCCTTTTGTTGTTGCAGGCCAAAATGAAGTTTTTTGGTTTGCACTTGGGGTGGGCACTATTGGCGGACTAATTTTTTCTTTAGTAGCTATTTTTATTTATTTACCACTCTTTGCTTTAAAAACAGATAGTAGTAAATAATACCATTTATTTCCGTCTTGTTTTAAAGTTAAATGGATGTAACCAAATATATACGCCATAAAATTTTAAAAATACGTACTATTTAATTATATTTGTACGTGTAAATAAGGTGTTATGGATACTAAGCTGACATTAAAATTGAATCAAGAAGTTATCGAAAAAGCTAAGAAATATGCTTCTAGTAAAAAAATTAGCTTATCAAGAATTATTGAATCCTATCTTCAATCATTAACCACAGAAGAAGAAAAAAATGATTTTGAAATTTCTCCTTTTGTGAAAAGTATTTCAACAGGAATAAGCCTCCCTGATGATTTCGATTACAAAAAAGAATATTCAGATCATTTAATGGAGAAATATAAATGAAAAAAAGACTCTTTATTGACACCAACATTATGCTAGATTTTCTTGGAGAAAGACAGCCCTTTTATGAATCTATTGCAAAACTAGCAACTTTAGCGGATAAAGGAAAAGTTAGGATGCTTGTATCTCCTATTTCTTTTGCTACGGTGAGTTACTTCCTTTCAAAAAGTGAAACACCAAAAGTGGCAATGGAAAAGCTTAGAAAATTCAAAATAATTAGCGAAATCTGTAAATTGGATGAACATACCATTGAAAAAGGATTAAATTCTACCTTTAACGATTTTGAAGATTCACTTCAATATTTTAGTGCATTAGATTCCAATTGTGAAATAATAATCACAAGAAATGCAAAGGATTTCAAGAAATCCTTAATTCCAGTAATGACTGCCAAAGAATATTT
Source organism: Flavobacteriaceae bacterium (assembly GCA_022565635.1). Classification (GTDB taxonomy): domain Bacteria; phylum Bacteroidota; class Bacteroidia; order Flavobacteriales; family Flavobacteriaceae; genus Psychroflexus. The sequence continues at coordinate 1,117 of JAIUMH010000213.1, read as the reverse complement.
ACAAAGTATACCCAAAAAATAACTACACACAACACTTCAGTTTTTGTTGCCTCTATTTTACCAACCTCACTGCTAAGAAAAACGAAACCCTTAACTATTGATTTTTTAATAAATACCATAGATCAATTAGTGGGGGTAATCAAAGAACTCAAAAAGTTTTATCACTATAACTGATTTAATGGATGTAGAGTATATTTATTATTAGAGTAAAATTGCTTTGGGTAAAATTTTGTATATTTGTAAATAATAATATTATAAACATATGATATGGCTTCAATTATTAAGATAACACCGACCTTGAGAGGACGTGATGCTGTAAAATTTTACGAACGTATTAAAACTGACAATAAAGTCAGCGAACAAAGAATATCGTCTATTAGAAAAGATGCACAAAAATTACGTGCAATTTTAAAATAAACTATCGCTTTGGATTTAAGCGAATATACTTTTTTAAAACTCAATCAGCAAACTAAAATTAAGAGTTTTGATTGTGGTGATGATACTCTTAACGATTTTCTTTTTAACAAATCAAAACCTTACAGTTCCGAACTCCTATCAACTACTTTCATTATTGAAGACGAATATCAGACGGTTGCATATTTTAGTATTTTTAATGATAGTTTAAAAGTTGAGGAAGAAGAGTTCGCATCTAAAAATTCGCTTAAAAGATTTTTAAAAAACTTAGTAAGCCACCCCAAAAGACATTTAGAATATTTTCCAGCTATTAAAATAGGAAGATTAGCCGTCAATAAGAACATTAAAAAATCTGGGTTAGGTAAAACAATAATTAATTATATTATTGATTATGCGTTAGAACAAAATGAGAAATGCGCTTGTAAATTACTCACCGTTGATGCTTACAAAAACTCTTTAGCTTTTTACGAAAAAATGGGATTCGAATACCTATCTCCAAATGATAAGGTTGATAGCACTCGGCAAATGTATTTAAACTTAAATAATTTTATCACTAGGTAAAAGCACTATGGGCAACAGCGCATAACAAAAACCTGCCTTGCCGGTCAGGCAGGTGGCGAGATTTGTGGCTGAACTTGCCTGCCAAACCTACGGTGTACCCACAAATATAGATTATCTTTGTACAATGATAAATTTAATTAAC
>JAIUMH010000212.1 GCA_022565635.1 Flavobacteriaceae bacterium | reverse complement strand
GAAGAACTACTGCCGAATAATTGGCAAAAATAATGTAGTTGCTCGGTTGGATACTTCTTAAGTTGAAGATGCTGAAATTCTAATATCAATGCACAAATCAATTGAATCAAAATTTATTCTAACTATTCATCAATCCACCCCCATTGGCTTTATACAGATCTATTTGATCTACATATTATAAAAAAACAGAATAAAATCAATTAGATCAGGTTTATCTTGTTTGCAAAATACTTTGATCAGTTTTTTTTGCAATAACACCCACCACTCACCCTAGTATGTCTATATTCATTTTATAAAAGATGAGATTGCTTAAGCTTTTGAATTAAATATTCCTATATATGGTAAAATATAGGGCAAATCAAGCTTTAAAGACTAAATTGCATATTGAATTAAAATGAATAATTACAGTACAAAAAATTCAACATTTATTTAAATTTTATTGTTTTTAAATTTTTGCATTAAATCCGACTTTTTAGAAGATGAAATTGAAAGTTGGTCTCCGTTATCCATAATGACATATCCACCGTCCTGTCTCATTATTTTTTTAATACGGTTGTAATTGATTATTTGACTTCTATGAATTCGCATAAATGTTCCCATTTGTTCAAGTCTTTCATAATCTGCAATACGTTTAGTCACCGTAATTTTGGAGTAATTTTCTGTTATAAAATGAGTATAAGAACCATCAGCTTTTAGATAGATAATTTCATCAAAATCCAAAAAGTAAACCCCGTCACCTGTATTTAAGGCAACTTTTTTGGGTGCGTCCACTTCATAATTAGTCTGTAATGTTTTAATGTGATCTAGTTTGTATTCTTTAACTTTTAACATAGCTCTTTCTAAAGCTTCTATTTGAATTGGCTTTAAAATATAATCAACTGCAGAAAGCTCAAAAGCATTAATAGCGTACTCTGCATGAGCTGTTACAAAGATTACTTTGAAGTTAATCTCATCTGAATCAAAAAACTTAAATAATTCTAAACCTGAATACCCTGGCATTGAAATATCAAGAAAAACAAGTTCAGGTTGAAGTTTATTAATCATTTTTACAGCTTCAGGAATATCTTTAGATTCTCCAATAACTTCAATTTTTGGAAAATTTTCTGATAGTATTCCATACAAAGCTAAACGTGCATTTTTTTCATCATCTACAATTAAAGTTCTCATTCTTGTATAGGTTTAATGGGTATATTCAATATTACTTTTGTGCCTTGTGGTTGATTTTGATTGCTATATAGATCTTCAATTTTGATTGTAATTGGAAGATGAATTAGCTTATTAATTAAATCTATTCTGGTTTTAATTGCATTAGAAGCAAAGGAAACATGTGATGGTCTGGTTTTTTCGTTGATTTGATTGGATGCTTTTCTGCCTATTCCGTTATCTTCAATTATAAACTGCCAATATTTAGAGTTTTTCTTTTGCAAAGTGAAAACTATTTTTTTTTGTCCAGCTTTATGGAGTAATCCGTGTTTTATTGCATTTTCTATAAAAGGTTGAATAATTAAAGAAGGAATGGAGTATATGCTTAAATCCTCATCTGGAAGCGATATTTCATAATCAAATTCACCATCATCAAACCTGGCTTTTTCTAAAGAAACATAAAGCTTTATAGTTTCTATCTCTTCAGCTATAGGAATGTGTTTTTTTGCTGAAAAATCTAATGTTTTACGCATTAAAGTTGAAAATGTACCTATATAGCGGTTGGCCTTATTTTTTTGATTGCTATAAATTAGTCCTTGAATTGCATTCAAAACATTAAACATAAAATGTGGATTCATTTGCGAACGAAGCGCTGTTAGTTGAGAAACAGCTAACATTTCTTTAATATCCTGTTTTTTTTGTGTTCTTACAACGGCCCATCTGTACACTAAAATAAACATAAGAAAAACAACTAGAAAAGCAAGTAATAAAAACCAATTTTGTAACCAAAAGGGATGATTTACTACAAACGGAAAATTTACTTCAGAACTAATTAGAGAACCTGTTTTTAATCTTGCTCTTAGAAGATAATTAGATGGATCTAAAGACACAAAATTTAGTTGGTTTTGTTTTGCATCTTGTATTTGCCAATGTTCATGAAAAGGTTCTAGCTTATACTCAAATTGATAGCTTCCCAAACTCTTATAAAACACACTATTAAACTCCACTAAAACAGTGTTTTTGTTAAAGGGAAGAACCGTATTTTCTGTAAGCTCTTCTCCGGTATTTTGGTGAACTGTTAATTCAAAAAAAGGCTTTAATTCTTGATTTAATACCGACTTATCAAAATAGATTACTCCTTTATTGGTTGCAAACCAAATTTGTTTTGATGTAACCATAAAATCATTGATTGCTAAACCGTTTAATCCTAAATTATTGCCATAATTAACTAATTGCTTTGTATTAAAATCATATAAATCTAAACTTGAATCTGTAATAATCCAAATCCCCATGTCATCTGCATAGATCTTTTTGCACTTATTATTAGATAAACCATTGATAGTATCAAAATGTTGAAGGACTTGATTATTTTTTATACTTAAAAGTCCCTGCTGAGAACTGGCTACCCATATAATACCATTTTCTGATTCATGAAAATCTGTAGCAATAATAGGTTGATTTTTTACAGTTTTAATTTCCTCTATGCTACCGTCAATTCCAAAGCGATACAAAGCATCACTAAATCCAATGTAATAACTCTCATTGAATTGACTATAATGAACCGCTCTAGCACGTTTATTTCTGAAAATATAGAGCTGAAGAGAACTATTAATATAATCAATTGTTTGTTTAGTTTCTAATTGATATGGTAAAACTGGCTGTCCAAGAAAGGTAATAGGCAAAAGTCCAGCTAAATTATAATTGGCCATCAAAATGTTTCCGAAAGCATCTTTGGTTGCGTTTTTTCCAAAATAACCTGCAATTTGTGGTGTTTCATTCCCTAATTCAAAAAGACCAACAGAAGTAAGTAACTTGTTTTCAAAAGGAAATATATACTCTATTTCTGATTCGTTCAAACCAGAGTATTTCATTACTTCCTTTTTATCTGAATCCAATTGAATAATTTTTCCATCAGAAGTTCCTAAGAATATATTATCATTAAAATCTGAAACTATGCTTGTAATTTTATGTGGTTTGTTAGTTGATTCAGCTATTTGAAGTAGTTTTATTTTTCTATTTGGCATATAGAAAAGTCCTTCATCTAAACTACTTATCCAGTGATTATTTTCATGATCTACAACAATGTCTGTAATTCGCTTGTCAGCAAGCAAATGTTCACCTATTTTTTGATTATTTAAATCTAGTTCAAAAACCCCATTAGAAGTGCATACCCAAGTTTCATCTGATGTTTGAGAGAAGTTGTATAATAATTTTTTCTTCTTATCTGAGCTTAATTCTATTGCTGTATCACCCCAAAAAATTCTATCGCTATTCTTTTTCAATAAATAAATAAGCTCATTATTTGAGTAAACTATATCTTTTTTTCCTAAAGTTGCAGAATGTTCAGCAATGATTTTTGTATCTTTTAATTCTAAGATATTTGTATTAGATCCTAAAAAAAGAAGGTCGTTAATTGAATCATAATACATAGAAAGGAAAAATTTTTCTTCCTCATGACTAAATGAAATAATCTGACTAAATTGATCATCAGTATAATTTTTTAAATAGAGACTTTTTTC
>JAIUMH010000211.1 GCA_022565635.1 Flavobacteriaceae bacterium | reverse complement strand
GATAGCGGTATATCTAATTGAAATATAGTTTTTTTACAAAAAACGTCATTAGTAGGGGGAGTTGGGGGTGTTTTTAACAATAATTAATAAGCTTCTCAGCTGAAAACATAAGAAGATCTCCAATTCATGAGATTCCGTATCATCTATTTCTTGCACGGAATGACAAGAGGAAGAGGCTTATGAGTATTTTTAATTTTTTGTAGTAATAATACCACGGCAAGACAAATATCAAAGTGTATGTTTCTTCAATTTTTTAAAGTATTTTTGTAGAAATATTTGATTTATGTTATTCACACAAAAATTTAAAGCAGGTCTATTCTTGTTTGTTATTTTATTTTTCAGCAATTGTGCAACAAATCCATTTACAGGTAAAAGCACATTAGCACTTATTCCAAATTCGCAAATTTTGCCCACCTCTTTTCAACAATACAATCAGGTTTTAGAGCAAAGTCAGGTGGTTAAAGGAACTGCTGAAGCTAAAGCCGTTGAAAAAGTAGGTAATGATATTGCAGAAGCTTCTAAGAAGTGGTTGGATGCGAATGGTTTTAAGGGATATACAGACGATTATAAATGGGAATTTACCCTATTACAAAGCGATGCGGTAAATGCATGGGCTATGCCTGGCGGGAAAATCGCTTTTTATACTGGAATAATGCCAATAGCAAAACATTATAATGGTTTAGCAACAATTATGGGGCATGAAGTAGCCCACGCTTTGGCCAATCACGGCCAGCAACGAATGTCGGCCAGCTCAATTCAACAAACTCTAGGAGTTGCTGGTGCTTTGCTTTTAAGCGAAAATCAACAACAACAAGAAACCTTTATGATGGCTTATGGAGTAGGTTCTCAAGTGGGGGTTATGCTTCCTTTTAGTAGAAAACACGAAACTGAAGCTGACGAAATTGGTCTTAAACTCATGGCTATTGCTGGTTATGATCCTTATGAAGGACATTTACTTTGGGAACGAATGGCTGCCCAAGGTGGTTCTGGAACTCCTCAGTTTTTAAGTTCACACCCCGCTCCAGAAGCAAGAATTCAAAATTTAAAAGGCCAAGCCAAAGATGCCATGCGCGTGGCAGGCGAATTTGGTGTTAAGAATTTTAAAAGCAACCAGCGGTTTTAATGTCTAAACAATCCAACATAAAAAAAGGAGATTCAAAAGTATTATTTGCCTGGGCGTTTTACGACTGGGCAAATTCAGTTTATAGTCTTGTTATTGCATCAGCTATTTTTCCCATTTTTTATGGTGCCCTAACCATTGTAAAAGACGAGGCAGGTGAAGTATTGTCTGACCAAGTTTTAATTTTAGGGATGTGGATTAACAATGACGCTTTAATTAGCTACACCACTGCCCTAGCCTTTATCATTATTGTAAGTTTAAGTCCGCTGCTTTCTGGAATAGCCGATTTTAAAGGGAACAAAAAAAGTTTTATGAAATTTTTCAATTACTTAGGTGTAGCGGGATGCATTGGTTTGTATTGGTTTAGCTTAGATTACCTGCTCATCAGTTTACTCTTTTATTTGTTTGGTTTAATTGGTTTTTGGGGAAGTATAGTCTTTTACAATTCTTATTTACCCGATTTAGCCCACAAGCATCAGCAAGACCAAATTAGCGCTAAAGGATTTTCATTAGGGTATATTGGTAGTGTAATTTTACTTGTACTATGCTTATTGCTTATATTGAACCATGAAGCTTTTGGTTTTGAAAGTGAAGCTACCCCTACCCGTATTTCATTTATATTAACCGGCTTGTGGTGGTTAGGTTTTAGTCAATATACCTATTATTATTTGCCCAATTTGGAAAAAAAAACGGATGATCAGGATTTAATTTATTCGGGTTACAAAGAAGTAAAAAAGGTGTTTTTTAAAATTCAATCCAATCCACAATTTTATCGCTATCTAATTGCTTTTTTTGTGTACAGCATGGGCGTACAAACCATTATGTTGGTGGCCACATATTTTGGCGTTAAAGAAATTAAATGGGGATCTACTGATGCCACAACAGGATTAATTATTAGCATTTTATTAATTCAAATTGTAGCCATATTAGGAGCAACAATTGCAGCGCGACTGGCTAAAAAATTTTCTAATATTTGGGTGTTGGTAGGAATTAATTGCATTTGGGTAATGATTTGTTGCTATGCCTATTTTATCCATAGCCCAGTTGAATTTTATATTACCGCTTTCTTTGTAGGTTTGGTAATGGGAGCTATACAATCGCTTTCCAGGTCCACTTATTCACAAATGATTCCGCCTCATGAAACCGAAACAACCTCCTTTTTTAGTTTTTTTGATGTCACCGAAAAATTAGGAATAATTATAGGCATGCTTTTGTATGGAAGCATTGCACAATTGACTGGAAATGTAAGAAATGCCATTATATTTTTGAGTTTAATCTTTATAGTAGGAGTAATTTTATTGATGCGCGTGCCGAAAAAACTTGATATTTCATAAATTTTACTTATGTTTACCCAAACTTTTAAGCGATTTTAAAAAATGAACAATTTTAAGATAACTAAACACTACGTATGGCTATTGCTACTTTCCATTTTCTTTTACTCTTGTAATGATGAATCTTTGGAAGGAGATTTTGGACTAAACGATGAAGAAAATATTTTTAATCCTAATGAAAATGCAACTTTTGAAGTTGAATTAAATGGAGAACTTTTTGTTGCCACTTCTATTGATGCATTTTTTACAGATGAAGGCTACACCGTTGAAGCCAGCAATGGAAGTCAAGAAGTAAATCTTTTCTTGCCTACTTTATCAGTTAATTCATACGGTTTTTCTACTGAAGGTAACGATGCTTTTATTTCATATACGCATGAGCAAGCCTTTCCAGAAGCTTTCTTTTCTGGAGCAAGTGGGACCTTAAATGTTACTTCACTCAATCAAGAAGGAAGAATAGCTGGCGGTAATTTTGATGGCACACTTACTGAAATTCTAGGAAGTACAGAACCTATTGAAATGACCAATGGTCTTTTTCAAGATATAGTCTTTGTGCCTGGCTTTGATGACTTTGACTTTGACCAAATTGGTGGTGATTTTATGACAGCACTTTTTGATGGTGAAGTATTTACCGCTGATCAGGTGGTTGTATTTACGGATGTAGATTTAGCTCAGCAAGAAGAAGAAGAAGATGAAGAAGACGGAGATGGAGACGGTGAAGGTGACGGAGAGGAAGAGGAAACTCCTATCCCAGAACCAGAATTTATCTTTGTAAGAGGCTTCCAAACCATTGATCTTGATATTCCAGATATCGAAATTCCTGGAGGTGATGATGATAATGAAATTGATATCCCTGACAGCATAACCATTGGAATTACATTAAGATTTCCAGTAGGTCAAAATGTTGGAGTATTTGAATTCACCCAAAATTCAGCTATACAAGCCAGTTTAGATTCTGGTGAAACTGTAGAATTTGCTACCGAAGGAGTAATTGATGTTCAAAGCTTCAACGATGGTGAAATTAGAGGACAATTTAACTTTACAACACCTAGTGGTGAAGTTACTGGAGGTGCTTTTAGAGCCACTCCATAAAACAAACAAATAAAACGCATATTGAAGTCGCAAGTTTTTTCTTGCGACTTTTTTTTTTGATTTGAAGTGAGTAGATGCGAAGTTGCAAACTCCTATGTTTGTTTTTTTTTAAATAACTTTACAA
>JAIUMH010000210.1 GCA_022565635.1 Flavobacteriaceae bacterium | reverse complement strand
CATACATTTCAGAATTTTGATTTATTTTTAAATCCATAATTTCTTATTCAACTTTCTTTTAGATGTTGACTCCATTCGTTTATAAACACTTTTAGTTTTTTTAAATTTGTTATAAAAAAGATGAATCAATTTATTTTTTAAAGGGTGCTCATCTTTCAAACAATCGTTTCCTGTGGAATCAATAATCTTTAAAGAGGCAAAATAGTCAACTTTAGTTTCTGTACCATCAGCTATAATGGTAAATGTTTGCATATCATCAAAAAGCTCAACATCTTCCCAGATCTTACTATGTGTATTCAACATATATGAGGATTCTTCTAATCCATCCCAATCTCCAAAATTCAGATACATTAATTTCATGGTGTCATTGGCAGATTGAATATCATAAAACCTTAATTCATTATAGTTTATAGCATCTGAACTATCAATTTTAGTGTTTTCAATAATTTCCAAATCTTTATAATCTGTTGCCTCCATTGTAACTTTTGAAGTAGAACAAGATATTAGATTAAAGATAAATAGAACAACAAAAATATTTTTCATAGTTTTCATTTAAATGTTTAGTAAGTTTTCACGCTTAACGAAGAGGGAGAGTTTAATTTACACTTCAGTCACATCGCTTGGAACCTTGTTTTGCAACCCAACACCAACAGACCAAATCCAACCCATTAATCCACTTATAAAAATAATCATAATAATTGGAAAAACTTTCATTATGAACATTGTATAATCTCCCATCAGTGTGATTGGTATCATAATTATTTGAATCAAAAACGGTAATCCAAATGTTACCATAAAAATCTGCCAGTGTTTTGCTTTTAAAAATTTCTCTATCATTATAAATTTTATTGGTTATCAAATTAGAAATCCTATTAATGTAAAGATCAGGACCTTTTTTTTAAAACTCAAAAAGGTAAATCTTTTAAATTATCATTCTCATTAAACTCAATGTCGTTTTGCAATATAACATTATTGTTCAATTCATTTTCGCTTTTCATTAAATGATAATCTTCATTTATAAAGAAATTTAAGTCAGTTGCATTTTCCTCATAAAATTCATCTGCTGGAATACCATCAATCACATAAATTCTTCGAAATTTCATTTTCCCACCAAGAAAATAAGATTCCTTAATGAATTCACGACCGTTTTCGTCTTTATGAATTTTTTTATTCATTTTCACTTATTCTTAATCCTAATTTAGTTTACTCTATTATTTTTTTGTATTTGCCTAACCATTATAAGTCAACAAATAAGCTTCACTTTTCTTGGAATTAAATATTGGTATTGGTTTCATAAAACCCAAATCTTAAAAGAACAGCCCATTATATAAAATTGATCATACCAAGTTTAATGTTATTTATCACAATATTAATCATTTTAGCTTAAATAAAATAGAAATATTGAATTAAACCTGCCCTACAAATTATGATATTAGTTTTGAAAATCTAACTGGAAACGAATTTCTGTAAAAAAAAAATAATCAAACGCTTTTATGCTTAAAAGTGAAGTAAACAAAAAATATAATAAAGAATGTACCTCAATTAAAACTGAAAACCTCATAATAAACATTGAAAAGAGAATACGCTAAAAACGATATTCCCAAACCTATAATTTTAGAAAATCAAACCTCAATTCAAAGGTTCACTTTAACATCTTTTTCATTATTCTTACTGCGGAGGCTACGAAAACTCAGCTGTTGGTAGTAGTTTTATTCAATTTTTTTAAGTTCTTCCGAAATCTCCCAAACAGTTTGTTTTCCGAATTCTCCATAGTTTGCTATAAAATTTCCTTTAGAATCTACAACCACACAACTAAAACACGGATAATGATATTTAAAAAACATTTTTTCAATAAATTGATTGCTATCTTTTTTCCATCCTATTTTTTTTTGATAATAATATTTCAAGTTTTCATCATCTTTATAAACCCAGTGGTGACTAACATTAGCAATTTTGTTTAATTTTTTCAAATAGCCTCTATCAAATAAATTCCAAGTAGAATAACTTTCTTTTCCATTGCATCTGTCTTTTCCTGGATAATAAATTATTACAATTAACTCATTATCAATTTTATTTTGAATAGATAAACTTTGTTTTAATTCATATAATTGATTTTTGTTTAGTTTTCCAATTTGTCTTCTTTTTACTAGTAAGCCTTGCAATAAAGAATCATTTTCAAAATATAAATCAAGATAATCTATTGAGTTTTTTCCTTCTGTAAATTCATTTTTATCTATTTCTTCATAATTTTCATTTAGAAAAACAACCCGCTTTTCTTGTGAAAAAAGTTTAGACGAGAGTAAGATACAAATTATGATTATGTATTTCATTTTTTTCAAATTAAGACAAATGTAAAATAAATTAATGAAAGTCAATAGATCATGATTTATTCAGTTCCCTCTTTCTTAATGCTAAATTTAGACATTTTCACTTTAGCCGAAAGACTAAGTTTTCTATGAGCTCAGTAATGATTGCACATAGCTCACAGGTAATATAAGTGGCGATTCCCCTCCCTTTTGCTATTCACAAAAAAAGTAAATTTTAAAAGCGAATAAGAAAAATCACATTACAAACATCATTTTTATACTCAAATTAAAATAGTCACATTGAAATAAAACCAATAGTTAAGCACATGATATAAGTTGTTCTAAGTCGGGATTGGCCTTCAGAATAATTTCTATTCTAAAATTAAAAAAAGGGTTGGTTAAAATACGCTCCCGATAGCAACCGAGTTTCGGCCTGCCTGCGTTCCTTGGAAGGCAGATTAAACTTTAAGTTGCTTAAAATAGACAAAACTTTCGTCCTGCTTGACTGTGTTTGGCAGGTTTTTGTTGTGCGCTGTTGCCAGCAATGTTTTATCTAGGAAATAAGTGTAATTTAAAAAAATTTTAATCCTTTATTTTTTTATGTGAATAAATTTTTCAAATTGGCTTATTAATAACTAAGGTATCTGCAAGTCTATCATGCCAACCTTGTTTTTTCTTATCAAATAGAACATAAAAAAAACCAAAACCAGCAATTGCATAAGAAACAATCTTAAACAGGTTTCTGGCTATAGACTGTTTTATTGATATTCGATTTCCGTTCTCGTCTGTAACTTGGATATTCATCATTTGTTTACCAAATGTTCCCTTCACACTCGAACAGTCAACAATGATTGAATAAATAATCCAAACTCCAATAAGACTACTTCTACTTAATACCCAATTCTTAGTGTTGCCTGTTATAAATGGCTCTGCTTTCTTAAAAAACAAAATGTTGCTGAAATCTGGAAAAGTCATTTTAATTAAAAATATCAATATAGCAAGCAAGAAAAAATCAATTAACGTGGCATATAGTCTTAGCATAAAAGATGCAGTAGAAAGTCTATGTGTTGTTTTAAGCATTCTCTAATTGTTTGCTGCGTTAATCATTTAAAATTAAAAATATTTTAGCGTTTAAATCACCTTGCAGGCAACTGGTACATATTTTCAAATAAGCAACAATTTGGGTGTAAAAAAATATTGGAATATTTTTTTTTGTCCCTAATTTTCTAAGAGTAGCTAATGATATAAAATTAATCATACAAAGTTTAGTCTTATTAATTTATCACAATATTACACATTTTAGCTTAAATAAAATAGAAATTTGGAATAATTACCTGCCCACGTATTATTAACTTAGTACTGTACATCTAACTGAAAACTGATTTCTATACAACCTAAACATAAATTGAAAGAAAAATTCAAACCTAAACTAAATGCTAATTAGGAAGTT
>JAIUMH010000209.1 GCA_022565635.1 Flavobacteriaceae bacterium | reverse complement strand
AGTCATGCATTTTAACTCTATTCAAAACCACAGCCTTAAACAGCTGTGGTTTTTTGATTTAGAAACACTAATAGAAGTATAGTTAATTTCAATTAAATAAGTCTTTCATTATAAGTTCTTAGCTTATATTTGCATTTAGATTAAATCTAATTAAAAAAAAAACTTTTCAATATGCAATTGAAAAAAGAAGACATTAAAAAAGCACTTGAAACCATTAGTGTTGCTGGCGATGGTCAGAATATGGTAGAATCTGGTGCTGTTCAAAATATAGTTACTTTTGGAGATGAGGTTATAGTTGACCTAAAGTTACAAACAGCAGCTTTACATGTAAAAAAACGTGCAGAGGTGGATGTGATGAAAGCCATTCATGAACATGTTTATGAAAAAGCCAAAATAAAGGTGAATGTTAAAGTTGAAGCCAAAAAGCAACAAAATCCTAACGAGATTAAAGGTAAGCCCATACCAGGAATTAAAAACATCATTGCGGTTGCTTCGGGCAAAGGCGGTGTTGGTAAATCTACAGTTACTGCCAATTTAGCGGTTACCTTAGCTAAAATGGGGTTTAAAGTTGGTTTATTAGATGCTGATATTTACGGACCTTCTGGTCCTACTATGTTTGATGTGCTTAATGAACGTCCACTTTCTGTAACTGTTGATGGTAAATCTAAGATGAAACCCGTAGAAAGTTATGGCGTTAAAATGCTTTCTATAGGATTTTTTACCAAACCTAATCAGGCTGTAATTTGGCGTGGTCCCATGGCGGCTAAAGCACTTAATCAAATGATTTTTGATGCTGATTGGGGAGAACTTGACTTTTTATTAGTTGATTTACCACCAGGAACAGGAGATATTCACTTGTCTATTATGCAATCTATGCCTATTACAGGAGCCGTAGTTGTGAGTACGCCACAAAATGTAGCATTGATTGATGCTCAAAAAGGAGTGGCTATGTTTCAACAAGATAACATTAATGTTCCAGTTTTAGGAATTGTAGAAAATATGGCTTATTTTACTCCAGAGGAGCTACCAGAAAATAAATATTACATTTTTGGTAAAGAAGGAGCAAAAAATTTAGCTGATACTTTAGAAATTCCATTTTTAGGAGAAATTCCGCTTGTACAAAGCATTAGAGAAGCAGGAGATGTAGGTAGACCGGCGGCTATGCAAGAAGGAACGCCTTTAAGTGATTCCTTTACAGAACTTACTAAAAGCGTGGTAGAACAAGTGGTGAGAAGAAACGACAATTTGCCTCCAACGGAAGCCATTCAAATAACTACTATGGCTGGTTGTAGTGCTGTAAATAAAAAATAAAGTGTTGTTAAACACATTAATTGAAGACTTATGTTGAAAGGGGAAGAATTAAAAAACAAGGTTTTACTAGCATTAGATGAAATTAGACCATTTCTGAAAAATGATGGAGGTGATATTAAGCTGTTAAGTATTGAGGACGAAAAATTGGTAAAAGTGCAATTGATGGGAACTTGTGTAGGTTGCACTGTGAATCAAATGACCTTAAAATCGGGGGTAGAAATGACCGTTAAAAAACATGCACCTCAAATTGAAAAGGTAGTTAATGTTGAAGTAGCTGAAGCTTAATGTGAATTAGAACTGACTGAAATCATTGTATCGTTTACTATTTGATTTCATATTTGCAAATAAAATTGAAGAGATGATTAAAACAGATATACTCATTATTGGCGCTGGTCCTACGGGACTTTTTGCCGTATTTGAAGCTGGACTTTTAAAACTGAAATGCCATATTATTGATGCTTTGCCTCAGCCAGGGGGCCAGCTGGCAGAATTATATCCTAAAAAACCCATCTATGACATTCCTGGATTTCCTGAAGTTTTAGCAGGAGACTTAGTAGATAATTTGATGGAACAAATCAAATCTTTTCAACCTGGTTTTACTTTAGGCGAAAAAGCAGAAACCATAGAAAAATTAGATGACGGTTCTTTTATTGTAACTACCGATGCAGGTACTCAACACCATGCACCCATCATTGCCATAGCTGGTGGCCTTGGAAGTTTTGAACCCAGAAAACCCAAAATTGATAATCTTTTTAATTTTGAAAATAAAGGAGTAGAGTACATGATTAAAGATCCTGAAAAATTTAGAGATCAATCGGTTGTGATTGCCGGAGGTGGTGATTCTGCATTAGATTGGAGTATCTTTCTTGCAGATGTAGCTTCAGAGGTTACTTTGGTGCACAGAAGAAATGAATTTAGGGGTGCTTTAGAATCGGTTGACCGTGTTAAAGAATTAAAAGACATGGGCAAAATTAAATTAATTACCCCAGCAGAAGTCGTTAACCTAAAAGGTGAAGAACATTTAAATAAAGTAATTATTCGAAAAAACAATAATCCACAAGAGGACTTTGAATTAGCAACCGATTATTTTATTCCCTTATTTGGCTTATCTCCAAAACTTGGCCCCATAGCCAATTGGGGATTAGAGATTGAAAAAAACGCCATTAAAGTAGATAATACGCTAGATTATCAAACCAATATTCCAGGCATTTACGCAATTGGGGATGTAAATACTTATCCGGGTAAGTTAAAACTAATTTTATGCGGATTTCATGAAGCAACCTTAATGTGCCAAAGTGCATTCCAAAAAATTCATCCAGAAAAAAGATATGTAATGAAATATACAACGGTAGGAGGAGTTACTGGATTTGATGGAACAAAAAAAGAAGCTCCTAAAGCGGTGGTAAAATCAATAGATTAATTTTTTCTGAATGGATGTACAACTTACAATTATAGATCGTGATGGTGTAAATCACACTGTTGACGCTCCCACAGATATGGCAATGAATTTGATGGAAGTAGTTCGTTCTTACGAATTAGCGCCAGAAGGAACTATTGGTGTTTGTGGCGGCATGGCCATGTGCGCTTCATGTCAATGTTATGTAAAATCTGATCATGATTTGCCTGAAAAATCTGAGGATGAAGAAGCCATGCTTTCTGAAGCTTTTAATGTGGAAGAAAATAGCCGTTTAGGTTGTCAGATTCATATTACTGAAGCCTTAGAAGGCTTAGTTGTTGAACTTGCACCCGAAGAATAAATGAGCTAAATGACTTCAATTGATGCTTAAATAGGGCTTAAATTGAATTGGCTTCAAAAGCATCAATTAATAATTGCGAATTAAATTCAGGAAAATTGGAGGCTATTGAAAAATTGGCTATTAGTGAGTCTAAATTAAATTCTTCTTGCTTAACTACTTTTCCCCAACCCATCTTAGAAATGTGTTTTCCTAAATACTCTTGCTCAAATTGTCCTGGTGTTGGAATATAAATAGCTTGTTTTTTCAATTTTACCAAATCCATTAAAGAGGTGTAACCTGATCTGCAAATTATGGTTTTGGAGGAGTTGATTATTTTTTGAAGCGCTGCAGAAGTACAATAATTTTCAATACATAACTTAGATTCACTTATGTTTTTAGCATCATCTAACTTAGTAAAACTACCTCTTACTAAAATGGAATTTTTTTGCAAACTAGGAGCTAATTGCAAAATTTTCTTTTCCAATAAACTGCGCTGTGGCTCAGGTCCCGAAAGTATAAACGCAAATTGATATTGTTGCGCTAGGTCTTTACTTGAAAACCTACTTAAGGGACCAATATACCGGATAGGTAATTTACGCCTCTTCTTGTAATGACCAATTTTACCAGATAAATTAGGTTGTCCTTGAAAGTCAGGAACCCAAATTTCGTCAAAATTTTTCATGGATTGTTGGTGTAAAAAACGCGTAAAAAAGCTAGTCCAACCA
>JAIUMH010000208.1 GCA_022565635.1 Flavobacteriaceae bacterium | reverse complement strand
GCGCGCCCCTCAGGGTTACTTTTTCGTGTTGCACTTATTACTTGAACTCAGAAAACATGTAATTATATGCTCAACCTTAATCTAATGAAGATGATATGAAACAAGTATTAATGATCACGATATCAATAGTCTTTATTGCATTATTGCAATTTTACCCTGAATCATCAGAAGCTACAGATAATGATTGTAGTGCATATCCATATGCATTTTGTGGTACTGATTTTCAAAACTATGAGGATGGTGAATGCCATTATACCTATAATTGGTTTTACTGTGAAGATTCTGATAATGGATGTTCAGGGTCTACTTGTAGTAATCATGAAGAAGAAGAAGAAGTGTAAAATTATTTTTCAAACGAAAAGTCTGACAAATAGTTTGTCAGACTTTTTTTAAAAAATTATCAATATGAATCATATTATACCTGTAATCGTACTATGTCTTGTTTTTCTTGTTTCTTGCAATAATGAAAAAGATTTATCAGATTCGAACAATACAGCAGAACCTGAACTTTCAAATGAACCTAGAAATCCACTAGATCCGATTGAGTCTTTGCAAGTTGTTTATATTGGAGTTTCTTCTTGTACATTTTGTACAAGTGAGGAAGGTTTGGATAATCTGAAAATTATTTTTGAGCGAATTGACGAAATTGCAGATCATCTAGACTTTGAATCATGGTATACAGGGATTGCAGCTGATGAAGATCCTTTAACTGGGTTTGAGCATTTACTGGAAGTGGGCACCTTTCATGAAATCAATACAGGTGCTTATTATTTCAATCTAGGCCATATAAAGTATATATGGGGAGAAGGAGATTTTGCAGGTCCAGCTAGTGTTCCTCAATTACTAATAAACCGTTCTACTTACCAAATCGAACCAGCTGGTATGAGCATAGGTAATGTTAACCGGGATGAAAAGGTACTCAAACGTTACAGAGGTTCAAGTGAAATAGGTGAGTTGGCTGAACATATTCAGAATATGACCATGGATGAGTTGAGTGAATACTTCGGATTATGATTAAACTTTGCACAAGATCGATCCCAAATCTTCTTTTAGTTCTTTGTTCAGCAACCCTGATATGCTCCTGCTCAGGTAGCTCTGAACAATCCCATATAGATGTACACCCAATGGATGAGCTACTACCTTATCAAGGAGTAGAAGTTATACAGGTAACCCGGAGCTCTGAGCTAATTCATTCGCAAGGTCACCCCGCAGAGGTAGTGCATCTGATAAGCTTTCTCAAGGCTGAATTAAATGAACCAATAATGATTGATGAATTGGTTCGAAGCTCAACTGGCACTATGTCTCTCAACATTGGTCAACGCTTAATTTTGCTACATATCGCCACTGATCGACTATTTGAATATGATCTAGAAACTGGTGAATCAATTGATCTGGGTCAATTTGGGAGAGGTCCAGGAGATGTCGCATTCGTTGTGGATATGACGCTGAAAGACTCTAAACTCTATTTGACACGGGAAGATTTCACAATAAGTGTTTTTGATTGTTCCATTCAGCCATGTATGTATAGTTATACTATTCCTACAACAACCATGGGAATTTCAGTTGCCCCAATGAATGATACCTTCGCGGTTCTTGGCAGAAACATTCGCGGCAGAACGGAGGATAGCATTCACATTTACAATGTAGATGGCGAGCTCCTAAATTCATTCGGTGACCTCTACAGAGTATCAAACCAATACCTTCAGAGCGTCATGATGCAGGGAATGATTCGGTCTCAACAAGAACACAAGCTCTTTCTTAAGACCTACGCTTTTTTACCATACATTTATGTGTTGAAAGAAACCGGTGAAATCCATCATATTTTTCAATTTAAGGATTTTTTTCAACCAATTACTGAGCACAACCGTAATTCTGGAAATATAAATACCACTCCAACAGGGGACATTTCTATTCTCTCAGAAACTGAAAGGGGAAGTTTTATCGTACAGGTTAGATTCAATAAACACTTTGCTGAACCTTCCGATTATGACTTCGATAAACTTTATGACTTTTATTTGGTGGATGTAAATACAGGAGATTACTCTTACATCGGGCAGTATAATCACAAAGGAGAAGAGGACCTCTCTATTCAAGTAAACCGACTGGGAGTGGTGGTAAATGAAGGCGGAGAATTCCGTTTTTATAAAGGATAAAAGCAAAAATCAACACCTTATTGTCGGCTTCCCCAAAAACTGGTCCAATCGAAAGTAGAATGTTTGGGTTAATTTAACAGTTCTATCGGTGATTTATACCCCAATGATTGACTAAAGCTTTTGCCTTATTATATAATTTTAACTATTCATTATTACCTTTTAAATAAATCTGGTATTAAAATAGAAGCTTGTTCATGGAATTGAGGTGTATCAAAATATGAAGCTAATTTTGAGTAATATGGCTTCCATAGCCTTTTTTGTGAATCTTCTACTAACCTTAAGTATTTAGGCGTCTTTAGCATTTCTTTCCAATAATCTCCATAAAATTGTGAAAGGACAAAATTCACACCTAGCACAATATCCATTGGAGGATGAGCAATTCTTGGTGACTCCAAAAAAAGCGATGAACCAAATGTATAATCCTTGTTTTCATAAAGATCTAAAATTGTTTTCCCTCCATGCTGGAAATGAAAAAGTGGATGAGAATGATCAGGCTCTCCATCCCCATCTTCAATTATATGACAATCTAAATGCCATGTAGTTATAAATTTTTCCTGTTTACTATTTTCCGCATTAATTCTTATATCAAATTTTAGCTCATTAATACTATCACATTCAGGTTCTTCTTGACACTTGCCTATGCATTCTACTGTAAGTAATAAATTTGACTCTTTAAGGTTTTGAGGTCGAATTTTCTGTATTGATTGAATTGGGCCAAAATTCAGTTTATACATTTTATGCGCCCACAAACTATTATTTCCATTAGGAGGCTTATAACATCTTTCAATTGATTCTGATAAAGGGCTTAAATCCTTAATTAAATTTTTTCCAGCTAAACACTTTTGCAACCAAATAAGGTCTGAAGCATATTGTGAACGTATTTTCTTGCTCATATTAACTTTCAACTATTCTTCTTCTGAGAGAAATTCTATAAGTCTATCTTTTTCCACCTGATGAATATTAATACCTTTTCTTACATATGTCCTTTCTGCTGTTGATTTTTTATTAATATATAATTCGTCTTGCCAAGCAAATCTATTATTACTTTCAATCATAAACCCATCAACTGCATCCAAAGGCCTATTAAGATCTTGACATATTGTCCAGTATTCAGTGCTATATTTATCTTCAATTGGATTAGCTGGTGAGAAATTGAGGTTAAATTTTTTATTCAACAAATCAACTCGCTCAGCTGCCTTTAGTAGTTGTAGTGGCTTTTTACTATTGATTTTCTCGGCCCACCAATTTTCTAACTCTGATGCCCACCATAGCTGCCAAATATTAGAAAATGAGCCTCTATATTTAAAGTCACTTAATGCTGACTCTTTAAATGATTGCCAATCATTTAAAGAATTTACATTTACTCCAAGTCTAGCACCTAACGTAAGTTCATTAATTAATGGACCTGAGCTTTTTAATAAATCGTTAATAATGAATCGAGCACATTCATGTACGGGTTTTATTTTTTCACGTTTAGTAAAATGTCCTTTGATTCTAGAATCAAGAAAATCTGAATTATTTAACCCCAATATTTCATAGACTTCTTTTTTTTCTCTCTTGTATTTTTTTAATTCTTTATATGAAGGCTTTGAACTACCCTGGGTTATTTAAAAATTTGGCCGAATAAGCCATAGTT
>JAIUMH010000207.1 GCA_022565635.1 Flavobacteriaceae bacterium | reverse complement strand
TATGACCAAAATATGAATCCCCGACAACCACACAACGCCATTCATGATCGCAGGGAATGTATTGCTGAAAAAGCACATAACCTTTTTGAGGATCGATGGTAGCTCGTTCTTTTTTCTTTTTGAACCACCGAATTGTTTCAGGAATATTAGAAATTCTATTAATTAATCTTTCTTTAAAATGGCCTTTCCTAAGATTGGGTCCCCAGGATCTTGTGATACCAGTAGTAAAAGCCTGTTTAATGTAAGACCGGGCCTCGTTAGCTGA
The DNA here is from genome assembly GCA_022565635.1 of Flavobacteriaceae bacterium. GTDB lineage: Bacteria > Bacteroidota > Bacteroidia > Flavobacteriales > Flavobacteriaceae > Psychroflexus. The sequence continues at coordinate 3,529 of JAIUMH010000207.1, read as the reverse complement.
ACGAATAATTTTAACACCAGAACCACCAGCACCAATTGCTGTTTTAGCTACGAAAGGATATGTAGTACTTTCTATAAAAAGAAGTGCTTCCTCAAAGTTATAAAAAATTTGGGTTACAGGGTGTTTAATGACCAAAGCTTGAAGCATATAAGCTAATGAGCGCTTATTCTCATAAATACGGCATTCTTCTAATGTAGGATATACGGGCAACTTTAATTCTCGATTGATAGTATGCAATCTTTCGTCGTACATCTCTTTATAATAACCAACCGCACCTGAGGGTCTTGCAAGACAGAGATCAATATAATTCGATAAGGTACTTTCAATCCACCCTGCAAGACTTAAGTCAATTACACATATTTCTATGCCATCTACTTTATTTAGTGCATGTAGCCAGCTATAATGCTCATCATTAGTTTCATTTTTAAGAATGGCAATTTTTAATATTTCAGAGTTAACAGTAGACATAAAATACATTAGACACGAAATAATTTATAAAAGTTATGTGTCAACCTATTAATTTCTCTTTCAAAGTTACAATGAAAAAAATTTTTTATTTTAATAACTAATATATTATCTGTGTTTATTATTGGTAGTCGTGAATTATTTGAAACAATAGCTACGTTCAAACCTTCATTTATAGTACTTATTTTTTTGGTTGAGTAATTTTTTTTACTGAACTCCACACCGATTACTATTCCATGCATCATCCGTTTTTTTCGATAATTAAGATTTTGCAAGTCCATGCATAAATTACCAATACTATAGTAAATTTCTTTATCAGCGTAGATTTCCATAGGCTGAACAGTATGGGAGTGGTGACCTATGATTAAATCAACGCCAGCATTAATAAATTTTTTTGCAAGTTTAGTTTGCTCAAGGTGAGGTGTCATACTATATTCAACCAGCCCTCCCCAATGCAATAATAATACAATATGATCTACACTATCCCTAAGTGCATTTATATCCTGTATTACTTTATGTGGTTCGAGAATATTAACATCTATTTCACAGCTACTATCAAGACCTGGATTAGTATCCAAGTCAACATAGTTCAATAACCCAATACGAATATTGTTTTTTTCAATTACATAACCGTTAATTGAACTCTGCTTATTTGCTTGTGCCCCAAACCAATTAATATTGAGCAATTTTAACTTTTCGGTAGTTTTTAAAAAACCGCTCTTTTGAAAATCATAAACATGATTGTTCGCTAGTGTAACAATATTTATCCCGATCTGTTTTAAATAATCCAGAGCATCACCTGATGTTTCAAGTGATTTCTTTTTTAATGGATTTAAAATATCATCACCTGGTATCATACTTTCCAGGTTAGCAATAACAAAATCATACTCAGTTAAAGAAATAGCTAAACTGTTAAAATAACCTTTCTCACTCTCAAAATTATGAGCGTATCTTTTATTTAATATTACATCACCTAAAAATGCTATTTTAATACGATCCATTTAGTATTCTATGACTTTAAAGATAAATGGCTTTAGTAGGATTAATTAGGAAGTTATTATTGAGTAATTTTTTTGCAAACAAATTTATTTATTTCATTAACTCTATTATCCCAACTGTATCGATTAAAAGCTACGTTACGAGCTTTAATTCCAATAGAATTTGAATTTGAATAATCTAAAGCTTTTTTCAATTTCTCTACAAGAATATCAAGATTATCGGGTTTACATAAAACAGCATTTATGCCGTCTGTCATCACCTCTTGAATTGTTGGAAAAGAGTGTGCTAATACAACTCTGCCAGAAGCCATATATTCAAATATTTTTAAAGGTGAACAGTAATTGATTGTTGGTACTTTCCTAGACCATAGTGCCAATAACACATCTGAGGCATATAAGTAAATCGGGATTTCAATATGATCAATGTATCCTATGAAAGAAATATTTAATACATTCATTCTTTTTGCCATTTCCTGGTAGGTGTACTTACCTTTTTGGGGCCCGCCAATAACAATAAAATTAACTTCAGGGTATTCTTTAGCTAAATATATAATATTTTCAATGCATCTGTCAGGGTACAACCCACCTGTATAAGTAACAATTTTCTTATTATTAGGAAGCTGCAAAATTTTTCGTGCCTCATCTTTTTCTTTATACTGTTTAAATAATGAAAGATCGAATCCATCATGCCAAGAAAAAAGTTTCGTTGTATCAGCACCACAATCTTTCCAGTAACTGTTTAGTGAGTCACTAATTGATAATAAGCAGATAAAGTTTTTATCATAACTATATTTTAGTATAATTCTTTGCAAAAAGTAATGAATTAAATAAAATCTATTATGCTGCTTTGAATTATGGGATTCAAAAATTGTTTTACAACCAAATTTAACTGAGGGTTTAATAAAGGCAGGTTCACGTGTAAAGACAACATCAGGATTTTGATCTTCTAAAATTTGTTTAACTTTATTTGCTACACCGAATCTATTGATAAATCTATTAGAGTGATATTTTTTCCAAAAATGAACTTCAAAGAAAATATCTTCAGAAAAAGCCGTTGTCTTAAACTCTTTCAACAACAATTTTGCTTCTTGCCCCCCCTCCATAAATAACTTTACATCATACCCTATTTTTGAAAAAGCATTACACATAGAAAAAACTTGGAGTAAAGTCACATTCATTTTACCAAGATCCTTAGATGCAAACCCTTTATTATGTAGATATAATAGCTTTTTGTTCGGTTTCAAAATATTCTAAATGGAAATTTAAATTTATATTATTCTTGTTTACCAGTAGTGTTATTTGCAAACATAAATCTTTCATTAACAGTATTATACTCACAAACAATTTTATTAATAAATGTTTCCAATATTTTAACATTTATTTTTGGGTCATGATTTTCAAAGCTATACTCGGACGCGTTTTTACCAAATTCTAGAGTTAATTCTTTATCTGATACTAAGAGTTTTATATCATCAATAAACTGCACAACATCATCATTTGAAACATACCCTAACTTATGTTTTTTTATTAAACCACCCGGATCAAATTCCAAACTAACAACGGGTTTTGCCTGAAACCAGGCTTGTATAAAATTATTTCCAAAGCCCTCAGGTCTGCAGGTGTGTATGAGAAACATAGACTCTCTTATAATACCATTTACTTCCTCTACACTTTTAGGGCCGATATAGTGAAGATTATCGGGTGTATTTTCAGGCTGTTTCAGATAATCGTAATAATGGTCCTGAATATGGCCAACCATCAGTAAGTCGATCCCCAAATCTTTTACCGATTCTGCTACCTCGATGCATATTTCAGGTCTTTTCCTCGCTTTTATGTTTGCCACCCATATTATATAGGGCTTATTCCATGTAAACTCTACCAAGCGGGTCCGCATACTGTTCGGCACATACAGCTGTTTTTTTACCGAAGCAATACCAAGAAAGTTATCATTCAGAACCGTAAGCCCGTCCACATATTTAAAACCGCCATAATTGTATCGGGATTTAGCTAATGCATAGAAATAACCCAATGCTTTTTTTAAGGAGTTTACTTTCTTTTCTGTCTTG
>JAIUMH010000206.1 GCA_022565635.1 Flavobacteriaceae bacterium | reverse complement strand
GGAGGATATAGCGCCTCCCTTTTTGTAATACATTTAGTAGTTATTAGTTAGCTACCTTAATTGTACAACCAATAGCCTTTGTTTCTTGCGGGTTAATTTGTTCATTATTTTCTAAGCTTTCAATGGCATTTTCAAGAAACTTTTCTTTAACTTGAGAAGCGTCTTTATAATTATCATCTATGGCGCCAATGTATTTAAGCTGTGGTTTCTTATCTGTATTTTGAAGTAAGAACACATGCGGAGTTTTGGTGGCTCCAAACTGAGGATATACCTTTTGATCAACATCTAATAGGTAATTGAATTGAAAGGATTTTTCTCTCTTTCTCTTTTTCATTTCCTCTAAAGAATCACCAGGCTGAACACTTGGGTCGTTTGGATTAATGGCAAGCACAGGATAACCTTTTGATGCATATTTAGCATGCAAATCATTAATGCGGTCTTCATAAGCAACAGCGTAAGGACAAGTGTTGCAAGTAAATATAACAATCACTCCTTTTTCTTCTGAATAATCAGACAAACTCACCTGTTTCCCTTCCGTGTTAGGAAGTGAGAAGTCATCTACAGAATCATTAATACTATAAGACGAAAGATTGTTTTTTTCTGAAAAGCCCATAATCAAAATTGCTATAAGGCTACAGAAAATTAAAATTCTAGAAATTTTTGTTGTTTTCATCTGTTTATTTTTATTGTTTTTCAGTTGTCAGACCCGCCTGACTTTCGCATTTGCGGCAGGTGCGACACCTATAATCATTCTCCTGTGTGAAGAATATTTTGTCATGGGTGTTTCATCGGTGTAAATTTTAATGATTATTCAATTGTATAATCTCACATTTAATTGAGAAATTTTGTAATTTCACTTTCTAGTTCTTCTTGTGTGAATGCCTGTTCATAAAAGGTCTTTTTGCTTTTATTGTAGATTAAAGTTGCGGGTATTGCCCCACTCCAATTTTCATCAACTTTTGGAATCCAATAGTGAGAACGGGTGTCATCTAACAAGACAATATCATTCTGAATATTTTTTTTATTAGCAAAATTCAACACTTTAGATTCCTTATGCTCGGGCATGTCTAAGCTGATAAATTTAAGTTCTATCTGGTTGTGATATTTTTTTGCCAATTCTTCAAAATAGGGCATTTCTTCAACACATGGAGCACACCATGTAGCCCAAAAATTAATTACCTGAACTTTGTTAGAATCATGATTAAGCATAGGCTCAAAATCATCAAAATTGATTGTAGGAATATCCGTTAAAACCCAATTTCGCGTTTCCTTAGGACTTTCTTGGTCTGCCTTTTTACAAGAAAACACAAACAAAATAAATAAGTAAAAAAAATACTTCATAGTTGACTTATTAGGTTGAAATATGAACACACAAAACAATTTAAAATTTTGATTAACAAGCTTCTAATAAAAAACATTTTTGAAATACCACCTATTACTTTGCATAATTTTTAACATTTACCAAGTTTGATTCAAAAAACAGTCTATGGCATCTGTAATCATATGAAACACCAAACCCAAGGCAATTAATTTAACGTGGTAGTTTTGCACCACAACTAATGTGGTTACATAAACGCTTATAAAAAGAGGAGTATGAAATGTATGCGTACCTATGCTACATCGGTTAGGATCAAAAATTGGACTAGCCCAAAGGTGATCCAAATCTACCAACATGGTAGCCAATAGGATTAGGTAGTTCAATTTCCATTGCTTAGGTTGATAGCAATAAGCTATAGCTATGATAGCAAAAAAATGTAAAAAATAATGAAGGAGATGAATCCACATAGGTTTAATTGTTACCAACAAATTTAATGTAAAAATTGAATCCAGAAAGCAAAGTATGAAAATATACTTGAATCTTTAAATACTGATGAATTGTTACTAAAAAAACATTAATTTTGTAAACATTAAATTTGGAAGCTTATGAAGTCAGTTTATTTTGATAATGCAGCAACAACAAAGATTAGAAAAGAAGTGGTATGTTGTATGCAAGAAAGCATGTTAGATAATTTTGGAAATCCTTCCTCCTCTCATGCTTTTGGAAGAAAAGCGAAATCTGCCGTAGAAGTAGCTAGAAAATCAATTGGTCAATTATTAAATGCTGAAGCTTCTGAAATCATCTTTACTTCGGGAGGTACTGAAGCAGATAATTTAGTTTTAAAAAGCGCTGTAAAAAAGCAAGGGGTTGAGCGCATAATTTCTACAAAAATTGAGCATCATGCTGTTTTAAACACTTTGTTAGAATTAGCTTCCAAAAACCAAGTTGAAATTGATTATTTAGACTTGGACCAAAACGGAAACCCCAATTTAGAGCAACTAAGGCAATTGCTGGAAATTTCAGATAAAAAGACGCTAGTAAGCTTAATGCATATTAATAATGAAATAGGAAATATTTTAGATTTAAAAAAAGTATGCCATTTAGCTCATCAATTTGATGCTTTAGTGCATAGTGATACGGTACAATCGGTAGGTCATTACGCCATTGACGTGAAGGATTTGGGCGTAGATTATATAGTTGCTAGCGCACATAAATTTCATGGACCAAAGGGAGTTGGTTTTGCCTACGCAAGAAAAGGACTTGGCTTGCAATCAATGATTTTTGGGGGTTCTCAAGAAAAGGGATATCGAGCAGGTACTGAAAATGTGCACAGTATTATTGGTATGCAGAAAGCACTTGAATTGAGTCTGAAGAATTTAGAGAGTGAGAAAAAGTATATCACCGATTTAAAATCATATTTCATTGAACAAATTGAATCAAAAATACCTGGGGTTTTATTTAATGGTGAGAGTAAAGATCTTCAAAAAAGTACCTACACATTGGTTAATTTAAGTTTTCCTGTAAAGCAAAGTCAATCTGCTTTGCTTCTTTTTCAATTAGATTTAAAAGGAATTGCTTGCTCTAAAGGCAGTGCATGCCAGAGTGGAAGTGACCAAGGCTCTTTTGTGCTGAATGAAATTTACAGCAAAGAACGTCTTGAAATGCCAGGGCTTAGGTTTTCTTTTAGCAAAAACAACACAACAGAGGAAATTGATTATGTAATTGATATACTTGCTGCTTTTAGTGCTTCAGAAAAACTAGTGGTGTAGTGTATTGAGTTTTAAAAAACTGAATGCCGTCAAGAGTATTTAGCCTATCAGCTAATGATTATTTAGTTTTAATGCTGTAATTATGTACCTCAAATATTCTATTTTATGCAAGATTTAATTAATAAACTTCCTCAGCTAGCAAAAGACACGCACAGCGAACGGGCTAAATTTTTGAAGAAGCTAAAGAAAAAACCGCCCAAAAATTTAGATTTAATTATGCAGGATTTGCATGATGAAGAATTTAAAAAGACAGATTGTTTGAATTGTGCAAATTGTTGCAAAACCACTGGTCCTCTTTTTACAGATAAGGATATTGTTAGAATTAGTAAGTTTTTAAAAATGAAACCACAAAGTTTTATTGAAACCTACTTGAGAATTGATGAGGACAATGATTATGTATTACAAGAGGTGCCTTGCGCTTTTTTGCTTCCAGACAATGCTTGTTTAATTTATGAGCATAGACCAAAAGCTTGTGCAGAATTTCCGCACACTAACCGTAAAAAATTTCATCAAATTAATCGCCTGACCTTAAAGAATGTTGCAGTTTGTCCGGCTGCTTTTAATATTGTTGAAAAAATGAAAGACCGCATTAAGTAAATTTTCCCTATTTTCTTTAATGTATTGTAATTTACGTGCTGTTCTTGCGTTAGGGATGGCAGTGGAAAACCCGTAAAGGCATACGCCTTTGGTTTTTTACACATGAAAAGCGACC
>JAIUMH010000205.1 GCA_022565635.1 Flavobacteriaceae bacterium | reverse complement strand
ATAAAATGAGTATTATGTTAGTAAATAGGTTTTTTTTGAAGTTGATTCCTTGCTTTTTGCTCGCTTTTATTAGTGATAATGTATTTGCTCAAAACATGTCTAAACAGCATGAGCAATTATTACAACCGCATGTAATTAGTGAGTTTAACTTTGACTTTGAGAGTAGTGTGAAGGATAATTTGAGCGTTTTTCCAAATCAGCAAAATGTGTCAGGTCAAAAATCAACTTATTCTGTAGCCTTCAACTTTTATGAAAGTTCACTTCTTATTTCAAGTATACTGCCATTAGAAATAATGGAAGCATCAAGCTATCCACAAATTTTGCAAAAGGTGATTAGTATTGATTATTTAGGTGAAGAAAAAGTTCAGGTTAGGTATCATAACAACCCATATCAAGTATATTATTTTAGTTTATATGAACTAGAAATTGCTATGTTAGAAACCTTTAAAACTGCATATAATGACGAGTTGACCAACCAAGCTATAATATATATTAATTGGGATTCATTTAATTCACCTTATTTAAAAAAGCAGGTGTTTGAACGAACTATAAATTCCTATACCAATTTTATGGAATTAGTTTCAAAATCAATTTTTAATAAATGTATTAGAAATTTAGATGCTAAACATATTAGTTTGCTCAAATCAAATTTTGAATTAGTGTTTTTATTAGATGAATGGAAATTTAAAAATAATAAAAAAATTGAAGCTTTAAGCGCATCTGAAAACGATTTTATAGACCACAGCGAAGAGTTGTATGAATTTGACGAGTTGACTAATAAGTCAAAATATTAATTTTTTTGTCATAATAAATTACAGCTTTTTACACATCAATGCTTTATAAAAACAAAATCAATTTTGAAAATTGATTTTGTTTTTATAATTTTCCCTAAAATTTTATCCATGCTTCATTCAAACGAAAAATACAGCATTAAACAATGGTCAGAAGACGATCGACCAAGAGAAAAACTTTTAAATAAAGGTAGAAATTCCTTGACCGATGCCGAGTTGTTAGCAATCTTGATTGGTTCTGGAAATCGCAACGAATCTGCGGTAGATTTATGTAAACGCATACTTAGAGATCACAACAATAAACTTTCTGAAATTTCTAGACTAAATGTAGAACAACTCCAAAAGTATAAGGGCATAGGTGAAGCCAAAGCCATTAGTATTATTGCCGCATTAGAAATTGGTAAACGAAGACGCTTAGAAGAAGCTCTGAACTTAGATAAAATTAAATCGAGCCGGGATATTTTTGAATTGATGCATCCCGTTCTTGCAGATCTAGCGCATGAAGAGTTTTGGATTTTAATGCTTAATAACTCCAATAAAGTAATTGGTAAACACAACCTAAGCAAAGGCGGAATTACAGGAACAGTTGTAGATTCTAGATTGGTATTTAAAAAAGCTATTGAAAAAGGTGCGGTGGCATTAATTATGGTACATAATCACCCTTCTGGAGCTTTATATCCTTCAAACGCAGACATCCAGCTCACTAAATCTTTAAAATCGGCTGGGGAAATTTTACAGATTAGAATTTTAGACCATATAATCATCACCCAACAAAGTTACTATTCCTTTGCCGATGAAGGGAATGTGATTTAAAGTAGTATTTCTTTTCTTGTAATTGAAAACAGTTGGTTTATTGAAAAGGAATATAAAAGGTGTTTAGAATCACGTTCATGTTTATTTACTTGTTGATTAATTATGAATTTTTTTGCACTATGCGTATTGGATAATTTTACATTTGATGTGAAATTGGAAATGGAGTAAACAATTACTCATATTGGTTTCAATTTTTGTAATTTAGTCCATTATAAAAAAATGTATGGCGAACAGTCAAATTTTAGTATTTACCCCACAACTCAATAGTAGAATACAATATACTTTTGATCATATTTTACATCAAATTTTGGGCTTCAACCTTAAATATACCCATAAAATTGAAGAGTTTGTTGCTTTTGATGGACCCAAGTTTTCTTATGGAAAAAGTGCTTTGGGAGGTGAGTTGTTTATTGAAGAATTTGGGTTGCTCAATGAACAGGGGTTTGAAGATATTGATATTTCGGTGAGTGATTGGGGTGGATTACCATGTTTTTTTAGAGTCTCTGAGCAGAGCGAAGTAGAATTTGACTTTTTTTCTGCCAGCTTCTATCTAATTTCTAGGTATGAAGAGTATCAACCTTATGTAAAAGATGCCGATGAAGGTTTTCCTGTTGAAGAAAGTTTAGCGCATCAAAATGATTTTTTACATCTTCCCTTAGTGGATTTATACGCGCATAAATTTTTCAAAATTTTAAAAAACAAATTTGAAACTCTTACTTTGCCTAAAAAAACTTCTTCAACAACTATTATTTTTGCTGTTGAAACTGCCTATGCCTACCAAGAAAAAAGTTTTTTTAGACAGATAGGAGGTGTTTTTTATGACCTTTACCAGCTTAAATTCAATTCAATTTGGGACCGAATCCAAGTGAATTTTAAATTTAAAAAAGATCCTTACAATGTATTTGATAAGCTAAGAAAACTTAAAAATAAAAATGAATACAGCTTTGTTTTTCTTTTTCAAGTAAGCGACTTTTCTGTAAAAAACAGAAATATTAATCACAATAAACGCGAATATCAACATTTAATAAAATCTGTAGGAGATCATTTTAAGACCGGACTTTTACTTGGCTATGAGGCACTAAAAGATATTTCAATATTAAGTGAAGAAAAAGACAGGTGGGAAGAAATCTCTAAAATAGACTTGAAAATTACCGGTAATAAAAAATTTAGTTTAAATTTTCCTGATGCTTACATCAATCTAGGTAGATTAGGAGTGAAGCAGGATTATTCTTTAGTTTATCCCAAAAAAATTGGTTTTAGAGCTAGTACGTGTACACCCTTTAAATTTTATGATTTAGATCTAGAGCAAGCCACCCCTTTGGTTATTCATCCCTGTGTGTTTAATTCTGAAGCCCTACAAAACACTACTATTTTAGAAGTGAAACGCAACCTCTTAAAAATTAGAAAGCAGATTAAAAAAGTTAAAGGAGAATTTAATCTGCTCATGGAAAACTCAGATTACGTAACTATTGAAATGAAAGAACTACTAAATAGCATTTTAAAAAATGAAGAAAAATAAGATTACCGACGTGTTTTTTGATTTGGATCACACTTTGTGGGATTTTGAAAAAAATTCTAGACTTACTTTTGAAACTATTTTTGAAGAACTACAAATTCAGTCAATTATAGAGGATTTTATTCAAGCTTATGTACCTACAAATTTCAAATACTGGAAGTTGTTTAGAAACGATGAAATTTCAAAAGAAGATCTCCGGTACTACCGTTTGAAGGATACATTTAGCTTATTTAATTACCCTGCTTCAGATGAGCTCATTAATTCAATATCCAATAAATACATTAACCAACTTTCATTGCAAACTCACCTGTTTCCAGGAACACATGAATTACTTCAATACTTAAAGACAAAATACAGGCTTCACATTATTACCAATGGATTTGATGAAGTACAGTATAAAAAAATTAGCAGATCTGGTTTAGAGGATTATTTTTCAACAATCACAACCTCAGAAGATATCAACTTAAAGAAACCCAATCCTAAAGTTTTTTTGCATGCCTTAGAAAAAGCAAAAACCAAACCAGAACAATCGGTAATGGTTGGAGATAATCTAGAAGCAGATGTTAATGGGGCATTGCAAGTGGGTATGCAAGCTATTTATTTTGGAGAAGAAGACTATGAAGGTTGGAAAACAAATCAATTAATTGAAATCAAAAATATACTTGGTTAATTGAAATTAAATCATGTACAAGTCTATAAAAAGTTTCGTGTTTTTTGTTTAGATTTGTCTTTGCATTGTTTCATTATTAAATACCTAATACCAGTCAAATCTTTAGGT
>JAIUMH010000204.1 GCA_022565635.1 Flavobacteriaceae bacterium | reverse complement strand
GGTTTAATGATAGAATCAAATGTAAAGAACACGTATTCACGAAAAGTATTATTTACAGAAAAATCTATTTTGTAGCGATCAAATTCATTTCTAAAAAACTCATTTATATAGTTTTCGATTTGAAATCCGGTAATAACCTCCCTCGTTCTCCTGCTTGTTCTGTATAGTGGTCGAAGTAATTTGAAGTTTCCCTCTAAATGCTGAAAAGCACTCTTTAGTTGCTTGAAATTAAATTCTACATCTGGGTTTTTGCGAGTGTATTTATCGAGGTCATTTATTGCATCATTCATTTGTGCATACATAACATTGAATTGGTGATCTATGATTTCAATCGTCATTCCAACTTGTGCAAGCTCTTCATAGTCCCTTAAGCGATTCTCAAGCTTTTCATTTTGCTCCTGATACCAACCCCGTAGAAAGTCGTCATCAACATCGATTTGAAGATTCTTGACATGTTCTATAAATCCTCCAATCGAATTTTCTATCTCTTTTATCTGTTCTTCTGTAAGTGTAATTAATCCATTAATCTTTGCTGAAATGTCCTCTTTTTCATCATTATTAAATATTCTTATAGGTTCTGATTTTTGTTTGAAAAAATCTACCTGCACATCTTTTTCATTATTTAGTGAACTTCTTACCCTTTCAAATGAACTTTTACAAACAGAATTATACTCTGAAAAAAGCTTGTCAAGGTATTTTAAGTGTGAATTGAACTTATCATGAAATTCAAGCTTGAGGTTTTCAATGTTGACCCTTTTTCTTGTCTTCTCAATTTCCTCTTCACAAGAAATAAGATTCTCATCAACTAATCTATATTCGTTTTGATAATCCTGATATTCTTTATCCTGATTTTTTGTTACACTTATACCTCTGGGCTTTAGTATTCTTAAGCTTCGAAGTTCTGTCTTTTTTTCTTCAAATGAATTTAGAAGTGAGTTATAAGTATTGTAATTAATCTCAAACTCACGCACTTCTTTTATTAAATTCTCTTCAAGCTCTTTAATTTGAGCTTTTAGTAGCTGTATCTTTTCTTTGTTCTCTCGAAGCTGTTCAACGAATGCTTTTTTTGTTCTCTTATTTTTTTTCTTTTCGGCTGCTGATTGCCTCTCATATTTAGCATTAATTTCTTTTAACTGAGTTTGACGAAGTGTACTCTCACCACCATCAGGAGCCTTTCTCATATAACGGACAGAGATATCTATAAAAAACTCAATCAAATCATCCCTAAATTGCCTAAAAGCTTTGTTTTGAATAAAACCTTCACGACCAGCTTTATCTTTTAAGGATGAATTAATTTGTCTTGAGATATCAATATATCCTATAAACCGTCTGTGACTAAAGAAATAATATCCTGCACCACGAGATCTTCTTTCCTCAAACTCTAGGAAATCGACATCAGGACGTCCATATGGCAGTACACGAAAACTATCTCTATAAATATACAATCCACCAAGAACCCTTAGTTTATCATTTATAGCTCTATACTGTTCTTCATTTAGCGTTGTATTCTTTGGTTCACCTTCTACTGAGCCCCATTCAATTTCAAATGGACCATAGGGTGTCACTCCAGGCGGTCTGTTAGGTTTAAATGTATGCTTAAATAATTTCCCAAAAACACGTAATTCTCCATCAAAAAATCCATTTTCATCAAATTTCCCTTTACACCAATGATCTGCGTCAAGCATTTCACTTTTTGTAAAAAAGTCTTTGATTATATTGTATTTACCAGCTTCATTAAAAATAAAAAACTCTGTACTAAAATCCCGTTCGGGATTTTTTAAATCATTATGCAATCCACTCAAAGAGGCTCGAAGATATTTTAAAGAGCTGTCATCTTTACTTGATAACATATCAATATTTGTGAGTTCCAATAATTGATCATGTGGTGTAAATATTACAAAACAAGTTCCATGATGATCTGTAACCGTAAAATTTCTAACTATTTCGTCGTTGATAAATTTTGGTATAAAAAGACCTTGCCAGTCTTTTGAAATAGTTTTCCTGTAATCATTCTGCTCTTTCCAAAAATCTGTTACTAAATTCTGTTCAAACTCATTTTTTGCTTTTTCAAATTTATCATTGAATGAGTTTAAATCAGAAAAACAAAAAAGCGGGATATTTAAATCCTCAAGAAAGAAATCATAGTTGTCCAATACCCTCCAATCCATCAGAAAAGCATTGGCCTTTTCTCCTTTTTTTTTGGTTAGCATTAGCATCTGACTTCCTAAATAGGATACTGATAATCTACCTATTCCTTTTTCTCCCATTGGAATTCGCTCATCGAGGCCATAATACGGCTTTATATGCTCACCACGAGCTTTGGAGTCTGTTCCAAGTACAAACCATTTATTTAAAATATCCTTTTCAGACATTCCGAAACCATCATCTGAAATTACAAATAATGGATTCTTATTGTCTTTATAAGTGGATAAGAATAGCTTGCAAATTAAATTTTTGGCATAAGCATCATATCCATTCTTCCATAATTCGGTGATTGCAGTAGGTAGATCAGCAATTTGACCCTTACCCAAAAGGTCTACAGCTCTAGCTTTTGCTCTGAAATGGGCCATTTAACTTAAACCTAAATTTTTCACAATTCTTCTTGCCAATTCCGGGGGTACAGCATTACCAATCATTTTTCCAATAACTGATAAACTGTTTGAATGGAATACATAATCTTTTGGAAACGATTGAAGCGTAGCCCCTTCCCGAATAGATATTGCTCGGTTCTGTTCAGGGTGGCCGTATCGACCACTGGAAGTATATCTAAACTTTGTCGTAATCGCAGGTGAGGGTTTTTCCCAACTCATTCGGCCATATACATCCGTGTGACCGGCATGATCTATATAGCAGTTTAATTGCAAACTATTGTCATCTGCAAAATCAAGACGGTTTCCACCATCCTTTTTTACTTTTTTTATGCGATTTAGATTAACCTCTGTTAGCCCCGCAACCGTATGCATGAAATCAGAACTATCAACATGTCCGGCTTCTACCGGTATGAATTCATCGTAATTACCAATGACATCTTTCACACTCTTAATATTCTCTTTGTCGCCATCAGGTATTGATATTTTATCCTGTACTCGCGTAGCTATAAGTACATATCTACGACGATTTTGTGCTACTCCAAAATGCTTTGCATTTACAACTCTGTCATCAAACACATAGTTTCTTTGCAAAAGAAATTGCTTAAATCTTCCAATTGGGCTTTCCTTACTTCTATCAAACCCTGGAACGTTTTCAATAAAAATATAACCAGGATTAAAATAGTCTACAAATTTCTGGAAATCCTCCAGAAGGAGCTTAGAGTCTTCAGACTTTGTTTTGTCAGTTTTAAGGTTGGTATAATATTGACAAGGGCTACACCCAACAAAAATCAGATCATCATCATCTATCGAAATCCCAAGTTTATCTTTTAAATCTTTAAACTTTAGGGTTGAAATATCATTATGGATAAATTTAGACCCTGGATTGTTTTTCTCATAAGTTTCTTTAAAGACATCATCAATATCAATACCACCAAGCACTTTTATCTCTGCTTGTCGGAAACCGCACGTTACCCCGCCCGCCCCGCAGAAGAAATCGACAGCTTTAAAATTTGTTTGTTTGTGCATAAAAGCCGGATAAATTACTATACAAAGAAACTGTTGATGGTAAGTTTATAATTTGCGGAAATTAATCTTTAAGGTCACCATTTTTTTATATTTGTCTAAACCATTAATTAATATAAGTATAGGATTGTTCATTTCAAAACAATTAAACATTATAGTGTTACTTTTTGAATTTATTAATTAAGAAAGAAATATTTGAAATTTAGTTACTAAGCTATTAACTCTTAAAAAAATTAATATTCACGCTTAAATTCTGACGAGTTCGGAATTCTTCATATTTATTAACAACC
>JAIUMH010000203.1 GCA_022565635.1 Flavobacteriaceae bacterium | reverse complement strand
GTACAAACAAACTAACTAATTTAAAAACAAACATATATTAATCGAACTCAGGTTAAAAATAAAATTAGTATCACATTATTTTTCGGGATCAAATATACAAGTTTTAATAAATTCAAAAAATTCAATTAGGCTAACTTCTGCTCCAACCTCATTTTCCATTTTTGCCAATTGGGCATGATAGAAGATAGCGTAGTATAAAAGGCTTTATTGTGATTTTTAACTACAAAATGACACATTTCGTGTACCAAAACATATTCTATACATTTGGATGACGCTTTAATCAATTCTGGGTTGATGATTATTTTATCTACTGTATTGCAACTACCCCATCGTTTTTTCATCCTTCTTATTTCTAATTTAGGTTCTTTGAAATCGTATTCTTTAAATTTTTCAAAAACATCTTTAGCTAAACTTTGAAACTTCTTTTCAGCATGGTTATAATACCAATTTGCTAAAAGGTTTTTGACTTTTTCTGGAGCGCTATTTTCTTTACAGATGACTTGAAGTTGCCCCGATTTTAATTTGACTTGATTCGCTTCACCTATTTTCACTTTTAACAAGTAAGATTTCCCTAAATAGCAGTGGGTCTCTCCTGAAACATACTCTCGTTTTGGTGTTCTAGGTAAAAATTGTTCAAAGTACTCTTGTTGTTTTACAATCCAATGGGCGCGTTTCAGTACTTTTTTTTCAATTTCAAAATCAGAGCTTTGCTCAGGTGCGATAATATGCACCGAACTATCTGGATGTACTTCAATGGCTAAGGTCTTTCTCTTGACTCGCTGAACTTCAAAAAATATATCGGTTGTACCGTACTTTAGCTTACGCATTAAAAATTATTTTTGGCTACACGAAGACATTTAATTAAGATGGCGTCTATTTTATCAAAGCTAATTTCTATTCCCATTTGGGTTCGTTTGCTAATTAAATAATCTTCAATTTCGTTTTCCATTTTGTTTTGGATGTCCACATTTTTTTTCCAATCGGTGATGATTAAATCTTCTACTATTTTTTCTATTTCTATGCCTGCTTCGGCTACTTTAGTTGCACTGATTGATGGGTCGATTTTTTTGTTTAGCACTTCATTTAAGGCGCCGTAAAATGCTCTTGCCTTGGGTTTGTTTTGCAATTGTTCAGGGATGCCTTCTTGGTAGCCCGAAGACAAATCTTCTCTAACTTTTTGTATGGATTCTAAATATTCTTTTTCAGATAAACGCCCTTCATAAAAATCATTGATGGTTTGCTCAATGAGCTTAGAAAACTTTTTATAAAATGCCTCATCTTTTTCCATGTTTTCTGTAATCACCTTTTTCATTTGGTGTGCCATGAAGTCTGCTTTAGAAGCTGGTGTTTTGCCATAGGTTTCCAAGGCTTCTTGAACCATGTGTTGATCAAATATATTCACATCCGTGGTGAGTTGCTGTACTTCTTCCGCATCGATGTAGGTGTCTAATAATTTACGTACCCTGGGTTCATATTCTTTGTACGATACTTTTTCTGCATACCGAAATTGAACAGATAAACGCAAACTTTGAAATTTTTTGAGTTCACTTTTATAAAAGCCAATTTGTTCTATGCTGAATTCAGTGTAAAATTCATCGGAAGCTAAGGCGGTTTGAAGCACCCTAGCAAAAGCTGAAACCCGATCGTAAAATTTGTCTCGGAGGTCTTTTTCTGAAATATGACGCTCTAAAGCCTCTAAGTCGTTTTTGTTATAGACTTCTTTAAAGATGTCCCACACTTCTGAATGACGAACGGGTAATTTTCTGATTTCTTCCTTTATATCAATGACCGTGTTTTCTAAGTCTTTTTCATCAAAATCCTCTAAGGCAGTATATTCTGTTAGTGCTTCGTCTAGTTTGCCAAGAACCCCCACATAATCGATAATATGACCGTATTCCTTTCCTTCAAAAAGTCGATTTACTCGGGCTATTGCTTGCAACAAATTGTGAGCAATTAATGGTTTTGCTAGGTACAAAACCGTGTTTCTAGGGGCATCAAAACCCGTTAATAATTTACTGACCACTATAATGATTTCAACCTCATCATCTTTTTCTTTGAACTTGGCTATAACGTGGTTTTCATAATCTTCTTGATTGTTGTAGCGTTGCATCAATTGCTCCCAATATTTTCTTGAATCGCTTGTAGATTCTGACCAAACATCGTCGTTGTTTTGTCGGCTATCTGGCGGTGTAAATACCACTCGGGTATTGATTTTTAAAGCTGCATCTGTTTGAGACTCGAAGTAGTGTTGGTACTTTACCGCTGTGTCTATTCTTGGAACGGCTAATTGCGCTTTAAAGCCTGTTCCTTTCCAATTTTCTTTAAAGTGTTTTGAAATATCAAAAGCAATTTCTTCAATCACGTGATTAGATTCGTAGATTTTACCAATGGTTGCAAACTTCTTTTTTAAATCTTTGCGAGCTTCTTCATTTAGTGGGGTCGCTAAGCGTTCAAATCCTTTATCAATTTGTTTTTTGTTGATGCTTAGTTTTGCCGATCTGCCTTCGTACAGCAAAGGCAATACCGAACCGTCTTTTACTGCTTGGTCTATGGTGTATTTGTGGATAAAACCACCAAATTTTTTAGCGGTGCTTTTTTGGCTTTTCATGAGTGGTGTTCCTGTAAACCCAATGTAGGATGCATTGGGAACAATGCGTTTCATATTGGCATGGGCAGAGCCGTATTGGCTTCGGTGACTTTCGTCTACCAACACAAATATATTTTGATTTTCATCTTTAAAAGAGGCTCTTTTGGTTGCGATTTCAAATTTATCAATAATGGTGGTGATAATTTCATTGCCTTTGTCCTGGAGCAACTCCACCAAATCTGTACCACTTTTTGCTTTTTTTACTTGTTTACCACAGTTTAAAAAGGTTTTATAAATCTGCTTATCCAAACTGATTCTGTCCGTAACTATAATAACTCTTGGTGATTCTATTGTGGTTTCTAAGGCCAAAGCTTTAGAAAGCATAACCATGGTTAGTGATTTTCCGCTTCCTGTGGTATGCCAGATTACACCGCCTTGGCGATTGCCTTCTTTGTTGCGTTGTTTTACCCGTTCTATGGTTTCTTGTACGGCAAAATATTGCTGATAGCGGCATGCTTTTTTATCGGGTCCGTCAAATACCATGTATTTGTACACCAAATCTAACAATCGTTTGGGATTGCACAAAGCTAGCAAGGTTTTGTCTTGCTCCGTTACCAAGCGGTCTTCTGCAGGTGCATGTTTGGTCTTTTTCTTGAGCAATTTTTCTACCGCTTGCTCATTATCTTCTTTCCAAATCGACCAAAACTTTGCTATAGTGCCAGTAACCGCATACTTTACTTCGTTGGGTTGCACAGCCAACAATAATTGCGCATAATAAAACAATTTAGGAATGCCTTCTTTTTCTCTTTGATTACGAATTTGCTGTGAAATGGCTTCCTCCAGCGACTCGCTTTTGTCGCGTCTTTTGTTTTCGATAACAACCCACGGTATTCCGTTGACAAAAAGCACTACATCGGGGCGTTTTTTTCCTTGTATGCCTTCTACTTCAAACTCTTCGCAAACGTGAAAAACATTGTTGTCTGGCTGTTCCCAATCGATGTATTTGATGGTGTACGCCTTGCGGTCGCCTTGTATGGTTTCATTAAAACTTTTGCCTAAAGTAAGTAAATCGTACACCCGCTCATTGGTTTGCAATAAACCTTCATTGGGCACATTTTTAAGCGCATTGAGCGCACCCTGAATACTACTTGTAGAAAAGGGGTAGCTTGCTTCTTTGTACTCAAAACTGTTGATTTTGCTCAATTGCTCAACTACAACTTTGTCTAGAAGCACATTGGTAAGCATTTCGTCTCGGGCTTGAAACACTTCTTGAGCGTTTAAGTACTTCCACCCCATTTTTTGGAGCAAGCGTATTGCCGGAAATTGTGAATCTTCAAACTCGTTGTAATTTGCTGCCATGCGTTCTA
>JAIUMH010000202.1 GCA_022565635.1 Flavobacteriaceae bacterium | reverse complement strand
TTGCGTTTTTAACTTTGTATTCTCTGCGTGGAATAAGAGAATTAAGTATCAAGTAGCAAGTATTAAGATGAAGTAGTAATTGTGGAGTTTGAAGGTTTTGCATATTTCCTTCATTTTATCATGAACGACCTGTCAGCTCGAGTGATTTTAATTTTTTTTGGTAAAAAAAAGATTGAAATAGTATCGAGAGCGGTGACCACGATTACTTTCGATACTTAATGGACTGATTATCTTAATCTTATTTTAAATTTAACTATCTATTCAACCAAAGTTCAACTGATTTTGTTGAAAAAATTGTTGAAAACCTTTTTGTAAATCAGGGAGTTGGTGTTGGGGTTTTTGGTAATATTGTTTATTCTAAAATCATAAATTATGGAAAAATTAAATGTTAGAGATGTTGAGGTTTTAAATTTTATGGTTGAGCGTTTAGTGCTAAATAATCAAATAACTTTTGATGATTTTACACAAACCACTTTAGACTTAGAAAAGAACAAATTAGTGGCGCCTAATATAAATGAACAAGATTTTATAAGATATTTGTATATTTTAGATAGATACAATGTTTGCAAAATAAGCGCTACTAAAGATGCAGAATATGCAAGAAAAACACCTGCTACTTTAAACTTTAATAAGCAAGGAGGTTTTAATGCTATTTATGATAAAATTCAAAAAGACAAAGAAACAGAAGAACTTGATTACAGAAATAAAAAAGTAAACTTAGAATTAGCAGAGAAAACACTACAAGAATTTCCAAGAACTAAATGGTTTGCAAGAATCGGTTTCTTTATTGCGGTTATTTTAGCATTTAAGGAAATAATAATAATTTTTTTTGCTTAGGTGCTGGAATAAAAAAAAGAGTAATTACCCCTTTTTTTAAATAAATATAAATTAATAGCCTATATTTGCAGTGTAAATACACTCTCGTGAAAAATTTTGATATAGACGATTTGTTAAAATCTGTTTTTGAAAAAGAGGCAGAAATTGATCTTAGACAAGTTTTTGAAAGAAAGCTTGATGAATATAATATTAGCAAGACTAGGGCTTTAAATTTATTAAAAATAGACAAACATGTCTTTGAAGATTTAATAAATGGCGAAGCTAAACAACCCAATTTAATTCACGTTATAAAATTAGCTGATTTTCTTGAAATAAATGTAGAGAGGTTGATTAAAGAAATCATTAAAAACCAAAAAACTGAAAATATAAAATCCATTGAAAACGCAAGAAAAACTAGGTTCATACTTCAAAATTTTGATGTCAAACAGTTAACCAAATTGGGTTTTTTTAATGCTAAAGATGACACCGATGCATTAATCAAAAAAGTGCTTCATTTTTTTGATTTCGATTCTATACATGATTATGAAAAAGAATTAGTAAAACCTTTATTCAGTAATACAAAGCGAAATTTTTCAGACAAAATGAAAGAATTTTGGGTAAAATCTGCCTATTCAACTTTCAAGCTGATTAATAATCCTAACCCATACAATAGAAATCAACTAAAAGACTTAATAGTAAAGCTAAAACCCTACACACAAGATGTAGAAAATGGACTTTTTACCGTTTGTAAAGCTTTATATAATGTTGGTGTAACCGTTATCTTTCAAGATTATTTATCCACTACACAAGTTCGAGGGGGCACTTTTTACATCAACAAAAAACCTTGTATTGTAATCACAGATTTCAACAAAAAATATTCAACGCTTTGGTTTACTCTGATGCATGAATTACATCATGTGTTATTTGATTTAGATCTTATTGAGTCCAATAATTATCATTTAACGGGTAATGATGATTTGTTCCTCATTGAAGATAAAGCCAATTCGTTTGCAAGAGACTATTTTTTACCCATTGAAAAATTTAAATACATTAAAAATTATATCAACAACCCTTTTATTGTTCAGAAATTTGCCAATGAGAATGAAATTCATGTTTCATTAATTTATACTTTTTTCACTTGGTATATGAATGATCTGTATAATAAAAATTATCATGGTGCATTCAAAAGTTTTTATCCAATGTATAAAAAAGCTGTTTCAAAATTAAACCCTATTACTTGGAATGATGAAAAGCTTAGTGAAGTGGCAATTAAAATAAAAAGCGTTTTAGAAATCAAATAAAGAGAATATGACAAATAAGAAATCATCCAAAAAAGAAAAAGACTTATCTAAAGATGAATTAGAAAGACTAGAGCTATTACAACAAGCTAATCAAAAGGTAGGTAAGCAATTGTCAATCAATACTTCAACTAGTAACTTAGAAGAAATTGACGAACTGAGGAATATTATATCAAAAGACTTTGAAGACCCAGAGCAAAAATATAACTTGTACTATAAAGGCATAAGAAAATTGTTGATAGATCATTTACCTAAAGGGAAAGAATTTAAGGAAATGAGAGACATTATTTATGATGAGAAAAATATTTTTCTCAATTTAGGTAAAAGAAAGTCAGATAACAATGGGGTAAGAAAATCAGATGGAAGAATGACTTATCAACCTGTTATGAATGAAATGTTAGATATTATAATCCGTTGGATTTCAGAATCTAAAAATCCATTCAAACTATACCAATTATTTTATGCATTAAATGAAAAGCATGGATATGGGCATGAAGAATATGACAAATCTACATTAAGTGTAGCAAAAGCAATGAAAAAATTGGCTGAAGACGACTTGTAATTTTTAAAAATGACAAAACGTAAAAAAATAACTTACCTATTAGGCGCAGGAGCAAGCTACAATTCTGTTCCAATTTGGAAAGAGCAAGGGTTGACGATGCAAGAAATGGGTTTTAGGTTGAAAACAGACTTTAAAGGCTTTAAAAACTTAGTATCAATTTTTAAATCAATGGAAGTGTATGGTAAATACGCTTTAGAGTACGGAACGATTGATATTTACGCTAGAAGATTATTTTTAAATGAAAAGCATGAAGAGCTAAATAAGCTTAAGCTAGCATTAAGTTTATACCTTGATATTTGGGAAAACTTCCAAGAAATAAGAGACAAAATAAAAACTAGTTTAATTGAATCTAAAGAAATACCTTCTGAAAGAAACTATGATGCAATAGATAAGCGCTACTACTCTTTGCTTTCGGTTATATTAAATAAAAATAAAGAAAATAGCATAACTATTGATGACAATGTAAATTTTATTACATGGAATTATGATCTCCAGCTTGAATCGGCTTTTGAATCCTTTTTAATGGAAAAGGAAAAATCATTGAGAGACTTAAATCAAAAAATTAAATTTCTGAACGATAGTGAGTTGTCTAAAAACAAAATAATACATCTTAATGGGGTGCGTGGCTGTTTTGAAAGTTCGGGTAAATTTGAAGATATTATTGAAAGAAAATTCATAGATAGAAATCTTAATGATTATTTATCTAAACTCGATGCTATTTACAAAATGAGAAATAGCAAATCAAATATGCAGAATTCAATTAATTATGCTTGGGAAAACCAAGATAAAAGAATAAAGTCAGCGATAGAAATCATGAAGGAAACTGATATTCTTGTGATAATAGGTTATTCTTTTCCAAGTTTTAACAAGTTGGTTGATGCAAAACTCATAAATGCTTTTAATCAAAATGGAGAACGTTTATTTTACCAAGATTTTAATTCGAGTTTAGAAAAATTGAACTTTACTAAACTGCATAAAAGCAAGTTTATACAATCAAAAGTATGTGATCAATTTCACGTGCCAAATGAATTTTTCCCAGAATTACGCACAGGTGAAAACTCAAATGATATCTTTTTTTGTTGATTTTTAGGTTGCATGAAAATGGCAATCTAATGCAATTCTTAGTTTAATATTATAACATCTATATTTTTATGTTAATACTTAAATTTTGAGCTTTAGTGTTTTAGAGAGCAGAAATCAATTTAAAATCATAAATCCTTCCTTCATTTTATCATGACCTGTCATTCCCCACGAGTGATAACGAGATGCGGAATCTCATGAATTGGTCCTCGATACAATTTTTC
>JAIUMH010000201.1 GCA_022565635.1 Flavobacteriaceae bacterium | reverse complement strand
GTCATTAAAATATAAATCGGCCTTGCTGTAGGAAAACATTGTTATTTAAAGTGTTGTTCTCTCTAAGGTTTGATTTTTACAATTTTGTCACCTTTCATAACTACAAGCTCACTTTTCTTCTCTTTTTTAAACTCAATTAGCTTTTCGTATGCTTTTTCAAGTCCATTAACAATTTTGTCTTTTAATTCGATCTGTCTATCTCTATTGTTCATAACTTTTCTTTAGTTTGCTATATTTTTCTTTATTTAGAACTTCTATATCTTCGTTTTCTCTAAATTTAATCAACACTATACCCCATCATTTCTGCATGTTCTTCCGTGTTTAACTTTGGTAAATCGGGCCATTCAATCGTAGGTTTTTGGCTGAAATCAATAGACGTAGCAAAAATGTACACATGATCTACTTCCAAACCTAAAACTACTCCTGGTAAGCCATGAAGATCCAGAAGCCCATATTCAAGGTCAATTTCATCTGTAAACCAAGCATAGGTAGGGTAGTCAGACTCAAATTCTTCTATTAAAATAGCCTTGGTGCAAGTATATCCTTCAATTTCTTTGGTTTCTTTGGTGATGACCCAATATCTATTGGAAAACTCATCCATCTCTAATAAATGTGGGTTTTCATCTGAAATATCGTAGAGCTTAAAATTTTTATCCTCAACTCTATTTTTATAATAATAGCGGATGCTTGATAGGATATTTCTCTTGATTAATTCAAGCATTTCATCGTTCAAATCATGCACATAAAAATGTGCGCTTTCGGCATTAAAATCTAATGTAAAATAATCTTTATTCCCATCAAACTCAGCCATAGCTATAGAATCGCTTTTGAATTTTTCTTTCAACTTACCATCTGCATTGTGTTTCACAATTCGCGGGTTAGTGAATTTTTCAAATCTTTCCATAGTATACTGAATACTTCCATGATTTTGCGCAAATGCATTCATGGCAAAGAATACAAGTACAATAGTAGTATATTTTAAGTTTCGCATAGTTAATCAAATTTATAATTAAACTCAAAATTTAGCGATTTATTGTGAATTTATAGCTTTAAAGTGTATTTTTTTTGATGGTTATATATCTCATCTTCATAAATTTTAGCTATGTTTGAAGCAAATAGTAGGACTAAATAAAATCTACATCATTCATGAAAAAAATACTTTTTGTTTTATTATTATTGAGCGCTGTAAGTTTCGCACAAAGCCCAGAAGAAAAAGCAGTTCAAGTAGTTCAGGCGCAATTAGAAGCTTACAATCAACAAGACATTAAGGCTTTTATGAAAGTCTTTTCAGAAGATATTTCAATTTATAATTTTGGCGATTCCAACCCAATTGCCTCTGGAAAAGAAAAGGTAACCGAAGTGTATAAAAATCTTTTTGAATCTTCGCCTAATTTGCATTCGCAAGTCGTCAACCGAAGTGTAATTGGCAATACCGTATTGGATTATGAAATCATTTCTGGTCGCCAAGGAGGCAACGAAATTTCTAAAATCATTGCCATTTATGAAATAGAAAACGGCTTAATCAAGAAAGCTACGTTTATTAGGGAATGAATTAATAGTATAATTTTTCAATAACTTCCTCTGAATAAACACAAACAACAACTTATGAAAAAAATATTTCTTATTCTTATTCTTCTTTCACTGTCCTTAACCACATACGCACAACAAATTTCAGGTAAAATTGTAGATACTGAATTCAACCAACCTTTGGCTTTTGTAAATATTCAACTTACTGAAAAAAAAGGGACCATCACCAACAATGAAGGTGCTTATTCTATTGATGTAACTGATTTTGATGAAGACCATATGGTTGAGTTTTCCTCTATGGGTTTTGAAAGTCTAGAAGTGAGCATCCAACAACTTGTAGCCAATCCAGATTTAAAAATGCAAGCTTCTATTGAATTATTAGACCAAGTAATTGTTTCTGATAGAGCCCTAACAGCCATTGAAATTATCGAAAAATTCAAGGAAAATAGAGAACAAAACCACCAGTTGTCTAACCAACGTTACCAGATTTTTAGCAGAGGAAAAACAGAAATTTCACCAGAGCAAATGATGTTTAAGTTGAAAAAAGCCAATAATCTTAAACGAAAAGAACGCAAAAAAATTAATGATGCTTTAGATGAGGTCAACCAAAGAGTTTCTGGAAGTAAAACTCTATATTTCTCAGAAAGCTTAAAAAACGTTTATAAAAATGACACAGTATTTTTAACCGATTTCATCAAAAATATTAGTTTAACAGATACGGACACCAAAACAGATATTGAAGAATATCAAAAGGAAGCTTTAAAGCAATTGATTGAAAATATTGAATCAGAACATACATTTAAAGTGAAAATTGGAATTATCAAAGTAGCTGATTCAGTTGATGTTAATTCAGACGAAGATTCACTGGTGATTGGAACTTCAGATGGAGAAAGTGAAGAGGAAGACGAAGAAGAGGAAGACGAAGAAGAGGAAGACGAAGAAGAGGCTGATGATGAAGAAACCCCTACAGAAGTGGCTTTTAAAAGAAATTCGCTTTTGGATGAAAAGGATATTCCTTCTGTGTTAAGGGAAACCGACTACTATGAATATACGTTAGAAGAAGCCAGTGTAATAAAGGGTAGACCTCAATATGTAATCTCCTTTCAACCCGACAAACGAAAAGCTAAATTTGAAGGAAAAATGTACATTGACCAAGAAGATTTTGCCCTCACTCAAATTGATTATCAGTTGGCTGAAGGGAAAAAATTAGAAAGCATTAATCTAAAATTACTCGGTATTAAATTTAACCAATACCAGGCCAGTTACAGCATGCGCTACGCTAAAAACGAAGAAGGATTTTACATCCCGTATTACGTTAGCGAAACCGAAGGACGCTACATATTTTTAAGAAGAACCCTAACCTTTATAGAAAACCATCCCAACCGTAAAGAACGACTCAAATTTAAGCTGAGGTTTATCATAGAACTTAACTCCATAGAAGCTCGAGAGCGAGTTTTACTAGAACAAGAAAGTTTTGATTTTGAAAATTTAGATACAGAAAACCTCAAAACTACTATGGAAGCAGAAGTTTTAGAAACCTACGACGCTTCAATTTGGAAGGATTACCCCGTTTTTGAAGCTACTCAAGAAATGAAATCATACCACCTTAAATAATCTATCATGGAACTTGATTTTGGAAGTAAAAAACAAGTAACTTTTAAAAACAAAGAATTTAGTGTTTGGAGGACAATTTTACTCATTGCTATTATAATTGCCTACTTTGGGTACTATACTTACCGTTTTATGTCTTCACAAAGTTCAATATTTGATCTATTTTTTCAATTGGCTCTCATTTTTATAATGGCTTTTTTTGCAGGAAAAGACACTTTAAGGAAGTTAAGCATTAGTTTCACACCCAAGCAACTTTGCATTCATCGTTCCTTGTATAAAAATAAACAAATACTAGTCCACCAAATCAAAGCCATTGATCGAAATTTTGAAGAATGGACCATTTATTTAAAGAATGGAAAAAAGGTACAATTCAGTGACCACGAAATCAGCAAAGAAGAGAAACCAGCCTTCAGAAAAATCATGAATCAGCTTCCCAAACTTCATGAACACGTGTATTTGTAGCCAAGAACCTGCTTTCCGTTTCAATTCCTCAACCCAAAAGCAATTTTTCTACACCTTGAGCAAGAGCTTCCTGCCGGTCGCTTTGTCAAGGCAAGAAAATTAAACTTTTGGTTTTCCGGGATTTCCACTACAATCAGGGCTAAACTTCAAAAAAAACAGGCTTCAGATCTAAATATGCTTACAGGTTTTGAATTTGTAACTCTAATTAAACTCAGGTGACTTAGGAATAGGATTTTTAAAAATTGATTTATTCATTTATTGTTTCCATTTTTTAGGATTATCTTGAATATATTTTGTTATGTTTTTAAATGCTTTTTGATTTCTGATTATTTTCTCGAAATAATCTCTCTGCCATACGCTTATTTCCCCCCGTTGGGGCGAATCGAATTCGCCCATTTTCGAATCGTTCTTGGGCGTATTCGATACGCCCCTCCCGTTTTCG
>JAIUMH010000200.1 GCA_022565635.1 Flavobacteriaceae bacterium | reverse complement strand
ATCATAGTCAACCGCTTGGGTCCATTCAATATGTAGTTGGTCGGGTGGATACTTAATAAAGGTTTCGATAATTGTAGATATCTGAAGCAATCTGGTTTAATGGGGTATTTTCCTCATTTAATTCAAAAATTCTACGCTGATTTTGATCAATAAGACTAATTGCTTCAGATCTACTTAATCCATATTCACCAACGAGAATATTTACAAGCCTATCTTTTAAGACAAATGAATCTCGCATTCCTTTTATCCACCAAATTGCAATACCAGCAACAATTAATAAGATTATTGTAGTCATATATTAATGGTAATAGTTTGAATAAATAATAATTGGGATAGCCGCTAAAATGATAAATAGGACATAATATTCATTTCTTAAACTGTTTAAGGGCTTATTTCCTTGAAAAATGGCAAAAATTTGAAACAACGGCAGAAAAACAATTTTCTGAAGTAAAGCCACAACGATTCCCCAAAATATATCTCCATACAATAGGTATACAGTTATTGGAAATATAGCATACATAGCCAATCTCGCAAGTAGAAAAAATGTTTCATTAACGATTCTATGCCATTCAGCAGCTGGTACAAAATTCATATTTGCTGGAATTTTAAAACTGATCATTTGTTCGGCCTTAAAATGGAAGTATGCAGTGATTGTCGCTAACGCTAAGAATTCAATCATAATAATATTACTTTTGAATATTGGTGGTAGTCAGTTTTTAATTATTCATATTTGCCAAATTTCTCATAATATTTAAGGGAATAATCACCGGGCAAAACACTCAACTCTTTTAATTTTCTTCGCTCATTTTTGTCAGGTTTGGTATGTGTTTTTTTAAGCTGGTTTACATATTCATCTGGAAAGCCATTTTCTTTTGCCCCTTCGATTACTAATTGTATATACCATTCGTAAGGTTTTTTACTGGTATGATATTTCTTGTCAGTAGATATATAAGATTTAATATGATGATTGAAATTTGTTGTAATTGAGAGCTTATTCATTGAAATCAAATCGTAACCATGGCCCAAACCTTCAGCCTTATCTAATTCTGGTTTATCATTCCAGCTAATTCGATGAATTACTCCCCATAAAAAATCATCTTTATTGTCTGTTTTCGTAATGTTTGCTTTCCCAGAATCATCTCGTGATAATTTATTGAAGATCAATTTAAATCCGGGAATGCATAATTTGTCAACGACTTCAACTGAAGGGCATCGATTGACAATTCTGCTATAAAGCATATTTGAACCATAAGAGAATACGTAAAATGATTTTTGTTGTTTGGCTTCATGTTCAATTATAGAGTCAATATGCTTTTTTAGTTCAACTACCTTTTCGAAATCAAGAAAGATATCTCTTGAATATTCGTAGCCTGAAGATTCATAACCAAACTTTATTCGTAATAATCGCTCTATCGAACCCATTTTATCGAAACTTACATAAGCACCGTTATCATCTTTTTCATCAAAATGAGATGATTGAGGACCCCGCTCAAATTTTAAAGAAGTTTCATTTTCAATTGACTTGTTTGCAATTCTATCCATGAATTCGTTTTTGGCAATTTAGTAATTTAGAAACATAACGGTTTGGCGGCTAAACGGCGAGGCGATCAACTCTCCAAAGCCACAAACCGCAAACTCGTCCGTTTGAGCCGCTTTGTTAGGTAAACTTTATGGAGCAGTTGCGATTTTATCAATTCCAGTAAGAATCTCTACATCAAGAGATCGATAATCCCATCTTGGACGGCGATACTTTTCAGCTAAAATTGAATCAATAACTTCTTTTAACTCTTCCTTGTCTGAAACATTTAATAGTGGTTTTATCTCATTAAAAAATTTGGTGGATTGGGCTCTTGTAAAAAGCTCAAAGGATGTATAAAAAGTCTCTGCGGCATACAAATTAGTAATTGGATACCAGTATCTATCACCTCTACAAGATCTCAGATACATTATAAAATCTGTTTCCATTAATTTGTTAAAAGAAATACCACTTCCTTCTGATCTAGACTTCAATAAATCCGAATGTATAGAAATTCGATTCGTGTCAATTCTCCTTTTGCGATATTCTTCAAGTGACTTTAGGTACCTCCTGAAAATGGGATACTTTAAAAGATCTGATTTACCATAATTTATGTTTTGATAGTAATATTGATTGCTTAAGAGATAATTAGCAAAATTGAAGGCTTGTTGGAATAAAAAGCAAGCATTGGCGTATAAAAATAATTCGTGAATGATAAATCTGAAATTGTCAAAATCCCACTCTCTGTAAGACTGCATCCGTTCTGGTCTTTCTGTAAAAGGTAACAGTCTTTCAAAGAATCTATGCGTGAGAGTAAACGCTTCATTTTCATTCTTTTTATACTGACCGAGAATTAAGAAGAGTTGGATTAGTTCATTTCTAATTGGTAAAAAGTCTTCAATACTTTTAAGAACTAATTCATCAATTTCATTTTCGGATGGGTCAATTCTTAAAACTTCAAAATTAGAAACTATTGTATCATAGACATCTTGAAGTGCTCCTGACCAATTTGATTTTCCTTCTGTAATTGAATTTTTAGCTCTTCTTAGTTTGCTACTAACACCAAAGTCTAAATGAGAATCTTCATCCAGAAATGCAGGTCTTTTCCCAATATTAGGTTTTACATGTAATGGCTTATCAAATATCCATCTTAGTAATTGGTCAAAATTAGATGAGTATAAGTTTTCTTCACTTAGATCAATATAGACTCTAGATTTGAAGAAGGTTGGCAAGTAAGCATTTCCATCCTCATCTCGCTCCTTTACTACCGCTACGTACTTATCCTGATCCTTTTTTTTATATAGTTCAGGAGTAATAATTTGAGCTTCTGTTCCAACCCCACCTTCTCTACTATCAGCTTTTAGTGCATATTCCTTATCACAAACTAATATTACCTTATTAATTTTGGGGTCAGAAACCATTTTTTCCATGAATGCATTGGCATCATGTCCTTCTTTCAAATCCCATTTATCCAAAATTACATCGATGCCATTTTCTCTCAATTCTGTAGCTAAATTGATTACCCATTCTTCATGAGTTTCATTAGTCCAACTGTATGAGATAAAAATTTTTGGAGCAGATTCTGACATTTATGATAGTTTGAGTTAATTAAAGTTCGTTCACCTAACGGTCTGGCATTTCTGCTGCGTGGCGACCAGGCAAGAAAATAAGCAACAAACGTTTACACGTCAGCAGGAAATGCTTGTTATAGAGCGGATTTGGATTGAGTTTTATGATAATGTTTTGAATTTACCCGAAGGAGTCGATTTCGGAGCACTTCACTGGCACCCAAGCACGAACTTTGAAAGAGGCACAAACCTTCAATTAACCACTGAAGCGGCACTTTTGGGTAGTTAGTGCTTTGGGTAGGATTTCTTATTTCCATTGCCACTTGTCCTGATTTGGTAATTTAACCATATCATCATTTATGTCACGCCAACCACAGTAATTGTTTTGAAAAAGAAGTTTGTGTCTTCCTGTTGTCAGTTCAAACCCAGCATTTCTTCCTTGCTGAATAACGACGTCTGGCTCAGTGATTTCTGGCAAATTAAATCCAGCTATCTTTATAGATTGTAGTTTGTCGCCAATAAATCCACTTAACTCATCATCTTTTTTAAGGTCATTAAGTATGTGTTCACAAAATTCAAGTTCATAGTCTTCTTCTATTTGTCCGTCACTTGTCATTCGTATATCAACTGACGAACCGTCATTAGTAGCTGAAATAATGAGTTTTTCGGACTGATTGTCTAGCGTATAGATAATTGCATAGGGAGTATAAAATTGATAGTCAGCCTCAGAGTCGAGTCTCTGAATGTTTATAATCTTTTTCTCTATTATATGGTCAAATGTGATCATTCTGTTTAAGCTTACCCATAAATTAGTTGTACAGGCAATAAACATGTTCTTTACATACCAATATATAGGTATAGGCTCACCACTATTGCTCTTTATTGATAGTTAAGATTTTTGCTGGTATTCCCGCCCTATACCTAATCATTATACGACAAATCATTTAGCTGCTTCTCCTGCTTGCGCATCGCAGAAATAGGCAACAACCGCCACATCAGTCGTGAAAAAGCGTTCACCGCCGGACTCTTCGCA
>JAIUMH010000199.1 GCA_022565635.1 Flavobacteriaceae bacterium | reverse complement strand
TATTTCTTTTTTTATGCAATAAAATCTATTAAAATATTAATCGAACTCAGGTTAAAAAGGTATCTCAAAAGGTATTTTTTTTAAAAGCAAAAGGTATTTTTTTAGTCATCCGAATTGTGTGCTAAATGTCTAATAATTAAAACATTAAGCCCGTGTTAAACACTCAAATTTCAGTGAGGTTTGTTTTGTACAAATCAAAGGTTTACAAAAATGGAGGTAGCCCTATTTATTGTAGAATAACCATTAATGGAGAACGTTCAAACTTTACAACAGGATTAAGAGCACAACCAAAATTTTGGAATGCTAAAAAGCAGAAATTTAAAGCCTATAATAGACAGAACTAATGATGCAAAGCAGTGCTAGATTTAATAAAAAACCTGACAAAGAAAAAAAGCAGTCCATCAGCTAACCAAAAACAACCAATTAGTTCAAAGCTATAGCTCTATAGCAGAAGCATCCAGAAAAACAGGAATCCATAAATCAAGTATTGCTAAAGCTTGTAGGAAAGAAAGAAATTTAGCAGGAGGTTTTCAATGAATCTCTAAATAAAAAAACACTTGCAATTGCGCCCACTTTTTTAAGGTGGGCGTTTTTGTTCTTTATAAATTAATCAGTTATGCAAGGAATGCTTTTCATAAATTTTCCTTTCAAGAACAGAGAAAACCCAGTGAGGGTATTTTAATAATTAATATAAATTGCTTACTATTGTAGAATAAGACTTTTATTAACCAATTATAAATAGGTTTATATGATTGATTTAATCAGGTAGAACACTAAGTAAAGCTGGGGGTTTAGACTAGAAGTTAGCTTTAATACGAGAATAAATAAATGACAAATAATTACAATTCGGAAGTGAATGCTGGAGTTCATGTTAATATTGGTATGGACTTCCAAAAGAACTGTACTATTTACTTGTTTCTTGAAAAATACAATCAATTACAAAATCAAAAGTATTTTATAATACTAGAACATTTAGAAGATGTAGTTTTTGGATATCTTGATAATCAAATTAAACTTTCAAAAATTGAAACTTACCAAGCTAAAAAATCGTCATCAAAATGGACAAATAGTGGTTTATTAGAAATTATAAAAAAAATTACTGAAACTAGTCAATCAGTATTGAATGACCCACACCCAAAAACAGCAGATTTCAGTCAATCCAACTTTTTTGCAACAAATAATACAATAGAACTTAAATGTAAAGTTGATAAACAACAATATTCCTGTCTAGTAAATGAATCTAACGAACATTATAAGTATTCTGATTTAAACCAAAACATTAAAAATAAAATTCAAAAAGGTTCTAAAGATGTAAATTTTACATCAGAAAATATATGCAATTTTGATACTTTGAACTTTAGGTTTATCGATTTAGGTAGAACGCCAAAAGCACAATTAGAACAACTTGACGGAAAATTTAGGACTGTATTTGGTGAAAACATAGCTGACCACAAAGCTGCTCTATACTCATTTTATTTTGCTTTGATGAAAATAGAAAAAGAGTTAAATCAAGGTAATATTGCAAAATTAAGTGATAATAAAAAAAGGATTGACTCTAACCAAATTGACTCAATAATCAATATCCTAACAAATAAGAAAAAAGCATTTGATTTTTGGAGAGAAAAAAAAGATGAACTATGTGAAGAATTAAAAATTAGTCTATTTGATGTGCCTATATTCGAATTGCATTATGAAAATAGTTTTGATAAATTTAAAGACATCAATGAAAGTGAACACAATAAAATTTTTGATTTTGTATTAAACAATAAAGCAATATTTAAATCTGACTATACAGATAGAGCTTGCATCGCAAGTTTTCATTCCAAATTTAATAGAGAAAAATCTTCTACCTTATCTGAATTACAGCTCAAAGCTGTAATTGCAGCAGCATATATTGAAGTTAAAAATACTTTATGAAAACAATTTTAGACATAAACAGTATTCTTGTTTACAGCGAAGAAAATGATAAATTCTTTTTCACAAAATTTAAAAATAAGCTAAACGTTATTTACGGTAAAAACACAGCAGGAAAAAGTACTTTAATTCAACTAATTCTTTTTGCATTTGGGATAAATGATAATAAGATTAAACTTGCCGAAATTCTAGCTGAACAGATTTTTGTTAGACTTGATTGCACAATTAGAAAAGAACAAGAAGAAAAGAATTACGTTTTTATAAGGCAAGATGAAACACTTTTAATTAAGGACGAAAATGATAAAGTTTTAAGATTTAATGGTATCAGTAGCGATAATTCTGCTGAACACGTAAAATTAAAAAAATACCTTAATAACTTATTCAATTTCAGTTTATTATTAGAATCAAATAGTGGAATATCAGAAGCACCAATAGAGACCATTTTCTTGCCCTATTATGTCTCACAAGAAGTTGGTTGGGTTTACTTACGTAAATCCTTTAGTAATCTCAATTTTTACAAAAATTTCAAAGAAGATTTTCTTGATTATTATTTAGGAATAGAGAATGTTATTGATAGAGAAGAAAAACGAAAAATTGAAAAAGAAATAAATAGACTTCAACAACAGATTAGGTTCTACGCTGATGTTGAAAATGAAAACCAAGACTTAAAACTTGCTAACGTAATCGAAAAAACTCTTGAAGGTAAAGCAAACGAACTAATATCTAACATTTCCGAGAAAAAGAACAATTTACTTGATTTAGAAAATACTTATGTTTCAGACTCTAATAAATTGACTTTCCTAAATCAACGTTTATCCGTAGTTTCTAAAGTTAAGCGAAACCATAAAAATCAGGAACCAGGAAAAGATAACTGTCCTACTTGTACTCAAATTTTGCCTTCAAAAATCGAAGATGTTTATTCATTTTTTCAAGAAGAAAACGATACGATTAATTTACAAAGAAAATTAAAAGATAAAATCAAAAAGTTACAGTCAAGGTTAAATTCTCTTAACAAGAAGATTGAATTACACCGTGCTGACATAAAATCTTCTTACCTAACATTTAATAAATACTCTGAAAATGGATTAACACTTGAAAGGTATCTTGATAGTAAAGCAAACATTCAATTATTTGAAAATTTAACCAAACAAATAGGACAATTAACGATTGATTTAGAAATCGAAAAAGAAAAATTGAAGGGGTATAAGACAGACGAAGAGATACTTATTGAAAGAAGCAAAAAAAGTAAAATATTTAAGGACAAATACTTTACTTATAATGCAAGTTTGGGTTTGCCGTCTCTAGATGAAGAAAGGTTTTATCAACTATATGAAATATCATCCTTTCCATTTCAAGGTGTTCAATTGCATCTAGCAGTTTTAAGTTATCATTTTGCATTCAATAATTTGTTAACCGAAACTAGTGATATTCATAGACTACCCTTTATACTTGATAGCGTATTTAAAGAAGACATAGAACAAGGGAATAAAAATAAAATTTTAAAGTTTATCAATGGCAACTTTCCAAAAGATACTCAAACTATTTTATCAATAGCCGATGATAAAAATGTTGATTCTAAAATTGAAGACTATAAAAATGAAATATTTAAAGATAATGCTCATATGATTTGCATTGGAAATGGAACGGAAGAAAAAGCACTATTAAAAGATAACGATGATTCTCAAAAAGAATTAATTGAAAATAGTTTTGAAATATTAGAGACAATATAAAAGTAGTAATGTAAACAACACACAACAAAAACAGCAATATTTAAACCTACCTGCCTAAAGCAGTCAGGTAGGATTTAATTTGCACTTCTAAAGGCTCTTGATGGGAAAAAAGTATATTTGAAAGCCTATACGATGTTTTGTGTTATTAGGTAAAATAATAATCTAAATTCTTCAAGAAAATTAATCATGGACGAATACAATACCTACAATAACAAAGCATATCGTTTTATGACTTTTGATGGTTTTGAAAACACCTTAAAGTTTAAAAAACTTAGATTTGCGAGGGCTGATCAGTTTAATGATCCCCTTGATAATAGTCCATTTTTGATGCCCGTTGAATGGGATGAATTTTTAAAAAAAGGAGATGAATTTGTAAAAGGAAAGTCAAAAACTATATTCTCATCTTACTTTAAATCGATGTACATTTGCTGTTTCTCTAAAGAATACGCTTCTCATGAGTCTTATTTAATGTGGTCTCAT
>JAIUMH010000198.1 GCA_022565635.1 Flavobacteriaceae bacterium | reverse complement strand
TTAACAATCCATTAAATTTAGTGGATCCGGATGGTCTTTTTCCGAATGATCCGCCGGGTGTTAATCCAATTATAAAAGCTGGTTTAAATATTAATTTTGGTGGAAAAGATACAAAAACACAATACAATTTTGAAGCAGGTTTAGGCGCAATTTTTGATAAACCTATAGATTTAAATAATAAATTCAAGCAAAGTCTAACTTTTATGGTTAAAACAAATGATTTTTTCTCAAGTAATGCTTCTTATGGTATTGAAGTCAAAACAACATATACAAACGATAGATATGTAGATAAGCTAAGCATTGAAATGAAAGAGTATTTGCCATTTAATAATGTTGATGGTCAAAATCCGCAAAGATTTAGTTTATCAGGCTCTTATACATTTAATCAAGGTCTAGATGTTGAACAAGCTCCATTATTTGATAATAAAATAGGTTTTAAAGCTTCAACAGAGGATGGTATGGAGTATAGTTTTTTTGGAGAAACGCGAGGTAGTAGCGATGTGAATTTCAATATAAAGCCAAAGTTATCCTTCGAGGTAACAAGTAGAACATTCGAAAATTTTGAATTTAATAGTGACTTTAAATTCGAAAATTTACAATTAAAATTTTAATAAAATGAATAAAGTCAAGTATTTATCTATATTAATGATTTTCATTTTAATGCAGTTTTCAGTTTTCTCTCAACCAACTGATTTTACTGATGAAGAAAATCAATATGTTAGGACTTTTTTTAAAGAATTAAAAAACGAACAAGACTTAACATTTGAAAAAGTTTTTGATGAATTAGATAAGGCATTAAAAGAAGTTCCCTATCATCCAGATCTTGTTTTTCAACTTCTTTATGAAAAACGAAATACTAAGCAATGGGAATTTTCTTTAAATTATTGCAGTCAATTGGAAGACAGATACTTGTCTGAATTTCAGAACGTTTCAGAAATATGTATTCATACCGCTCTTCTGTTAGATGAGTTTAGTTATGTGAACAAACAACTCGGTTTATTAAAAGAAGACTCTGCACAACATTTATTTAAAGCCTATATGGCTTATGAAAATGAATTAATTGATGAATTTGTAGATCATGGTATGAAGGCTATTGATCATAAATATGAATATTTGAATTCATTAAAACAACATATTCTAAGTATGTTAGTTATTCATTATTTTGTCAATAATGATTTGGAACAACTAGACTTAATTTATTCTAAGTATTTTGACAAGCCTGAGAGGAATATGACAGATTTAGAAACCTTGATTATTTTTCATCAATTATTGTTAGTAAAGGGTGACTATTCAGGATGCAGAGACATGATAAAATTAGCAGAAAAATTCTATCCCGATACTATTAAATATTTGAATATTTTTAAAGCAGAATATTTAATTGCATTAGGTTTCAATTATTCTGCTGAAGAAGCTCTGATTAATTCTCTTAAAGTTTCAGAAGATGACGTAAATAGCTTGTTTTTACATTTTGAGCTAGACTATTTTCAAAAGTTTTTTAGGGTGCTTATTAATATGGACAGTAAAAATATTAAAATTGAACTAGCTGAAGCATTGAGTCAAAACCTAAAATATAAAAATCAATCTAAATTACTTCTTGCAATGCTTCATGCAGAAGAAGATATAGCTAGGTCAATGATGTACTCTAATGATTTTGAAATCAATAAGGACAATACATATTTAGATATTTTCCAGAAGATGTTATTTTTAGATAATGCATTAGTAGATGAAGATATTGACGATGCAAAAACTAACAATTATTTTACAGACCTATATAAACTTACAGATGAAGCCTTTGTATTACTATATCAGTCAAAATTTCAACTAATGGTTAACTTAAGTTCTCAAGAAGAAATATTTGATTATGAAACGATTAGCGATAATTTAAATAAAATAAAAAAACAAGCTTCTAAAGATAAATCCTTAAATGAAATCTTTGAATTACTATTTTTAATATCTCATTCTTTTGATAACAAAAAAAAGTCTATTAATCTATTAAATAATTGTAATTTTTGTAAAAACTACGACACTGAATTTCTTGAAGAGTCAATAGAAGAAAACAATACCCTATTGATTAAAAATTTTTTAGTCAAGTTTGATGTTTTAGAAAACCTATACACGAATTATCAATTTAACTTACTTTTGAATTTATCAAAAGGAATAGATTAGATAACCATAATAACAATTTTCCATCAAAACCTATAAGGAAGTTTTTGCATCTTTCGGTTTTGAAAAATATTATTCGAATACCTCAAATCTTAAAGTTGCATTGATTTGTTGAATTCAAGGTTTAGTCTATTTACAGTTTTAAATTTCAAAAACTTTATTTCATATCATCAGGAGGTAAAGGTGGAGGAGGCATTATAAAATTGTATTTTTCATAGAAAGGTCCGGTATCATTCAAATAGCTTTCATATCCATCTAAAAACCATTGAATAATCTCATCCTTATCACTGATTAGTTTTGTGTCGTAGAATTTAATTTCACCCTTGTCAATTGTAGTCTTTGAGGTCATTACAAAATAATAGTTTGAACGATTAAAATCTTCATTTTCCCTTTTTGGCAGTCTTGTAAATGCAAAAATTGTAAGTTTTAAGACTTTTGGATCTGATGTTTTTAAATAGTAAGGATGAATTAAGTTGGTGAGATCATCTTGATCGTTAAATATGATTTCTTCATCTAAGAAAATATTTTTTATTTCCTCTCTGTCTTCATCTGATAAATTAAACTTGTAAGAAAATAAATTAGGACTAAAAGGATGGGTCAAAGAAAATAAAGATTTCCAAACCTCTTTTTTTATTTGATCAAATTCATTTTGAGAAATATCTTGTGCAAAAATACCATTTGTAAAAATGACAATTAAAAAGACGAGAATTATTTTCATTATTAAAATTTTATCTGATAAATTTACTAACTTTATTCCGTATTTAAGTTATATATAATTATGAAAAAAATCCTGCTCATATTGACGATTGGTTTTCTAAGTTTAAGTAATTATGCTCAAGAGCAAATTACAACAGAATTAAAAAAAGCTTACCAAGAAGAAAAATATGATTTAATTATTTCCGAGCATTCTGAAAAGGTGGAAGAATATTCTGCTAAAGCAATTTATTATGTGGGTATGGCTTATTATATGAAAGCTGATGATAATAAAGTGCTAAAACTTATGGATTTGTCAATCAAAAAAGATAACACCAATCCAGACGCATATTTCATTAAAGGGATGACTTTAAATTATATGGGACAATTTGAAAAAGCAATTGAATATTTCAATAAAGCAATTGAGTTAGATTCAAGAAACCCAAATTACTTTAGCGGTTTAGGAGATTCATATATTAGTCAAGAAAAATATGAAAAAGCACTTTCTGCTTATCTAACAGCAACGGAAAAAAATAAGCCGATTGACAGACCTTTTACTATGATTCCACAAATATATGCGGAACTTAATCAACCAGACAAAGCTTTACAGGCGTTTTATAAAGCAAAACAAACTATCTCAAAAGAATCTGATTCATATGCAAACATATTATACAATATCGGACTTTATGAGTTTATGAATGAGAACTATGACAAATCCGAAATTGCTTATAAAGAATTGATTGAATTAGCACCAAACGACTACCATTCGTATGCTAAATTGATTCAAGTTTATTATAGAAAAAAAGAGTATGATAAAGCAAAACCGCTTAAAGAAAAACTTTACCAAGCCTATGAACAAGGAAAATTGACGGGCAACCTTAAAAGTATGTTTTGTTTTGACCAATTCGAGTGGAATGGAAAGTTGATACTTGCTTACGAGAGATTTGCTGTTAAGGAAGGAGAATTGTATTACAAACATATATTCTATGTGCCCAATGAAAATGGAGAAACTGATTTTACAATACAAACAGAAAATTCTCCCATCTCTGTGGAATTAGGCGATCCGAAATATATTCTTGGTATGGACAAAGATGGTACGCACTCAACTTTTAGATATGGGTTTGAAGAAGATTTTAACTATGAAGATTTGAAAAATACGGTAATTCTTGTTCTCGATGAAAAGATTAAAGCAGGAGCAAGTTCAAGAACAACTAAAAAGAAAAATTAAAAGGAATAAATAACTATCTGTGATAACCTCAAATCCGCATAAGTCTA
Source organism: Flavobacteriaceae bacterium (assembly GCA_022565635.1). Taxonomy (GTDB): domain Bacteria; phylum Bacteroidota; class Bacteroidia; order Flavobacteriales; family Flavobacteriaceae; genus Psychroflexus. Next base: position 31 of record JAIUMH010000198.1, on the reverse strand, counting down.
CCTTAAAAAACAAACCAAATCCACTAGGAGA
>JAIUMH010000197.1 GCA_022565635.1 Flavobacteriaceae bacterium | reverse complement strand
CGAAAAGCAGGTTCTTGGCTACTTATAGCAAAAATCAAATAAAAATCAAATAAAGTATTGATATACAAGATATTGCTATTGTCCTTGGACTATATTTTGGACTATATTTTTATGAGATAAAGAGTTGTTGAATGAAATCACCAAAATCTCGAATGCTAATTAGGGCACATGTTTGTGGTTTTTTTGTGATTATTTTTGTAACAAATGAATTATTTTGTGGTCTAAATGAGTAGTACTTTGCTACCTTATTTAAATCGTGTTGAATTTTAAATTTTGAGTGTAAATTTTAATGCGATTTAGATTTTATAAATTTTAGAAAGAATAAAAATGAAGGATTATATTGCTTTAGCTACCAAGTCACATCACGAATGGTGGCGTTATTTTTTAGGTGTATTTTTTGTGTTTGTGATTTGGCAAATAGGTACTTTACCCTTGGCTATTGCTGTAGGAACAAAGGTTGCTATGGAAGATGGAATGGACAAAATCATGGACATTGCTGACTATAATGTAATGATGAACACGTTGGACTCTAACCTTACATTCTTTTTATTATTGCTGTCTTTTGTTTTTGGTTTTTTTGGGGTTTGGCTTGTGGCAAAGTTTTTTCATGGACAGCGCTTTAAAGATTTACTTACCACGCGAGAGCATTTTGATTGGAGTAGAGTTGGGGTTGGTTTTAGTATTATTGCTCTGTTTGTTATTGCAACTACTTTAATTGATTATTGGGTAAATCCAGAGGCTTATATTTTTAATTTTAAAAGTAAGGAGTTTTTAATTTTAGCCGTTATAGGGATTGTTATGGTCCCTCTTCAAACCAGCTTTGAAGAGATTTATTTTAGGGGCTATTTAATGCAAGGACTTGGCGTAGTTTTTAAAAACAGAGCGGTTCCTTTTGTGGTTACTTCTGTGGGATTTGGTTTGTTGCATTTAGGAAATCCAGAAGTAGCTAAGCTTGGAATCATATTAATGATTAATTATATTGGTACTGGTTTTTTACTTGCAATTATGGCTTTAATGGATGAAGGTTTAGAACTGAGTATTGGTTACCACGCTGGTAATAATTTAATTACCGCTTTGTTGGTTACAGCAGATTGGACAGCTTTTCAAACGGAATCTATTTTGATTAGTGTGGAAGAGCCAAGTGTAGGGATTGAAATATTTTTTCCTGTCTTAGTAATTTATCCGTTGTTTATTTACTTTTTAGCTAAAAAGTATAACTGGAATAATTGGAGAAATAGATTAGTTGGTAAAGTAAATATTCCTCAATAAATTTAGTTTTTTCTATTCATTTTACTTAATTTTATAGTCGATAATGATTTTGATAAATTCAGGTTTTTAATTTTTTAAATTTGATTTTTATTGATTTCATGATTGACAGGATTTTACTATTTTTAAACATCTTGTTGATTAAAGTTATTGATATGTAAAACTAAGATTTGATGGATAAAAATATAATAAAAGTTCACCCGCATTTTAAGTTAAATGGAGTCAATTATTCTGCAGATGAGCTTTATTCTGTGGCATACTCTTACATTAAAGAAGGTAAAGATTACGAAGAGTTGATTGGTAATTTTTTATTGGATTGGTTAAATGAAAACTATAGTGAAATAAAACTTAGAACTTCTGGAACCACAGGAGCACCAAAGCCTATTTTTGTAAAAAAAACCAAAATGAAAGCCTCTGCTTTGGCTACCCAAAAACGATTTAAATTGCCCTCTAAAACCAAAGCTTTGTTATGCATTCCAGCAAATTATGTGGCAGGTAGAATGATGTTGGTGCGCGCTATGGTTTTGGGTTGGGAGCTTACTGTTGTTGAGCCACAATCTAAGGCTTTGACCAATGTAGAAGAAACCTATGATTTTTGTGCTCTAACACCTCATCAACTTTCTAATTCTTTGGATAAAATCAATTTGATTAAAAAAATTATTGTTGGTGGTGCGCCGGTTAATAATGGGCTCCTTCAGAAAATTCAAGGTGCTAAAGCTAAAATTTATGAAACTTATGGAATGACAGAAACCATTACTCATATTGCAACAAGGCGTATTAATTCCATGAAAACTACAGACGAAAAACCTTTTAAAGCATTAAAAAATGTTACTTTTAGCCTTTCAGATGCTAATTGCTTAGTTATTCATGCACCAAAAATTATTGATGAACCAGTGGTTACAAAAGATGTGGTAGATTTAATTCACCCTACAGCTTTTTTTTGGAAAGGTAGGCTAGATAATGTGATCAATAGCGGAGGCGTAAAATTGCATCCAGAGGCTATTGAGAAAAAAATACAAAAAGTCGTAGCCCAACGTTTCTTTTTAGCTGGGTTAGATGATGACCAGCTTGGACAAAAACTTTGTTTGTTTATAGAGGATCACAAAGAATTGGATGTAAACCTTGTTAAAAAAACTTTAGAAAAAGCATCACTTGAAAGTTTAGAGTTTCCAAAAGCTATTTTTGTGATGGAAGACTTTATTGAAACAAGAACTGGCAAAATTGATAGAAAAGCTTGTCTAGATAAATTTATGAATGATGATTATTCAAAAATTTGATTTTAGTTGCTTAAGTATTTTTTTTTGGTCATCAATTGAATGAAGTAAAAAGTAGATGAGAGAAAAAATATTCCTAATTTATTGAAATGTATAGAAAAATGAAAATATTAATTTCACCTGCTAAATCTTTAGAGTTAAACAAGGAAATTCCTGTTAAAGAATATACTCGACCTTTGTTTTTGGATACAGCGGTTCAAGTAAATAAAAAATTAACACGACTTACTAAACAGGAACTAATGGATTTAATGTCGATTAGTGAACAGTTAGCCGATTTAAATTACCAGCGTTATCAAGACTTTAAAGAAAAACATGAACCAAGCAATGCAAGACAGGCTGTTTTTACTTTTGATGGTGATGTTTATACGGGCTTAGATGTGTATAATCTTGCCTCAGAAAAATACCCTAAATTGCAAGATGAATTGAGAATTTTGTCTGGTTTATACGGAATTTTAAAGCCATTTGATTTAATTCAACCTTATCGTTTAGAAATGGGAACAAAATTAGGCATAGAAAACAACAAGGATCTCTATGAACTATGGAAGGATAAAGTGACTAGAAGCTTAAATGCAGAATTATCAACAGATGATTTATTAATTAATTTAGCAAGTAACGAATACTTTAAAGCAGTAGATAAAAAGAAAATAAAAGCACAAATTATAACTCCTGTTTTTAAAGATTACAAAAATGGAAAGTTAAAAGTGATTAGCTTTTATGCTAAGAAGGCTAGAGGAGCAATGGTGAAGTTTATAGTAGAAAATAATGCTAAAAGTTTATCAGATATTCAGGGCTTTAATTTATTGGGGTATGCTTACAGCGAAGAAGAATCTAAAGATAATAAGCAACCAACATTTGTTAGATAGAAGATGAAATTACCCAACATACCTATAAATGAGAATCAACGACTTGAAGTTTTAAAGACTTATCAAATTCTTGATTCTGATTTTGAAAAGAAATTTGATAACCTAACAGAATTAGCAAGCTCAATTTGCAATACAAAAATTGCCTTAATTAGTCTTATAGATGAAAACAGGCAGTGGTTCAAATCCTGTGTTGGGCTTGGAGCTAGACAAACTTCAAGAGGAATTTCATTTTGTGGTCATGCCATTAATGAACCTAACCATCTTTTTGAAATCAGTGATGCTAAAGAAGATGAACGGTTTTTTGATAATCCGTTGGTAATAGGGGAGCCTTATATTCGGTTTTATGCTGGTCAACCTATTGTTAGTAAAGAAGGTTTTGCTCTTGGAACTTTATGCGTTATAGACACAAAGCCCAAGAAGCTTTCCAAATCACAAAAAAATAGTTTAAAAAAACTTGCTCAACAAGTCTATTATTTATTTGAGTTACGTAAATCAAAACTGAAAATAAAAACAGAGAAACAACAGTTTAAACGATTTGCAGAACTCTCACCAAATATATTTTACCGTTATTCTTCAAATTCAAAACTTATTTATCATAGCCCTATAGTTGAAGATATTTTGGGATACTCACCAACTGCATTTAAAAATGATCCAAATCTGTGGCTAACTTTAATTCATCCTGATGATATTGATTTAGTTAACAATAGCCTCAAATCCGCAAAGAATAAGAGCAAGTAATATTTTACTTATTTGTATAGGTTT
>JAIUMH010000196.1 GCA_022565635.1 Flavobacteriaceae bacterium | reverse complement strand
GAGGTCATCAAAATAGAACATCCAAATCACCCGGATGTTACGCGTACTTGGAAACTAGCTTCAGAAGACCAAGAAAATGCTCAAAGTGCTTATTTTTCAAGTGTTAATTATAAAAAGGAATTTACTTTCCTCAATTTAAAGGATACCTCAGATTATTTAAAGTTTGCTAGTGAGGTAAAAAATGCTCATGTGGTTTTAATGAATTTTAAAACAGAAAGTGAGAAGAAACTCAAAGTTACTAAAGAGGATTTATGGCAGATTAATCCAAGTTTAATTATAGGGAAAATAAGTGGATTTGGAAGTGACTCAAATCGCGTTGCTTATGATTTAATTTTGCAAGCAGAATCAGGCTTTATGTCTATGAATGGTACGCCTGAAAGTGGGCCGGTTAAAATGCCGGTAGCCTTAATTGATGTATTGGCTGCTCATCAATTAAAGGAAGGCATATTATTAGCTTTGCTTCAACAAGCACATCAACCAAAACAAAAAGAAAAACCAGAGGGAAAACTAGTTGAAGTTTCACTTTATCAATCAGCTATTTCAGCATTAGCCAATCAGGCTTCTAATTTTTTAATGGCCTCTCATGTTCCAAAAAGAATAGGCTCTTTGCATCCAAATATTGCACCATACGGAGAAATTTTCACTACCAAAACCCAAGATTTAATCACCTTTGCTATAGGTTCTAATTTGCATTTTGAAAAACTAATGAAATTTTTAAATCTAGAAAATTATGCTTCAGAATCCCGATTTTCAACCAGTCAGTTAAGGGTTAAACACAGAGCTGAATTAGCTATTTATCTACAAGAAAAAATTCAACAACTTCCTACCAATGAAATTTTAGAAGCAATGGAGACACTACAAGTACCCTGTGCTAAAATTAAAGATTTGGCTGAAGTTTTTGAAAATAAAAAGGCGCAATCAATGGTGAAAACTGAAATGAGAGGTCAACAAGAAACCAAACGTGTAAGTCAGTTGGCATTTTCTATAAAGCAACATTGAGATAACTTGTCTTTTAAACTTTAGCTTTAAGCGGTTTTCATTCAACAAAAAATCATACTTTTGCCGTGTTTTTATGCGCATGAATAAATCGGTATTAATATTACTTCTTTTTTTAATAAGTTTCGTTGGCTTTGCCCAAAGAGACTTAAACGCTGGCGGTTTACGTCAAGGTGGGCAAGGTCAAGGTCAAGACCAAAGAGCCCAAACGCAAACCACTAAGGCCAAAGATGATATGCCTCCAGCAACCGATTATAAAATTATTAGTAGAGACAGAGACACAACCCATGTAGATACTTCACTTTCTATCCATAAGCAATATAAGATGAACTATCTTCGTCAAGATAATTTTGAACTTTTAGAGTTTCATAACGTGGCTATGCCCTTTAACCGATTAGGTTATGACTTTAGTAATTCTCAATTAAATCCTAGTATTGGAGCAACGGCTAAACACTATAATTATTTAGAAGCGGGAGATGTGGCTTATTACGAAACCCCAACACCACTTACAGAAATGCATCTAAGAACCGTTTTGGAGCAAGGGCAAAATTTAAAAACATTGTTTGCCAATAATATTAATCCACGGTTAAATTTTTCAATTGGATACGAAGGCTTACGTTCTTTAGGACATTATGTGCATGCTAGAAGTGATGCCGCTAATTTTTTTGGAACAGTAAATTATAGAACACAAAATGATCGTTATTTTCTTCGGCTCCATGTAGCTAAACAAGATTTTGAAAATCAACAAAATGGCGGGCTTGCAGATAGCTCTATTGAAGGCTTTGTAAATCAAATACCAGAATTTGATAATCGAGCTTCTGTGGAACCTCAATTTAGAGATGGTTCTTCAAGGCTCTTAGGAAGAAGACTTTATTTAGATCAAGACTACATACTTGTTCAAGGCAATGATTCCACCCAAAACAATCAAATTAGGTTGGCTCATTCTTTGCAATATGAATACAAAAACTATTTTTTCTCTCAAGGTTCAAATTCAGAAATATTTGGACCTTCCTATGAAACTTCTAACCTTAGCGATCGGGTAAATTTAGAAGAGTTAACCAATGAAGCTTCCGCTTCTTATTTTAGAAATGATATTGGCAAACTAGCCTTTAAAGCCAGACACACAGGATACAACTATGGTTATAACAGTATTGTAATTGCAGCAGATGAGGTAATTCCAAACTTAATGGCCGGAGATATAATTGCAGTTGGAGCTACTTACAAAAACAAAATTGGTCTTTTTGATTTGGAAGGAGAAACCATGCATAATATTATTGGTGATTTTAATGGAAGCTATATAAAAGGTAGAGCAGGAGCACAAATAGATAAAAACTTAAGACTTGACGCTAAGCTTAATATAAGCAGTGTAGCACCTGATTTTAACTACCAACTTTTTCAGAGTAGTTACATCAACTATAATTGGAATACAGATTTTTCAAATATTCAAACTCAGTTTTTAGGAGGTAAATTAAGTCATACTAAGTGGGGCTATTTAGAAGGCTCATTTACACAAATTCAGAACCATACTTTTTTTGGAGCAACAATAGATGAATATTCAAGTATAGATGATTTATACACAAATGTTAGCCCACAACAAGCAGGTAGTGATGTGAGTTACTTTAAGTTAAGAGCTGGAGGTGATTATCACTTTGGGTGGTTTGGTATGACGCACACTATGCAATATCAAAATGTTGTAAATGGTGCAGAATTTTTGCCTGTACCAGAGGTGATTACAAGAAATTCATTTTATTACCAAGATCATTGGTTTAAAAAGGCAACTTTTATACAAACAGGTTTTACGTTTAAATATTTTTCTGACTTTCATGCCAACTCGTTTAATCCTGTGTTAAACGAATTTGTAGTGCAAAATGCTGTTGAGCTAGAAGGCTTTTACACATTTGACGTTTTTTTTAATGCAAAAATACGAACAGCAAGAGTGTTTTTAAATTTTGAAAATGTAACCGAAATTTTTACAGGAAACAAAAACTTTTCTGCACCGGGCTATCCTTTTCGTGATTTTACATTTAGGTTTGGTGTAGTTTGGAATTTGTTTTTATAAGTAATTTCAATTAGTTTAAAGCATCTAAAAATCTAATGTTTTAGTTAGGTTTTTTTCAACACATATAAAATTTTGTCAATGCAAAAACAACTTTTAGTTATCGGTTATGTATGGCCAGAACCTTCATCTTCTGCAGCGGGTTGGAGAATGATACAATTATTAGAATTGTTTTTAGATCATGGATATCATATTTGTTTTGCTAGTCCTGCACAAAAAACAGAATTTTCAGCAGATTTAGTAGCTATGGGCGTTCAGGAAGAGCCTATACAAATCAATAATTCTTCCGTAGTTGATTTTCTTCAAAACCTTCAACCAAGCGTGGTTTTATTTGACCGATTTATGATGGAAGAACAATTAGGCTGGAGAGTTAGAGAGGTTTGTCCAGAAGCACTTACATTATTAGATACAGAAGACCTTCATTTTTTAAGAAAAGCTAGAGAAAAGGCTTTTAAAAGCAAAACTAACCTTAACTTAAATATTTATACAGATGAAGCTAAACGAGAAATTGCCTCTATTTTAAGATGCGATTTAACTTTAATTATTTCTGAAGTTGAAATGCAATTATTGCAACGTAAGTTTGATATTAAAGCCTCTAGTATCTTTTACTTACCATTTATATTTTCTGAAGTGTTTGAGCAAAATAAGGCTTTGCCTGATTTTGAAGAGCGAAATGGATTTTTGTGCATAGGTAATTTCTTACATGCGCCTAATTGGGATCAAGTGCTTTACTTAAAGGAAGAAATTTGGCCATTAATCAGGAAAAAACTACCCCAGGCTGAAGTTGAAATTTACGGTGCTTACACTAGTCAAAAAGTGAAACAACTTCATCAACCTAAACAAGGTTTTATGGTAAAAGGACGAGCAGAAAATTTACCAGAACTGATGGCAAAAAAGAAAATATTAATAGCTCCTCTGCGTTTTGGAGCTGGACTTAAAGGTAAGTTGGTAGATGCTATGCGTTATGGTTTACCTAGCATTACCACAAGTGTAGGCGCTGAAGCTATTGGTGGTAAATATCCTTGGCCTGGTGAAATTGCAAACACTCCACAAGAAATTGCAAACAAAGCAGTACATTACTATACACGAATTAAACCATGGCAAAAGGCACAAAAAAAC
>JAIUMH010000195.1 GCA_022565635.1 Flavobacteriaceae bacterium | reverse complement strand
CCAATCAACAAATAAAAGAACTTAAAAAGCTTACCCAACTATGTGGAAATTTATTTGAAAAAGGTAAAGCGCTATTAAAAAAAGAAAACTTACTGGCTTTACAAAATCAAGAAAACAAAATATTACACCAAGTTCAAAATATGAACAAGCTAGGACGTTGGGAACTAGATTTAAAAACAAATGACTTAAGCAGGAGTAAAGAAGTATATGATATTCATGAATTGCCTTTAAATACCGATATAACGAAAACTAAGGGGATTAATTTTTACCACCCAAGTTTTAAGGATCAATTACATAATGCCCTTGAAAATTGCATTATTAATGGAGAAGCTTTTCAGATTGAATGTTTGTTGATTACACATAAAAACAACCATAAATGGGTGAGGTCAACTGGATGGAAAGTTGACAATAAAGTAACTGGAAGTTTTCAGGATATTACAGTGATCAAAGAACGTGAACTTAAATTCAAAGGAATATTTAATTCAACTTTTGCGTTTTTAGGTTTTTTAAACACTGACGGTATTTTAGTAGAAGTTAACCAAGCTATGTTAAGTTTTGCGGGTTTAAGTCACAGTGATGTTATTGGGAAATATTTTTGGGATTGTTATTGGTGGCAAATCTCTAAACAAGCACAAAAAGAACTTCAAATTAATTTTCAAAAGGCACTTGCTGGAGAGCTTGTTGAGTATGAGGTCGAGATATGGAGTGCTAATAAAACTCCTGCCATGATTCTCTTTTCCTTAAAACCTATTTTTGATGATAATGGTAATGTTATTTATGTTATACCAGAAGGCAGGAACATACAGGATATTGTTCATGATAAACGTAGATTTAAGGCTATTTTAGATGGCGCTAATTTAGGAACTTGGGAATGGAACGTTCCCACAGGTGAAATTGTATTTAACGATAGATGGGCAGAAATTATAGGATATTCTACAAATGATTTTGACGGAACCAATGCTGAAACTTGGTTGAATTTGATGCATCCAGAAGATGTAGAGAGTTCAAATAAAATTTTGCAACAATGTTTTGAGAACAACAACGAATTTTATGAAGTAGAGATCCGCATGAAGCATAAAAACGGGCACTGGATTTGGATGCTGGTTCGCGGAAAAGTTATACAATGGACAAATGAAGGGAAACCCTTGATGATGTTTGGTACCCAACAAGATATAAGTTTACTGAAGGAAAAAGACGAATTACTACGAATAAGCGAACAGGCATTTAGAGGTAATTTTGAAAACGCCGCTATAGGCATGGCGCTGTTAGATGAAAGTGGGAAATGGTTAAAGGTTAACAGCCGAATACCCGAAATGTTAGGCTATACAGAGCAAGAGCTCTTGTCTTTAACTTTTCAAGATATTACTTACCCAGAAGATCTTGATATTGATTTAAATTACTTAAATGAATTAATTGAAGGGAAAAGGAGTCGTTACCAAATGGAAAAAAGATATTACCATAAACAGGGTCATTTAGTTTATGCAATCCTAGCCGTATCCATGGTTAAAGACTCTACAGGTAATATTTTGTATTTTGTTTCTCAAATAATTGATATAACAACATTTAAAAACCAACAATTAGAGCTTGAATATCAACAAACTTTATTTTCTAAATTATACGAATTATCACCTATAGGCATTGCATTAAATGATTTTGAAACTGGGCAGTTTTTAGACGTGAATCAAAAATTGCTTCAGCCAACAGGCTACACTAAAGAGGAATTTCTTGCATTAAATTATTTTGAGGTAACTCCAGAAAAATACATGCCATTAGAAGAAATAGCATTACAACAAATGAATGCAAAAGGAAGTTATGATATGTTTGAAAAGGAATATATACGAAAAGATGGTTCTAGATATCCAGTTTCACTTGTAGGGGTTTTAATAAAAGACAATAGAGGAAAAAAATTAATATGGTCATTTATTCAAGACATTAGCATTGAAAAACAAGCTAAGCTAAAACTCAATCAAGCAATAAGTAAACTTCAAGCAGTACTTGATGCAAGTAATCAAGTTTCAATTATTGCAACTGACACTTCCGGAATAATCTCATTATTCAATGCAGGAGCAGAAAAGACACTAGGATATAAAGCAGATGAGGTTGTAGGCAAAGAAACACCACTAATTATCCATTTACCAGATGAAGTTGAAAAAGAAAGCCAAAGACTATCAGAAAAATACAATCAAAAAATCACTGGTTTTAATACTTTTATCTTTGAAGCAAATAAAGGTAAACCTACAACTAGTCAATGGTCTTACAAAACTAAAGAGGGAAAGATTATCCCTATTCTTTTGTCTGTAAATACAATTAAGGTTGATCACAGTGTGGTAGGTTACCTTGGTGTTGCAACTGATATTAGCCAATTAAAAAAGAAAGAGGAAGAAATTAATAACTTACTTAAAGTATCTGAGGAACAAAATAATAGGCTTAAGAATTTTGCTCACATTGTTTCTCATAATCTGAGGTCACACAGCGCTGGAATTTCTGGGCTATTAAGTTTATTGGAAGTTGAAACTGCAGAAATAGTTGATAATGAGTATTTCAATTTATTTAAACAGGCATCTTTTAATTTAGAAAAAACGGTTGAAGATCTTACAAAAGTTGTGACTGTTAATCTATATCAAAAAAAGTTTGAGTCAATCCAACTTCATCAAATAATACAAAAAAATATAGAAAGCTTAGCTTCGCTCATCAGAAAATCAGAAATACAAATCCATAATAATGTACCCCCCGATACTATAATTGAAGGAGTCCCTGCATACATTGATAGTATTTCTCTTAACTTTATTTCAAATGCTATTAAATATAGAAGTGAACAAAGAGACAGTTTTTTGAATATATATGCCAGAAAAGAAAATAAATACTGTATCTTGAGTTTTGAAGATAACGGATTAGGAATAGATTTAGATTCTTACGGAGATAAAATTTTTGGACTTTACAAAACCTTTCACAAAAACAAGGACTCAAGAGGAGTTGGTCTTTTTATGACAAAAAATCAAGTAGAAAGTATGGGCGGTAAAATTGAGGTAACCAGTAATGTGAATCATGGTACAACTTTCAAGGTCTATCTGCCGTTAAATAAAAGTTAATCCATTTTTTTTTAAACTTTTGATATAAAAAAATCTTAAATTTACTATCTAATACTATTAATTTAAATGGGAAAAATTCAATTAGCATGCATCATTGATGATGACCCTATGCATGTTTTTATTACCAAAAGGCACATTGAACTTTCTGGTTTGGTTGATAAAATACTTATCTGTAAGGATGGAAAAGAGGCTTATAAGACTCTTAAAACTCTTTTCAATAACAATGAGGATTTGCCAAACATAATTTTTCTAGATCTTAACATGCCTATATGGGATGGTTGGAAATTTCTGGACGAATTCACAAAAATACCTGTAAACAAAGAAGTTATTATTTACTTATTAACAAGTTCAATATCCAACGAAGACATTAATAAATCTAAGTCGTACTCTGAAGTCTCTAATTACCTAATCAAGCCAATCACACAAGACGAAATATTAAATTTATTAAAAGAGTTATTAGAGAATGATTAAATTTAGTCTTTTTTTTCTAGACTTAAAATAGTCTTCTCTGTATAGTAGTAAGTTGTATTCAATTAAACCAAACTTTATGAAAATAAAATTATTTATATTACTAATGTTGATTTTAGCATCTTGCAGAACTTCTAAAATGACTAATTCCAAATCAATTTTTACGCACATCAATCTTTACGAATATGGACAAATTGAACTCGGCGATGATATAAATAAATTTAATAATCTTATAGAAAAAAAAGAAAACCGAATTTTTCTAAAAAAATACGTTTTTGGTGGCTCAAATTCTATTGAACTTATAACCAACAATGATTATGAACTTACAGAATTTGTGTTTGATTACGGAAGTACCATTTCTCTCGAATCAAAAATCAATGAATACACTTATTTAGGAGTTCCAAAAAGAAAGGACAATAAAGCAATTTGGAGTGATAATAAAACTGAATTTTCGATTTATAAACTGAATGGAAATGTGTACTCTAAAATGAAAAAAATAAATTAATAACTGCTCACAACAGCGCATAACAAAAAAGGTGGGATTTGTGCCTGAACCTGCCTGCCAGCGCAGTCAGGCAGGACGAAAGGTTTGTATTTTTTTAGCAACTTAAAGTTTAGCCGAAAAATTTACGCATTTTAAGTCGCCACTTATGTTATGCG
>JAIUMH010000194.1 GCA_022565635.1 Flavobacteriaceae bacterium | reverse complement strand
TTGTGTTCTTCTAGTGAATTAAAAAGAGAAAGTCCCTACTAGGTAGAGACTTCTCGTAGAAATGTGATGAAAAAACTCATCTCCAATCTGAAATACAAAGATAAGTTTTTTCATGAGATCTCAACTTCTTTTAAGAAGATTAAATCCTGATTATGATTAAAAACTGATAGTTTAACTTTTTTAAATAATTTTAAAATGAAAAAAATTGTAATTATCCTTGCACTAGGTTTAACAAGTTTAAGTTTAAGTTCGTTTGACACAAATACTACTAAAAATAGCTTAAGTACTAAATATGAGATGTTTGCAATAGATTGTCAAGAAATTGCAATCCAAACATATCCTGTTTATCATGAACAAGCTGGTGGTGACAATAATGTTGCTGGCATATTTGCACAAGCATCATATGATAGTTGTATACGAAATGGTGGTTCAGGTGATAGCTGGAGTGGCGTTTGGATAGCTATAAGGTTTGCTCACCCTACACTCTTTTGATAATTAAATCATATATTAATAATCCTTAGGTTATTAATAGCCTAAGGATTAAATTATAAGTAATGTATAAATATATAATTTTATTTTTATTTTTCAATATTTACGCACAACAAAACTTAAATGTTGAATATGGTGTGGAATATTTAAATATCTACGAAAAAGATACAATTGGCATGCATCAATATGCTAAAGAAAAGATATTAGAATCTGAATACAAATTTAAACGAGTCCTCTCACCTGATGAAACATTTTATCATTTAAGGTATGATAAAAGAAGTTCTCTTTTTGAAATTATTGAGATTATGGATCTAGAAGACGAACTCACCTTCGCAACACTAATTATGGCATCCCGTTTAACCCAGTGTTATAAAATTGACAATGATCTATACATCATAAAAAATGTAATGAGTACAAATAAATCATATCAATTAGTAGATTCAAAAATCGATTGGCAAATAAAAGATGATTTCAAAAACATATTAGGCTATAAGTGTCAATTAGCCGAAGCAGAAATGGTTTCTACAACTAATCGTAAATTTAAAGTAAAAGCATGGTTTACTACTGAAATTCCAGTTCCAGAAGGGCCATCTATTTTCAAAGGCCTGCCAGGATTAATCTTAGGTTTAGAAAAGCACGGAAGATACATTTACGCAAGGGATATTGATTTTCCCGATCAACTCAATATAGAAATTCCAAGAGAATTGACGGAAAAAGTAGATTAAATTCCGTTTTCTTTTATGAATTTGTACTCTCAAAATAATTCTGATTACTAAATATGTTTACAAATTAAGATGTAACAAATCCAAAAAAGTCACGTTAAACAATTAATGAAAAGTTCAAAAAGCTTATTCACATTTAATAACAAAACCAAGTATATTTACTTGGTTTTGTTATATTGTTTTACAACCCAAATTTACGCCCAATTCCTAGAAGGAAAAGTTACCGACAGCCTTGGCAATCCCCTGCAAAATGCCAATGTTATTGCCAAAACTATAGGTTTAGAAAAAAACAAAACCACCTTTTCTATTACCGATGCAAAAGGAAATTACCAAGTTGGGCTTCAAGCTGAAATTCCACACCAAATTAGCGTTACCTATTTGGGATTTGGTAAATTAATTGACACCATTCAAATCAACGCAACCACCCAAAAAAATTATACCCTTTATGAAAGTACCGAAAGCTTAGAAGAAGTAGTCATTAAAAAAGAAATGGCTATGATTGTTAAGGAAGATACCATCGTCTATCGTGTAGATAATTTTAAAACCGGTAACGAAAGAAAGTTGCGCGACCTCCTTAAAAACTTACCAGGAGTAGAAGTTGACCGCGAAGGCAACGTAAAAGTGAACGGCAAAAAAGTAAACAAACTCACCATTGAAGGTAGAGAGTTTTTTACGGGAGACCCAAAATTGGGCGTACAAAATATTCCAGCGGATGCTATAGAAGAAATTGAAGCCCTTGACAACGATCCTGAAGTTGCTTTTTTAAAAGGTCTTGACGATAGTGATCAAATGACGCTCAACATCAAACTCAAAGAAGGCAAGAAGAATTTTGCCTTTGGCGAATCGGAAGTGGGCGCTGGTCATAAAGACCGCTATTATGTGAATCCAAATTTGTTTTATTACAGTCCCAATACCAGCGTAAATGTGTTAGGTGATTTTAACAATATTGGTCAATCAGCATTTACTGCCAGTGATTATTTTAGTTTTGAAGGAGGCTTTAGCGCCATGACCCAAGGCAGAAATACCTTTAAACGTACTTATGGACAAGATGCAGGAGCTCTTTTTGGAAATACAGATTTTATTGATAAAACCACCAACTTTGGCGCAGGAAGTTTGAGTCAACGGTTAGGTAAATTTACCTTTTTAGATGTGTATTCCATTGTAAAACAAGGGCAAGAAGAAACTAGAAGCTTGCAAGAAATCAACTATTTAACCCAAGAACAAGCCAATGAAACTAGAGATGAAACCGGATTGAGTGAAACTCTGGCCAGCTTGAGCAAAATCAAATTGAGATATGATAACATCAATGATATTGACTTTATTACTGATTTTGTGGTGAAATACTTTGATGCGCAAAACCAGCAAAACACACTTTCCAACACACCCCAAAGTCAACAGTTTTTTAATGCAGACGAAGCACCAAGAAACCTAGAAGTAGCTAACACTTTCAGCTTTAATAAAAGTTTCTCTTACAAACATAAAATTAGCATCAACACCAATTTACAATACCTAGAACAAGAAAATACTAGAGATTGGCTGTTTGACCAACCTATCTTCACCAATTTAATTCCTTTTGAAGAAGAAGGAAATAACTTCAATTTTACCTCTAATGAAGCTAGCCAAGCTCAAGTAGCTCAATTGGATGTAAAACATTATTGGGTATTGAACAACACCAACCATTTGTACCCCATTGGTGGCGTTAATTATTTGAATAAAAACTTCAGTACATTTGATTTTCAAGAGCTTGAAGACGGAAGCATCAATTCTTTTGAAGAGGCTAATTTTAATAACGATTTAGATTTTCAGCTACTGGATATTTTTGCTGGACTTCAGTATAAATTCATGATTAATAAATGGATTTTTAGACCCGGAGCTGTTTTTAGAAATTATCGCTGGAATGCTTCGCAGTTTGGTCAAGAAATTGTTGCCAATAACAAATGGGTTTTTCAACCAGAATTCATGATGAAAAAAGATTTTAGCATGAATAAGAAATTCAGATTAGACTATAATTTGAACAGTAATTTTGCACAAGCCACTCAGTTTGCTAACCGACTTCGACTTCAAAATTTCAATAGCGTGTATTTAGGCAATGAAGATTTAGAAAATGAGTTGTATCATGATTTAAGCATTCGATATGAAACTAAATTTTACCCTTTAAAATTAAATATCAACACTAAATTCAGTTTTACAAGTCGGCTTGAAAGCATTCGTCCAGCCACAGAAATTGATGGAATTGATTTTATAAGCACCAGTATTTTAACTGATTTACCCGAGGAAACCTACAATTTTGGTTTGGGAATGAGTAGAGGTTTAGGTAAATTCATTTTCTTCAACTTCAATACTTCGGCAAATTTTTCTAATTACGACCGTTTCCTGAATCAAGAGCAGGTTAGTTTTGACTCCAACACCTATTCCTATAATCTTCGCACAACATTCAGGGAATTCAAGTTTGACGAAGTTTCTAAACTTCCAGAAATCACTTTGAACTGGCATCAAAGCATTACAGAAACTCGTTCTTCCAATGAAAACAATCCCTCACAAAATTTTCAAAACATCTCTCCTTCACTAGAGCTCCTATGGAGATTCTTAGAAGATTTTGTGATTTCAGCAGATTATGAATACACCTATTTCAAGAATGAAACCACAGGCAACTCCAACACCTTTGAAGTAGGAAATGCTTCCTTGTTTTACCAGAAAGAATCCAGTGCTTGGGGTTTTGGTTTAGATATAACCAATGTGTTTGACATCGGTTTTAGAAGAAACAACAGTGTTTCAGAGTTTATGGTCATGGATAATAGAACATTCATTCAACCCAGAATTATTTTGTTAAAAATGAGTTATCAGCTGTAGGTTTTGATTTGATTTAGAAGTTGTGATTAAAATCGAACTCTGGTTAATCATCAACATAATTTTACAAACACTTTTCTATGACTTTAAATTTCAATCAAGAACTCGTATCAATTTTGTACGTTGAAGCTTTTGGTTTTGAAAGTTAAGGGTGCTTCGCTAGCTAAATTGTTTTTTTAAAAAA
>JAIUMH010000193.1 GCA_022565635.1 Flavobacteriaceae bacterium | reverse complement strand
GTCAAATCTTTAGGTATAGGCTAGGTCTTTAAACCTCAATGTATAAAAGAACAAAACATGAAATATAGATATGTTACTGTACTGCTGTTTATCTTAGGATTTAACCAGTTTTTAAGCGCTCAAGGCTCTGTTTTAGATAAATACTCACATTTTATAGTACCCTTAAAGTATAATTTTCAAGATGAAGATAACGAGTATCAATTAAATTCACTTGTAAAGCATACTTTTAAACAAGAAGGTTTTACGGCTTTTATTTCTGAAGAAAATTTACCCTTAGAGTATTTAGGCAAAGGTTGTGACGCCTTAGTGGTTGACTTGGTGACGGATAAAACGGTGTTTACTACTTATGTAACAATTCAATTAAAAGATTGTAATAGGAAAATTGTATTTGAATCTAAAGTAGGGGAGTCTCGAGAAAAATTTCATAGAAAAGCACATCAAGAAGCTTTTTTAGATGCTTTTACAAGCATTGAAGATGAAAGTTTAAAAACCTTATTTGCCAACAGAAACCAGTCTAAAAACCAAGAATCTTCTAAAAAACTCACCAAAGAAGAACAAAAAATTCAGGTAGCAGAAGTGATTAAAGCGCAAAGTGACAAGCTTAGGTATGCCGGAACAACTTACTTAATTTTTAACCGTGATGGCAATTTTGAACTGTATGATGAGTCTGGATTTAAAAAATTAGCGGATATTAAAAAAGCCGATGGTAAAACCTTTTTATTCCATTCTGAAGAAATAAATGGCGTGGCAAATTTTGATGAAAACGGAAACTTAGTAGTTCAATACATGGATGAGGTTTTAAACCAAGTAGAAAGCTTTACCTACAAAAAAATTGACTAATCTATATTGTTTTATCGATTTCAAAATTTTATAATTCAAGCATTATTTCAAAAATTCAATAAACACAGCGTATTATTGTAAGGCTTGCTCAGTGATAGAATCTTTCTTTAAGACCTCCTGTGTTTCATTTTCTTTAATCTGTTCTTTTCTAAACTCAATAAGTTGGTTTAACTCTTTCCCGTATTTACTGTTTTTAATCTTATCATCAAGGCTAGTGTAAACAGTATCTAAATATTTGATGTTTAAGTCGGGAGCTTCAGATAAAATTGTAAAAGGAGCAATTTCAAGATGCTTGTTGTTCAATGCAAAATTTACCATGTATAAGTATCTTCTTCTTTCCATTGATTTTTTCTTTCGTTCAAAAGCTTCTAGATTTTTATTTTGGTTTTTTAAATCAAATTCTTCCTTGATCAAGTCTAAATCTTCATCATTAAAATGTTTAATGGCTTTCTTTATTTCTTCTAATTTGTTTTGGTTTTCTGAAGTTGTTATAATTTCTGCTTTGGTAAAATCGGTAACCTTTGCATCAACCTCATAAGTTCCTTCTTCAGCAAAAAAGTTAATGACTTCCATATAACCTTCGTTATTATGCTTTTTAAGTAATAATAGCATTAATTGTGGTTCCTCAAGAAAGGCTTGTAGTTTGAAGTTTTCGCTTTCACCAGTAAAGCTAGCAGAGTCAATACTCACCACAGTACTATCTTGAAGTCCTTGCAAGTAAATTGTACCAATTTTTAAATCAGATACTTTTCCTTGTATAAACAAATTATTTTTAGTTTTTTCCTCCTTACAAGAAATTAAACTTACAAGGCCAATTAAAATAATTAGTGCTTTTTTCATGTATTCTATAGTTTATTTTTTAATCAATTACTTTTTATCTTTCAGCTTGAAGTAGTAAACAGGGAAGAGGCAAATAGCCATTCAATCTTCTTAATTTTACATTTCTATCTATTACATTTTTGAAGCAATTTCCATTAACATAGCGCAACCTAAAGCGGCGTAAGTTCCTACAACATAACCAAAAACAGCTAATAAAACACCAACGCTTGTTAGTGAAGGGTGAAAAGCAGCGGCTACAACAGGAGCTGAGGCAGCACCTCCTACATTAGCTTGACTTCCAACGGCAAGGAAAAAGTAGGGGGCTTTAATTATTTTAGCCACCAAAATAAGCAAGCCCGCATGAATGCTCATCCAAACCAGGCCAATGGCTAATAAACCAGGATTTTCAAAAACTGTTGTTAAGTCCATTTTCATACCAATTGTGGCTACTAAAATGTAAATAAAAATGCTACCTATTTTACTTGCGCCTGCACCTTCGTATTTTTTAGCTCTTGTAAATGAAAGAATAACCCCAATAAGGGTGGCAATACTTACCATCCAGAAAAACTTAGAGGCAAAGGAAGAGAAAGCTGATTTTTTATCGGTAAAGACTTCAAAATTTGTAGTTAAAAAATTTGAGATTTCATCGGCAGAAAAATGTGCAATACCTACAGCAGTAAAAGCAAAACCTAGCATAATCATATAATCCGTTAAATTTGGAATTTTACTTACGCTTTTGGTGTATGAAGAAACGCGTTCTTTTAATTCTTCAATAGCTGAGTTGTCTGCTTTAAGCCATTTGTCAATCGCATTTTTCTTTCCAATTCCAATCAAAATTACGGCCATCCATAAATTAGCAACAACTATATCTACAAGCACCATTCCTCCGTATTTTTCTGGATTGTATTCAAAAATTTCTAGCATAGCCGCTTGATTAGCACCTCCACCAATCCAACTTCCTGCTAGAGTTGCTAATCCACGCCAAACGGCATCGGGACCAACACCACCAACTGTTTCTGGTGACACCAATGAAATTAGCAAAATAGCAATAGGTCCTCCAATTACAATGCCTATTGTACCCGTAAAAAACATCAACAAAGCTTTATAGCCTAAATTTGCAATGGCTTTTAAGTCGATACTTAGAGTGAGTAAAACCAATGAAGCGGGAAGTAAATACCGGCTCGCTACAAAATATAAATGCGATTCTTCATCACTGATTATATTGAGCGAATTAAAAATAGCAGGTACCAAATAACACATTAACAAGGCAGGAACAACTTTGTAAAATTTGTGCCAAAAACCAGATTTAAGTGAAGAGGTGTAAAAAATGAAAGCCAAGGAAACTGCTAATATTCCAAGAACTATAGCGTCGTTTGTAAAAACTGGTGCGTAGAACATATATTTCAAATTTGCGTAAAAATAGAAAATTAGATGAGAATTACTAAAGATGTTTTAAAAATTGACTTCTAAGGTAGTTTGCAACCCCATCCTCTTTTGCATTTGTTGTAGTTGCATTGGCTACTAATTTAACTTCAGGTTTTGCATTTTCAACAGCTACTCCCATACCTACATTTTTTAGCATTTCTAAATCGTTATAATTATCTCCAAAAGCCATCACTTGTTGGCGTTGAAGTTGATATTTTTCTGCTAAAAGTAAATCGATGGCTGTTAGTTTTGAAATCTGCTTAGGAGCAATTTCAATATACGTAGGTTTAGAACGGTATAAATGCAATTCTTCTCCTAAATTTTCTGTGAGGAAATTAAACAATTGATTCATTTTTTCTTCTTCACCCATGCACATTATTTTGTGCGCTCCAAATCGTGTTTTAGTCCATTTTTTCAGAACTTTATTATTGCCTAAAACTTGTGGTTCTACTTTAGTATTTCTGTATTCTCTTTCAGCCCAGTAATCCATGCGAGGCACAAACCAATCGTCTTCTTGATACAAGCTTAGATGAACGCCTAAATGCTCTTGATTGTATTCAAGTATTTTTTCTACCTGTGTTAATGAAATTTCAGTAGAACTTAATACTTGCTCCTGGTCCAATACTAAACCTCCATTGTATGCAATTAGCGGTTGATTTTCAATACTTAATTGTTTTTGAAGATGCCTCATTGCTTCTGGCATTCTGGAGGAAATCAACACAAATGGAATTTGATTTTTTAATGCTTGAATTGTATTGATTGTTGCTTGAGATAGTTCTCTATCTTTATTGAGTAAGGTTCCGTCAATGTCAGAACAAATGAGCTGATAATCCATAGTATAATTTTGATTAAGCAAATTTACTTGCTTTTGCGGAAGTACCAATTAAACTTTCTAATTTATTTGCAGGAAGCGTTTCTTTTAAACATCTCTAAAATAAAGATAAATCCTTGTAAAATTAAAAATGAGATATTTTAATCATACTTCGGCTTAGCATATAATCATTAGAATTAAAGCATGATAAAAATGAAGTATAGCTAAGAATAACAAAAGTAACTTGAAAAAAAGCTTGTCTTCTAAACATGAAAACCTTATAATTGTGTTGTAGTTGAGATGAAGAGGGACAAAGCAAGAGTTCAAAAAAATGGTGTTAGTTTCTTTAAGCTTTAGTAATACAGAGTAATATTCC
>JAIUMH010000192.1 GCA_022565635.1 Flavobacteriaceae bacterium | reverse complement strand
CCATAGCTATATATTTTGTACTCAAATATAAGAAATTATCTTTACACCTCTAAAAATTTATTTACAAAGCATTATTATTGCTTTGTATAATGGGGCTAACAGGTTCTTGTTCCTCATCGAATAACAATGAAGTGATATGCACTATGGAGTTTCGAATTATTTCGATTGAAGTTGAAGGTGCTGAGTTAACTTCATACTTTACGATTCGTGAAGCAACCCAAGACACGCTTTTTTTAAGTGAAGATCTTGAATTCTTCAACTCCTATCCTATTTTAAGTGATGGCGAGTTTGATTTATTTGAAACTAACGAAATTGAAGCCTTTCGCTTTCAAGGTTTTGTAGATGACGAACTGCTTATTGATGAGCCTTATCTTTTAGGCGCTGATGAATGCCATGTTTTTAGAGAAGAAGGCAAAATCTTTATTGACCTTTCAGAAGAATGATTAACTAACCATCATCTTTTTATTTGTTGCTTTATAAGTTTTTTACCCCATAATATGATAACCTCCATCAATATGTCTAATTTCACCGGTGATTTTTGCATCAGGTCTAAATAAATTAACCACATCATACGCTAAATCTTCTGGATGCGCATTTCCAAGTGGACTCACTTCACCTGCATAATTCACATCCTTTTCATTTAAGGTAGCATTACCAGCTTTACTTCCCATGTAAGGAGAAAAACGCACACAATTAACACGCGTTCCGTTTTTTCTTCCTAATTCATCGGCAAGCTCAATGGTAATTCGCTCTAATGCTGCTTTTGCAATACTAATGTTTCGATACGGGTGAAAAGTTACTTTAGCAGCGGCAATATAACTAATTGAACAAATGGAAGCTCCTGGATTTAAAATTTCATAATCGCTTAATTTTTTTGTAATCCTAATTAAAGAGTAAGCAGAAACGTCCATGGTTTCGCAGAACTCCTGCAAGCTAACCTCTAAAAGTGGTTTTACTACTTTTTTTCGGATGGTTTTATCCATGGCAATAGCATGTAAAAAGCCATCAAAGTGAATGTTGTTTTTTTTCATGTCTTGGCAAAATTCATCCATAGAAGCCTCTAAACTTACGTCCATTACGCGTGTTAAGGCATCTTCACCTAATTCTTTTTCAACACATTGCTGGAAATCTGTATAAGTACTTAATAAAAAAGCTTTTGCTTTATCCGATAAATTTTCATGGTGTTGACTTACCCCTAAGCCAGTACACACAACACTTCCACCAAATTCTAGTACTTTTTTAGCCACATACATGGCAAGAGAATGCTTATCGGCAATTCCTGTAATTAAAAAACGTTTTCCTTTTAACATCATAACTATTTGGTTTTATAAAGAGCGGTTCCCCACGTTATTCCCGCGCCAACAGCAGCAAAAAGAACGTACTTAGCCGCATCAAATTTTCCTTGTTTTACGGCATCATCTAACGCAATGGGAATAGTTCCTCCAGAGGTATTGGCATACTTATCCATATTGGTTAATACCTTTTCAAAAGGCAATCCAATTTGCTTGGCAATGGATTTTAAAATTCCAATACTGGGTTGGTGCGGAACCATTAAATCGATTTCAGTCACTGAAATTTTATTTTTGTCAAGTAATTGACGGATGGCTTGAGGAACTAACTGAGTAGCACCATTGTAAATTTCTTTCCCGTCCATATAAAAATAAGCTTTAGAATGAGCTTCATTGGGCGATTTATTCTCAATGGTAAAATGATTGGCCCCTCTACCGTCAGAAAACAAGTTGAAATCAATAAAGCCTTTGTCTTCCTTAGTTTGACTAAGCACTAAAGCTCCAGCACCATCGCCAAAAAACACGGCATCTCTACGATTCCAATCAATAATTTCTGAAAAGGTATCTGCACCTATTACCAATACATTTTGGTAGGTATTGTTTTTTACAAACTGATACCCCACCGAAATAGCAAACATAGCCCCAGAACAAACCGCCGATAAATCAAAAGCAACAGCTTGATGAGCCTTTAATTTTTCCTGCACATAGCAAGCACAAGAAGGCGCTTGTTTGTCGGGGGTGGAAGTAGCAACAATGATTAAATCAATATCGTTAACGCTTAAACCTGCATTTTTAATAGCTTTTTTCCCAGCTTTTGCGGCTAGATCGCTACTTTTTTCATTAGTAACTACTCTTCTCTCTTTGATTCCTAAGGTGTTATAGATCCATTCATCAGAAGAACCTACCTTTTCAAAAAAGTCGTTGTGAATTACCTTTTCAGGAACATAAGCTCCAGTTCCTTTGATAAAAACATTGTGCATAATCATTCAATTTGAACTTTCAATATTATTGACTTTTTAATAAATACTCAAAATTACCATACAATTAATTCATATTTATCTTTATTTTTAGGAAATTATAACCTTATATCGTTTTAATTTAAATTATTATTATTTTAATTACTTGTGATTTAGATTTTAATAATTTAATGGTTGATTAATTGAAGAATCAATTTTTGGAGCTTGGAGATGTCTTGCATTCTGAAATATTTGGTAATACAGTAGCATTTAGAAATCAGCCTTAGTATAAGAGATCTGAGTCGATTTAAAGGCTTACATTTTTATACGTTTTGAACTTTTTGAGGATTGCACCTCCATCCTAATAGCTATAGATTTTTTTTAGGTTTTTCCTATTAAGAAGGAGGGGTCTTAATTCAATAATATTAAGATCAACAAAATCAGAATAGAATAAAAATTTACAAGTTCAATTTTTATACTAGGATTAGCTTTCAATTATTTTAATTAATTTAGTAGCATAATTGTTTTTAAATAGGTTTATGTTTTAAATTTAATATTTGTCATGATACCCTATCAAACCAGAAGCTGCTCTATTTTAGCTTCAGTAATAAATCTTCAAGATGAAAAAAAGATACAATGACTTTTATTTGTTTCATATATTGGCAGTTCTAACAATAAGTTTTGTAGACCTAAGCTCAGCACAAATCAACGAAATTGATGCGCTTGAGTTTTCGCTTCACGAGGCTATGGATCTGAGAGATGAATACGATCAACAAAAAAAATCAAAAATTGAAAACTTAAAAGAATTAGCTTCTCAAAATGATGTCAATCCTGAAAACCTATATTATATAAATAACCGTTTGATTGACGAATATGAATATTATAATTTTGATGATGCACTTTATTATATTGAAAAAAATATAGAATTAGCTAAAAAAAATACAGATATATATCATCTGCAAGAAAGCAAAATAAGATTAACTAAACTACTTGTAGAATCGGGCAGGTACAAAGAGGCATTAGATGAAATTAATGATATTTACAGAGATCAAGTGCCTGAACATTTGCTTAATAGTTATTTCTATTGCCTAAAAGAAATCTACTCTGGTCTAAGCTATTATTCTGCGGTGCAAGAAAGAAAATCTCTCTACTATGACTACTATCAAATGTACAAAGATTCTCTCTCTCAGTTATTAATTCCAAATACTGAAGAATATTTAAGATTATCAGAAAAAGCTTATAGAGACCAGCGAGATATCAAAGAAGCATTAAAAGTAAATAGTTTGCGATTAGAAAATTTAGAAATGGGAAATAGATTATTTTCACTAGTTACTTTTGAGCGGTCTTTATTATACGAATTGAGCGATGACATCCAAAAACAAAAAAAATATTTGATGCTCTCAGCACAATCAGATATCATAGCTTCTGTTAAGGACAATGCATCTATGACGGTTTTAGCTATGCTTTTTTTTAAAGAAGGTGAAGTAGAAAAGGCACATGATTATATAAATTTTGCTGTAGCAGATGCTGAGTTCTATAATTCACGGCTAAGGTATGTAAACATATCAAATATTTTATCAGTAATTTCTAAGGCCTATGAAAATGAAGCCAAAAGTCAAAATAAACAATTGAGGGTATATTTATTACTGTTGATTTTTTTTGGTTTCATTCTACTTTTTTCTTTGGGCTACATAGTTAACCAAATCAAGAAAATAGCCGCCACTAAAGACAAATTAAAAAGCACAAATAAAGAGTTAAAAGATGTTAATAAAAAATTAAATAAGTCAAACAATGATTTAAAACTGCTCTACAACAAACTAAGCGAATCTGATAAAATCAAAGAAAATTATATAGGTACATTTCTCAATCTATATTCTGACTACATCAATAAACTTGACAGTTATAGGAAATTAGTAAGAAATTACATATTGACTGGAAAGACCAAAAGTTTACTAGAATTAACTAAATCAAAGCAAGTAGTTGGAGAAGAGCTGGCTATTTTTTATAAAAACTTTGATGAATCCTTTTTTGCCATTCACCCCAACTTTATTGAAGAGGTAAACAGCTTGCTTCAAAAAGAACACCAATTCAAAATCAATAAGAAAAACACTTTAAATACGGAGTTGAGAATTTTAGCTTTAATTCGTTTAGGAATCACGGAGAGTAGTAAAATTTCAAAAATACTAAGATATTC
>JAIUMH010000191.1 GCA_022565635.1 Flavobacteriaceae bacterium | reverse complement strand
CAAGTTAAAACTCTCTTGAAAAAACAAGAATAATCAAACCTAGTTTTTAACCTTAATCTAATTTTGAAAATGAAGGATTATTCAAAATAAGCAACTACTTTTGCCAGAAAAAAATTGAACAAATGAATTTTGATCTCCTTGAAATTTTTACTGCGGGTATGATTTTATTTGCTGTGATTGATATTATTGGAAGTGTGCCTATAATTATTGACTTAAGAAAAAAAGTAGGACACGTACAAAGTGAAAAAGCCAGTATAGTAGCTGCCATTTTAATGATTGCTTTTATGTATGTTGGTGAACGTATTTTAACCCTAATAGGTATTGATGTAAATTCATTTGCTGTTGCGGGTGCTTTCATTTTGTTTTTCCTGGCTATTGAAATGATTTTAGGAATTCAGCTTTACAAAGATGATGCACCAGAAACAGCGGCCATTGTTCCTATTGCCTTTCCTTTAATTGCAGGAGCGGGAACTATGACTACCATTTTGTCTTTAAAATCTGAATTTGCTTCAGAAAACATCGTTATTGCCATTCTAGGAAATGTTCTTGTAGTGTATATTGTCTTAAAATCTACTAAATTGATAGAACGCGTGTTAGGAAGTCAAGGAATTGCTGTGATACGTAAAATTTTTGGCGTAATTTTGCTAGCTATAGCAGTAAAATTATTTACTTCTAATATTCAAAACTTATTGTAAATTAAAATTATGAAGTATTTTGTTTATTTCTTGATGTTGGCTAGCCTAGGTATGATTGTTTTTTCATTGACCTTGATAGACTTTGATGATCCTTTTGGATACGATCAAAGTAAATATGGCCTAATTGCTTTTATGATTTCAATATGTATTTTAATTTTCTTGTTTATCATTCAGCTTTCTACTAAAGTAAAAGCTCAATTTGATCAACTTAAAGATGAATAAATAAAGCCCAAAGTTTGTAAACGGATTAAATACTTAATTTTGAGTTTCATTAATTCAATATTTTAATTAAATTTGCAGTCATAAACGGGGAATTAGCTCAGTTGGCTAGAGCACTACGCTGGCAGCGTAGGGGTCATCGGTTCGAATCCGATATTCTCCACTTCTCTTTGGGTAGGTACAAGTCAAGTCATTTATTCAATAATTACCTATTCAGAACTGAATCAAATCTACAATAGAATAAAATTTTTGAAATCTCAACTACTCAAAGGTTCATAAAAATGATAAACCTCATTCTCATCCAATCTTTTCCTTGTATCTTTGTATTTTACATTTAAATGATTAAATATGAGACTATTATTGTTAAGTTTTAGTTTGTTGATTTCCAGCTTATGTTTTGCTCAAATGATGCCCGGAGGAATGGGCGGTATGGGTGGCATGGGTGGAGGTATGCCAGGCGGTGGCGGTCAGGGTGGTGGCCAAGGCGGTGGCGGTGCTGTTATGGAACCTAAATCAGCTACTCAACAAAATCTAGAACAACGCCAAGAAGAAAAATTAAATAAATGGCAACAGGATTTTGACAAAAGCATCAATAAAATATTGAAGCTGAAAAAGAAAATGGATAAAAACGAAGAGAAAGTTGCCAAATATCAAGAAAAGAAAGATGAAGCATTGGAGGCTGGTAAAGACAGCAAAATTGAAAAGTTAAAGTCCAAAATTGATAAAAAAGAAGAGAAAAACGAAGATTTAGAAAATGAATTGAACGAGTGGATGGAAATGAAAAACGCTGTTCAAGATTCTATTAAAAAAATGAGCAGAAGAGATTAATTTGTAGGGAATCTAAAATTTAAGATTACTTCAAGCTCTTTTTAGCTTTTTATACCTAATTTTGCATTAAATAATACGGATATGAATTTATTAGCAACAGTTTACATGATGGGACCTTGGCAAATCGTAGTTATTGTCGTGTTGATTCTTTTACTTTTTGGAGGGAAGAAAATACCAGAATTAATGAGAGGTCTTGGTAGTGGAATTAAAGAATTTAAAGACGCTTCTAAAGAAGATACTCCAGAAAATGGAGAAGACCCAAAATCAATTAAGTAAATTTTTCATTTTATAAATAGCTTGAAGCTCGACTTTAATGTCGAGCTTTTTTTAATTTTAAACAAGTGCTTAGCCTTACAGATGTAAATTTTTCATATTCGCAACACACGGTTTTACAGTCCATTAGCTTTTCTGTAAAACCAGGTAAACTTGTTGCGCTTATAGGAAAAAGTGGCGCAGGAAAAAGCACATTGCTCTCCCTTATTCATGGAAACTTACAGCCCGATAGTGGTAAGATTTTATGGAAAAATGAAAAAATTCATGACCCTAGTCGTCATTTAGTAGCCCAGCACAAATACATTAAATACCTTACACAAGAATTTAATGTAATGCCTTATACCACCGTTTCAGAAAACATTAAAGAGCATCTCTCGCGCATGTTTGCTAAACAAAATGAAGATATTTGTCAGCGCTTGCTTAAAGTAGTTAACCTTCAAGATTTTGCAGACGTAAAAGTTAAGCTTCTTAGTGGCGGACAAAAACAACGTGTGGCTTTGGCTAAGGTGCTGGCCAAAAAACCAGAGCTACTTTTGTTAGATGAACCTTTTAGTCATATTGATGTCCTTCAACGCAACCAACTAAGAAGAAATTTATTTGCTTACTTAAAAGAAGAAAAGATTACATGTGTTTTTGCTACTCATGACCCCGACGATTTTTTGAGTTTTGCAGACAATTGTCTGGTTGTACAAGCGGGTAAACTTGTAGACTACCGGCCTATGCAAGAAATGTATAATTCGCCTAAGTCAATAGTAACAGCTTCTTTATTAGGAGAAGTAAACAAAGTGTCTGCTACTGTGCTTCAATGGGATGAAAAATTTCCAAAGGCAAGTTTTTTGGTTTATCCGCACGAAATTCATTTAGCTAAAAATTCTTCAGTAGAAGTAGAGATTGTAGCCAACTACTTTAAAGGTAGTCATTTTTTAGTTGAAGCCAACTGCTTCAATCAACAACTGTTTTTTTATCACCCTTCGGCTTTACCAAAAAATTCACGCCAAAAAATTGGATTTAACTTCCCTATTGAGCAAAGAAAAATAACACTTACTTCACCCTAAATTGAAAGGATTTAAAAGACTTTTTTTACTTCCGTTTTAAAATATAATGCGTTTATAACTTAAGGTGACTTGAATTCAACAAATAAATGGAGTCTTAATTAAAAATGCGAATTATGTTTCCTGTTTCCTGAACACGGTAATTATACAACGGATATTGAAGGCCATCTTCCATGGGCAAACCGTCTACTAAACTGTATGAATTAGGAATTTCACAACTTGAAGTCCCCACCAAGCCATTAATTTGCAAAAGAGAACAATCTCTAGGAACAATATTTGGATCTGCCGCGTCAAAAGCTAAAATGCCAGCCCCAGTATTAATTACCAAAAGCCCTTTGTTGGCAACTCCTGGATAGTAAATAGCATTGCCCGGAAAATTAAGTTGATTGTAGGCAGGAAGAGATTTGTTTAAAGTAACATCAAATCTTAAATTAAGTAAATTAGGATTATCTCTTCTTAAATCGTCATCTTCACAAGAAGAAAACGACCAAACCAAGCCTAAAATAAGTACTAGTTTGATGTATAAACGCTTGTTATTGGTATAAAAATTCATTTTATTTTTTATTTTAATCTATTCATTTTCAAATTTTAAGCTTTTTACAGACTTTCAATTGATAGAATGACGCAAATTTATTACATTTGTAATTAGAATCCTGTACGCAAGTCGGGATTCTTTTTATTTATATAGTGTAAAACGAAAAAAATATGAGTAAAGTATCTTATTATACAGAAGAAGGCTTGAAAAAACTCAAAGCAGAGTTAGATCAATTAAGAGATGTTGAACGTCCTAAAGCCTCGCAAGCTATTGCAGATGCAAGAGATAAAGGAGATTTAAGTGAGAATGCAGAATACGATGCTGCCAAAGAAGCACAAGGAATGCTGGAGATGCGTATTTCTAAGTTAGAAGAAGTTGTTGCAAATGCTAGAGTAATTGACGAGTCGCAATTAGATACTTCAAAAGTATTAATCCACTCTAAAGTTAAATTAAAAAATTTAGCCAATAAGCAAGAAATGAATTATACTTTGGTAGCGCAAAGCGAAGCTGATTTAAAGACAGGAAAAATTTCTGTAGATTCTCCTATAGGAAAAGGTTTGTTGGGTAAGAAAGCTGGAGATACCGCTGAAATTTCTGTCCCTAACGGGAAAATTAAACTCGAAATTATAGAAGTAAGTAGGTAAATTACTTTTCTTTAAAATACTATTAAACTGCTCTTAATGATGAAATTAGGAGCAGTTTTTTTGATTGAAGAATTTTATCTACTTTGTGGGTAATAGAAACATTTTCAGTAACGTAAGTCCGAAGTTGTAAATTTTGAACCGCTTGGGGTAAGTCCGAAGTTACAAACTTCGGACAGCGTGACATTCGATTATTCGTGTAT
>JAIUMH010000190.1 GCA_022565635.1 Flavobacteriaceae bacterium | reverse complement strand
CTCTCTTAAATCCTCTCTTAAATCCTCTCTTAACTTCTCTCTTAACTTCTCTCTTTTAATTCTTCATTCAATATTTAAAACAATTAATCTTTTAAATGCCATTTAGGCTTTGAATATATTCCTTTGTTTATAATTCTCTCTTTTTTTCTTAGTTCACTTATTAAGTTTCCGATTTTTGATTTCTTTTGTTTGGCACTCATGTAATCAGGTAACTTTTTCCACAAAAGTTCATCAATATCAGCGCGTGATAAACTTTCATGATGTTTGATCGATTTCATTATAAGATCTAAATAGTATTGCTTATCAAAGGCTTTATTTTTTGTGTAAGTAGCCTTTTGTCCTGTTTTTTGAGCTACATTTTTACCTATGAAATAATTAGGCCTTCTGCCTTCAATTAATTTTTTCGATTTAAGATGTTTTGCTTCTTCTTTTGTAAGCCTTATATTTTTCTGAACTTTATCCAAAAGAATTATTTCTTCTAAGCTCAAGTTTTTATTTTTAGCTAACACATTTGCATATTTCATATCTAATACTTTACCGACAATACGAACTTTGACTTTGTTATTACTTAAATCGTATTCAGGTAATGGAAAAAATTTTATACGTTGGTAATTATACATTCTTCTTATTCCACCTCCTGCTGTATCAACCATTTTAAGATTAAACATTGCTGTTGCGAGGAACCTATTTCTGTAATATTCTTCAGGTGCATCATCAATTACAACCTTCTCAACGCTTTGTGGGATAAAATCTCCTAAATTTGTAAATAAAAGTTGATCTTCCATTTCAATAACATTGATTCTGCCATTTTTTGTATAATCTTGATGTGCGATGCAGTTATTAATAGCTTCCCTTATAGTATAAGGTTCATATTGATTTACTTCATCAGGAAAAAGTGTCCCATCTGAAATATATCGATATTTTAAATTTCGTATTTTGTTATATACTTTATCAACTGCAAGTAATAATGGTAAACCTATTATATCATAATCTTTTTCATTCCCACCATCTGATTTAAACACCCACCTAATTTTGGCAACTGAAGGACTTAAAAAGTGTTCTGACTCATCTTTTCCTAATAAAATAATGGCAGTACGGGTCATTTGCCCTTTTATAGTAAGTTTAGCTTTATTTAAAAAAGTACGTGTATCCCATTTTTCTACATCATCAGCCTTATCTGGAAATTTATTTTTAAAGTTTTCTTTAGCAACTTCAATTGCTGTTTCATCTAGATCTTGAATACTAGCATCTTTTAAAATTTTAGCACTCCAATCTTCCGAGGTAACTTGTTTTCTAATTCTATCATACTTTTCAGCATTTAATGCAACTAAACTCTCATTGTCTCTACCGAAATAATGCCCATTGTATGAAGTTGGCATGCCTCTAAGGGCTGAAGGTATTTTAAATAAAATTACACGACCTTCTTCAAGGTTTAATTCATGAATATCAATAAATGTTAGCCTATTATTTACCTTATCTCCTATTTCTTTTTTTAACTGCATTAGTTTAGATTGGCTTCTTCTAAATTTTGAACCAATAATTTTATGCGTTTTATCTTGAATACCAAATACCAACCAAGCATAATCCAAGCCTTTTAAATTTGCTTCGTTGCTTAATGCTGAAAAATATTGCCCTAACTTTTCGATATCATATTTATCTTCGGCATGTTTAAACTCCACAACTTCATTTTCAGCTTCTAGACTAAGTAGTTTAGTTAAGGTGTTTTTTAATTCTGCATTTGTTTCCATACTATAGTATTTATAAGCTTATAACTTTATCCTTTTGGCGGATTAGGGTCATTGCCATGGCTGTCTTTGCGTTGAATGGTGCCATCTTTTTTATGAATTATACTTATTAAGTTCGCGTTTTGTATCAAATAATAAATTTTGTAAAGTTTCCTCTTCATTATCTACATAAATAGGAAAATTCAAAACAATGTTTGCAGTACGTTCTCTATGTATGGTGCATTTTAGAAAATGATTCCCATGGTATCTTGTACCTGCGTCACAATAATTTTTATTGTAAAAATAATTTTCAAAGTTATGGTTCTCATCTTTCGTACCTTTCACTTCATTTCCAAAATTAAAAGCCTCCCAAGTAATTTTTTCTGATGGTTTTCTATTATATGGAATTCCTTTATACATTAAATCATACCTAATTGATTTTTCTTTTGGTATAGCGTAGCTGTTTTCGAAATAATCACTTGACTCATTTTCATTTTCAGAATTATAGACTTTTGCATTTAGAGTAAAGTCATTTTCTGATATTTCCAATTTTCCATTGCTATTACGTTTGTAAAAAGAAAAACTATTTAGGTATTTTTTCCAATCAAAATCAAACTGACTATAATTAAAATCTGAGTCTTGAATTATATACCTATCATCTTCGTACTCTCCATTTTTAAAAATTTTTGGAACAGAAAAAAATTCTTCTCTCATTTCTATGGCATCTAACAAATTTTTACCAATTCTAATAGAGTTTACAGAAGCTTTATGTTGAAGTTTTGCAGCCAAATCGGTATGCAAACTTGTAGTTGTTAATTCATTGCAATTTGCGATGCCATAGTATGACCACATTACCTTTTTATCAGAACCATAATCTATACCTATCCTAATTTTAATTGGATCTAAACCATGGCTTATGAATGCAGAAGACAAGTCTTCTGAGACAGCTTGACATAATACACTCCCTGCATTTAAAGCATTAATCACACTATCATTAGGGTTTGAATCTTTTCTTACAAACTGCACAAATGCAGCATCACCTTGTAAACGATGAACATGACCACCAAAATGACTTACCACATTTATACAAAGGGTTAATAAGGTGTCTTTGATTAATCTAACTTTTTCTAACGAATATTTTAAAGCTAATCTTGTGGAACCTTTAATATCTATAAACATGGATACGCAGTAATGTTTTAGTATCTCATTTTCATTTAAGTACTCAAAATCAGGATGATTACCTATTTTAATATTATCAAATGAATATTTATTAGGTCCAAAATACTTTTCTAATTGATTAGAATCGTATTCTAAAATAGTTTTAGAATTAGGTTCAATTGTATCTGGTACTTGAGAAAAAGCCTTTCTGCTTTCATTTAGCAACATTAAAGGTGAATTTAATCCTTTTTGAAATGTTTGCTCAGGACTGCTTAATACACTTTCTATCCCTGATTTGTAATTGTTAAATAAACTCATAATATCTTGGTAATTATAATTATTAAAAGAAGAGCTAATTGAACAAATACTAATCTTACCGCCCAACTAATCCTGAAATATTTAGTTTTTAAACCTTTAGATATGGCAAAGATTTGCTTAGCCATGTCTCTACTTATTTTTTTATCATTTTGATTTTTGTATTGTTTAAGAAAATTTTTTTTATCCATTTCTGCTATGGAATTGAAAAATACTAATGAATGATATTTATTACTACTCGAGTTATTAGTTTTTAAATATGGAAATACAGCCGCTACTGTAAAACCTATACTTACAAGTCCGAGAACTAAAATCATCACTAACAATACTATTGTTAAGCTCCTGCCACTTGAATCATTAAATTCAGCTATTGAATTAAAACTGCTTACTATGAAGCCAAATAAAAAGGCGCTAAATGCTAACAAAAAGTTTCCTTTACTGTTTGCTCCTTCAATATAGTGATCAAACCTACTTAAAAGATATCTTGAATTTTCTATTTGCTCTTTTTTCTTCATTTTTTTTATAATAAATCCCAAATTGCCTGAAAACTCATCGCTTCACCTACAAGTAGAGGTAAAAGAGTTGTGTCTTTTTCTTCATTAACAAAAGCTTTGCCTCGTTGAATATCTAAAAC
Organism: Flavobacteriaceae bacterium; assembly: GCA_022565635.1. Classification (GTDB taxonomy): domain Bacteria; phylum Bacteroidota; class Bacteroidia; order Flavobacteriales; family Flavobacteriaceae; genus Psychroflexus. Next base: position 657 of record JAIUMH010000190.1, on the reverse strand, counting down.
TCCAAAAACAGCGTCATCTGCTACCTCTTTCCGAAGTTTAGACTCTAATAAATTCATTATTTGAGATGCCTTTATTTTCGAAAGCTTATCAGCCTTAAAATAAAGCTTCAAATAAGTCGGTTTTCCATTTATCTCAAGTCCTATTTCTGGGTTTATTTTTATATCAAGATCACCAGTAATCCAATGGTTGAAAGGAGGTTCTATCCACGTAACCTCTTTTCGTCCTAAAAATTTTAAATACCCATCAATAGTTGTTTTGTAATTATCAATTTTACGTGGGTCAGTAGCATTTTGGATTAATTCTTTTAGTTGTTTTTTACCACCATCATTTTGGTGTGTTTCAACAATACCTTCACGTATATATTTATAATAATCTTTTGCAGGATGATACGAATCTCTATTTTTCACTTTTGAAACTTGTGTTTGTTTTGTAGAACCCGTTTTGCTAACAAAGTCAATAAAATCTGTTAACGAGATAGTTTTCATTTCTTTTTTCATATTTATCCTTTTTTATATTTTAACCCTCTTCTCCCCACTCAACAACACCTGCATCAAGCCTTTCTTTTGTTGTACTAAGGCCGTTTTGTGTTGGATTAACTGCTCTATTTCCTTATCCAAACTAGATAAAACCGATGCTATTTTTTGCTGTTCTTCTAT
>JAIUMH010000189.1 GCA_022565635.1 Flavobacteriaceae bacterium | reverse complement strand
TATGGCCCGAAACAGGTGGCACGGTATCACCGAAATAGTCACTTCGACGGGTCTTTGCCACCGATCGTCCCGACGATACCCCGGAAGCTGGTTGGGAGCGCTGGCAATGGATGTGCAACAAATGGCGGGGTAAATACAGACGGTTTGCCAGGTTGACCAACGATCCGTTCTACCGGTCCTGCTTCACCTATTTGAATTACCACTGGCGGATGCGAAACATGATCTACACAACCAACTGGATTGAGCGGTTGAATAAGGATTTTAGGGGTGTACTTCGCAACCGGAACAGCATGCCTGATGAGGAGTCGGTGATTACCCTGATGGGACATGTATCGATGAACAAAAGCGCATATAACCGGAAGGTGCCAAAACTCAATGTCGAAGAGCGTCTTTTTAAGGAGTCTTCCCCGGGGAAGACTCCTTAAAAATTCCTAAGTTGTCAGACCTCACAAGAAGATGGCCAGACACACTAAACGGGAAAGTACCTATTTGCAAGAATTGTCTCATAAGGGTTGTAGAGCATCCAAAATCAAAAGAAATTAATTGGGCTGTATTGGATTTTGGGGCAATGGTGTGTACAAAAAGGAACCCTAATTGTGAATTCTGTTTATTATCCAAAAAATGCAAATATTATCAAGCTTAATTAATCAATGAGTATTTTCTGCTGGGTGGGAATAACAGATCTAAAGAGTTTGGTTTGATTTTGAAAAGGGGGCCTTTCTCTTTGGCTCCCCCTGTTTTTGTTCTCTTTATCAAATGATCTACTGTTATTATTCCTTGTTCTAATAAAATATCGAATTGAGAAGGAATAGGTTTTCTTGTGTGTTCAACAGATGTATACTTGAAATACTTTATACCATCTTCTATTATAGTTTCTGCTGATATCCAAAATGTCTCATTGTGCTTACTGAGCAATCTATTGTGTAGCTTCTCAAGAGTCCAAACCACAAAATCCCCAATATCTTTTTTGTCTGAATTTTCAATTAATTGCTCTTCATCATTCTCTAATCTCAGCATTAAGCCTTGAGAGTTTCTAGTTTTAGTAGAAACCGTACAATAAAGCTTAAAATCATGCCCCCTCCTATATCCAAAGTTATTTAAAATTTCACCAGAACTTTTAAATTTACTTAGTTCCCAATTTGGGACTTGAGCAAATAAGTTCTTCCTGTTTCCTTTATTTGCTCTAAAAGACTTTAATTCAACTCCCTTGTAATCAGGTTGTATTGATGAGTTGATTTCAATTCCTAAAGCAGATTCAAGAGTTCTACCTACGGAAGTGTCTGCATCAAGTAATGATTTAATGGGTCCTTTTTCGGCTAACTTTCTGAGCCTAAACAGTAATTCATCAGCTACCGAATTTGTAATATTGTTTATCTCTTGAACCAATTCTTTAAAAGGGTTTGAATCAGTAGAATCAATTAAAGATTTGACATCAAGTTGTGTTAAATTAAAAGTATAGAGAGCACTATGTAGCCATATTAGTCCAATAATATCATCTGGTTTAGCATGTGCTTTTAACCCATAAACCCAAATTCTGGGATCTCCCTCTTTTGTTTTTGGTCTATACAGAGATGTTTTCTTTTTAAGTAATCTATTATTCTTTATAATGAAAGAGTTGAGTAGAACTTTATTTGCTTTTCCTTGCCCTTGTAAACTATAGTCATGAACTTCATTTGATTTCAAATAATTACGAACCGGCCCTGTGGCGTCCATTATTGATTTCCGAAGAGCTGTTTCTGTAGGTTGGATTAGTGCAAGTGAAACTGAATTTTGGGTTAAAACTTTTAACCTCTGTTGTTCAACTTGTGTTAGTTTTCTCATTTACTAAAACATTGTTTTACAGCTTCCTTTAGCAATGGTTCTGCAAAATTAACTATGAAATCTTCATCATCTGTATCCATTATATATTCCCCAAATTTATTGTGTGCTATAGAAGACCTTATTCGATAAATCCAGTATGCTGTTAATTTTGGTATTAGGGTTTGAAAGTTATACCCTCCTAAAGAATCTATATTACTTTTCTTAAATTTTTCTTCCAACTCTATAACAGATAAGAAATCCGATTTTTTCAGTGGATTGCTTTGGCGGCCAGATATATAAAATATTTCAATTGCTTTTGTTTCAAAAGATTCTATTATGTTTAACTTATTACACAGAGATTCAAGGTCACTACACCTCTCCTTTAATAAGGATTGAAGCCTGTTTAAATCTTTATTTGCATAATCCCGTAGTTTAGAACTTATTTCTCTTTCCTTATTACCGCTATCCAATAAAGCTCTTATCAATTCAGCTGTATGAATATCAAATTGAAGTTCTAATAAGTGATATAATTTTAGGAACCTAGTAAATGGGTTAGGTTCTGTAACTGATAGAAATAGGTTGTCAAAATATAACTCATTATCAATTCTTAGATCATCGATTGCAGTTAGCGTTTCAGGTGAGCTCTTAATTTCCCAATTTATACTTGGTTTTAAATCAAAATGAAAAAAGCTACCCCAGATTGGTGCTGTCTTTTTATACTTTTTTAAATAATTGGTAAGATATCGTGACTTTAGTAGTAGGTAATCATTCTTGAAGGTATACTCTGACTGAGTAATAGGTCCAGTGTGATCTTTATAAAAACAAATTCTCTGTTCATCTAATAGCGCATCATAGTCTTCAACAGATTCTCCTTGTAAAAATAGAATTTTACCTATATCAATTTTTGATGGATAACTAACAGATATGTTATTGGATCTATCATATGAACTGGATGGTATGATTGGAATTGGGGCAAGCCCATCAATACAAATCAAATTCCATTTTTCTTCAATGTTCTTTTCAGTTAAAAAAGTGTCTCCCAAATATTTTTGATCCAGTACTTCTTGGAAATTCATTCTTTGAGAAATTTATTTTTTTAGTTCAATAGATTGTTGCATCCAACACTCATACAATGAAGTCATACCTTCATCTCTAAAGTATTCTGTAAATGAAACAGTCAATAACTTTCTAGTAATAAAGCCCACGTTATATTGCTTTGGATCAGCCACCTCACTTTTAACTTCAGAATAGCCACTAAGCTTTATTATATCCTCCCCCTTCTTGCCAGATTTAAGTTTATCCATTAATAAGTTTATAGCTTTGTCTATCCTATCGGGCCTAGTATTTTCAAGTTTTCCAATGGCAGCAAAGAAAGCATTTATTACATTAGCATCAGCAAGCCAGTTTCTAAATTTTCTAAGCTCCCCACTACTATATACTCTATATAGCTCATCGTCTAGTTCACAATATTTCCTCAAGTATTCTTTAAATGTCTGAAAGCTGCTTGTAATAAATTCCTCAGATTCATCCATAAGTTTCTCTTCAAGCATTTTTTCAGAAACTATCGATGTCTTATCAATTTCTGGTGATTTTCTTAAAAAGCTGTGATAAGCTGTTACTATCCTGTCAAATGGAAACTGTCGCGGTTTAGAACGTCTAGATTCATTTTTTTCCTCTAAAATCTCAAGATTTTGAATCTCATTGGTTAATGTTACCCTCATTGTTGTAAACAACAATTCAAGTTGATGTCTCATAGACATTGGTTTTTGTCCTGAATTAAGAACAATGAGTCGATAAACCAAATGGGTAATTTCGGGCTCAACCCAAATTTCTAGTAATAGTTTCTGCCCATCTTTAAATACTATCCCCTCTTCAATCAACTCTTTGATTAAATGTGTTCTTTGAAGACCATCGAGAATATAAATATTTTCTTTTGCCCCCTTTAGTTGAGTCAAAAGCTCATCAAATTTATCATTATTGACCTTATCCAAAAAACTCTGTGCTACACTAGGTTCAATAGCTAGCGTTATTGTTGGTAATAATGCACCCTTTTTAAGATCAGCTTTAAGTCGTTTATATCCTTTGTGCTTTTCTTTTCGTCGTTGTAGCTGAAATTGGTTGTAATTTTCACCAATCAAGTCAAAGTATTCACTTATATATATTTGCGCATATAGTACAGCCGTGTTGGTTCTTAGGTCAGTGGCTTTACCAAGGATTTTAAGGGTATTCATTTAATTACTTTCAATATTTCCATTCCAATGGCTCTGGCAAGTAACGGAGGAACCGCATTACCTACAAGTGTATATTGTGGAATCTCATGTTTTCTATTATTCCCACCTGTGGATCGTTTTCCCTGGAAGACAAATGAATCATCAAAGGATTGTAGACGCGCCATTTCACGAACAGTTAATGCTCTTGGGGTGCTGTAATGGATATAGTCATCCGGAATAGTCATTATAGTTGGGCTTTGACTTTCTGGATCAAGCACGTTGTAATTCCTTTTTTTGGAAGCTAACCCTTTTTCTTTAAGCTCTTCTTGAGCTTCTGAATAATCTCCATTTTTTAAAATAACATCTAACCTTTTAATAACTGAGTCACTTTGATTACTAGTTTTATGGTTGTGCAGTAGGTCTAATCTTTTTTTCCCGTTTTCTAAATCTTCTTGATTACGCACATAAAAAGCTGGATTACTTTTAAACCTACCATTTAATCTTCCTTTTTTACTCCATTCTGCAT
>JAIUMH010000188.1 GCA_022565635.1 Flavobacteriaceae bacterium | reverse complement strand
AAATCCCACTCGTCTTGCGGGGTTAAATCGCGGTATTCAGGTACGCGTTTGTAATGGCTATGCGCCACTAAATTCATCACATCTTCTTCTAAATTGGCACCTGTACAAGAAACAATATGTACTTTGTCTTGACGAATCATCTCTGCAAATATTTTTCCTAATTCGGCTGTACTCATAGCCCCAGCCAAGGAAACTAACATTTTATTGCCTTGTTGTAGTTGCGCTTCGTAGCCTTTAGCGGCATCTACCAGACTGGCGGCGTTAAAATGTAAAAAATATTTTTCTATGAAATTTGTTATAGGTTTACTCATGGGTCTTAAATTTAGTTTTTGATTTCTCGCCAAGTTGCAATGGCGCAAAATGAATTGAGTAATGAATTAATATTCCTCTTCTTCCTCCGTTAAAATTCGATCTGAATAAAACTTGTAACTGAGCATTTTGTAGTACAATTTAGCCGCGAGAAAATCAGATGATTTTTCTTCTGGATTAGGGCATAGTTCTACAATATCAAATCCAACTACATTTTTCTTTTTGAAAATGAGCTTTAAAAAATCTAAAGTTTCATACCAAAATAATCCCCCTGGCTCCGGAGTTCCTGTGGAAGGTAAAATAGAAGGATCAAAAGCATCTAAATCTATAGTAATAAACACATTTGAAGTCATTTGACCAAGCGCATCTTCCATCCAATCTTCATACAAATCATGGGCAAAATAAGTTCTCCCTTCATCCATGTGTTCAACTTCAGAAGCATCCATAGAACGAATGCCTACTTGAATTAAGTTGGTGTTTTTGCTAGCTTCGTGAACGGCACAAGCATGGTTGCATTTTGAACCTTCGTAGCTAGAGCGTAAATCGGCATGCGCATCAATTTGCACTACAGTTAAGTCTTCAAAACATTCATTAAAAGCACGAATACTTCCAATAGAAATGGAATGTTCACCTCCAAAAAGGGTCACAAATTTTTCTTGATTGATGTAATTCTTGGTGGTTTTGTGAACGCTTTCAACCATTTTTTCTGGGGTTGAATTTTCTGAAACAGGAGGAGCTAAATACACGCCTTTCTTGTAAACTTCAGATTTGGTTTCAATGTCATAGAGCTCCATGTTTTCAGAAGCGTCTAAAAAGGCATCGGGTCCTTTGTCAGATCCTTTTTGCCAAGTGCTAGTACCGTCGTAAGGTACAGGAATTAATACTACTTTAGCCTCTTCAATATTGGTGTATTTTGAAGGAATGCCAGCATAGGTACGTTTAGTTGTCATAATAACCTAAAATGTTTAATAAATCTTCGCTTTTTTGTTGTTCTTTAAATACTTGGGTATGTAGACTTCCGTCTTCATTTTTTTGAATTAAAATATGCTTTGGGGTGGGGATGAGGCAATGCTGTAAACCACCAAATCCACCTATCGTTTCTTGATAAGCACCTGTATTGAAAAAGCCTATGTACAATGGTTTGTCTTTCTGGTACTTGGGCAAATAAATAGCATTCATATGTTGTTCAGAATTGTAATAGTCATCACTATCACAAGTTAATCCTCCCAATAATACACGTTCGTACTGATCTTCCCACCGGTTTATGGCTAGCATGATAAAACGTTTGCTAATGGCCCATGAATCGGGTAAGGTGGTTATAAAAGAAGAATTAATCATGTTCCATTTTTCTCTGTCGTTTTGTTGTTTTTGGTACAAGACTTCGTAGATAGCACCCCCGCTTTCACCTACGGTAAAACTACCAAATTCAGTAAAAATGTGGGGTACGGGAACGCCTTCTTCTTCACAGGTAAGTTGAATTTGGTTCACTACTTCATCAACCATATATTCATAATCATATTCATAAGCTAACGAATTTTTGATGGGGAAGCCACCGCCAATATTCAAGCTATCTAAACTTGGGCATACCTTTTTAAGGCGTGTGTAAACCCGCAAGCACTTTTGTAATTCGTTCCAATAATAAGCATTATCGCGTATCCCAGTATTAATGAAAAAGTGAAGCATTTTTAGTTCAACTTGATCATTGTTTTTGATTTGATCCTCGTAAAAAGGAACAATGTTTTTGTATCCTATGCCTAATCTAGAGGTATAAAATTCAAATTTTGGTTCTTCTTCAGAGGCAATTCTAACACCTATTTGAAAATCTTTCTTTGTTTCTTTGGTGAGTAAATCTAGTTCTTCATAATTATCAATAATCGGTATGCATTTGTTATGACCCGAATTGATTAGAGCTGAAATGTTTTTGATGTATTGATCTCTTTTAAAGCCGTTGCAAATCACATACGTATCCTTATTGATTTTTCCTGAAGCTTTTAATTGATTGACAATGTCAATATCAAAAGCTGAAGAGGTTTCAATATGTATATCGTTTTTAAGAGCTTCATCTAAAACATGTTTAAAATGCGAAGATTTGGTACAATAACAATAGTGGTAATTGCCTTTGTAATCATGCTTTTCAATAGCTTTATTGAACCAAGTTTTGGCACGCTGAATATTTTCAGAAATTTTAGGCAGATAGGTGAATTTTAATGGAGCACCGTATTGTTTAATTAAGTCCATGAGGTTGATGTCATGGAATTGTAGCTCTTTGTTTTTTAACTGAAACTCATCTTGAGGAAAATCATAAGTTTGCTCAATTAAGTCGATGTATTTTGTGTTCATTATAAATTTTTCTTCAAATCGAAAGTAAAATTTTTTATTTAGAAATTAAATATTGAACTGTTAATAATTACTTTATTTTGAAAGAAACCTTAAAACATATACATTAAATAAACTTGTAAGCCTCTATTTCTTGCTCTCTGGCCGAAGACATTGTTTACAGAACTTCTAGAAATATCTTCAAGCCCATAATTGTATCGTGCACCTATAAAATAGTTACTGAAGTTAAAGTTGAGTCCAAACGCTATACCATAGTCTAAGCCTTTAAAGTCACTAGTTGAAATGGAATTTAAGTCATCTCCGTTTAGGGTTGTGGGCTGACTTACATTGGTGTTGATTAAGTAATTTACGTAGCCTCCAACTTCAACAAAACTCATGTTTGGTTTACCAATTGATATGAGAAGAGGCATTTCTATATAGTCAAGATCAAATGCAAAGTTTTGACCTTCTAAGCTAAAGCTAGTACCTTTTCTAGCATAACCAAGTTCAGGTTGAAAATAAAATAAATCTTGGTATAGGGGCACTCTCATAACACCTGCCAGATTTATACCTGGAGAAATTTCGGGATTTTCTGGTTGATCCATCATTAAATTGTAAAAACCAACCCCTCCTTTAACCCCAAAGTCTATTCCTTGAGCTTTAGTTTGATTAGTTGTAAAAAAGAGACTAAACAAACAAAAGGTAAATAAAGTTTTAATTGTTTTCATATTACTTTTGAATTGGTTGGTCGTTTTTCCAGTTGCCTTCAAATCCTTTATTTCCGTCTTTGTCAAAAAGCACACCTTTACCATGTCTTAGTCCTTTTTTAAATTCTCCTTCATAACGCTCACCAGAGTTGTAATAGAAGACTCCATTTCCTGTTCTTTCGCCCATAATAAAGTCTCCCTCATATTTGGCACCGTCTTTCCATTTAAATTCTCCTTTACCATTTCTTTTATTATTGACCCAATCTCCTTTATAAACACTACCCGTATCCCAAATTCCAATACCGCCTCCATTGGCCATTTCATTATTGATTTCACCAATGTAATGAATCAAATTACCGTTATCATTTTTAAAGCTAATCACCTGTACTTTCTTTTGACGCTTTAATTCCTCTTCCTTTTCTTTTAAACGAATAGATAGACTGTCAAATTTACGCTCTATACTAAGCTCTCCTTTCTTTGAGTTAAGTTGCAGGTCCTCTATATTTGTTTTGAGTGAATCAATCACTCTATCTTGAGAAGATAATTTCCTTCTTAAATTTACTCGATCCAAATCATCATCTTGTCTGGCATTAATCCAGTCGTTAGCGTTTTGAATTCTTCTTTCAATGTCTTTTTTAATTGATGAATTTGGGGCTTTATCTAACAAAGAATTGTAGTTTTCTTTTGCTTTTTCAACTTCAGTAGTATATATCCAATAATTATCGGCATTCATTAAATCTTGAAAAAATTCAATCTCCTCTTCAAGTTCTTGATATGCAGAGAGGCTAATTTGCTCTTCATCATTTTGAATTTCTAGTTTAGATATTTCCTCAGCTAAGTAGATAGAACTGGCTACTCCTAAGAGAAGCACTATCCAAAATAATGTTCTGTAAACTCGTTTATACTTTTTATCTTTAAGACTCATGAATTAGGTTTTAGTCGTAAAATCTTGTTTCTGGTATTTTTTTCTTATATTTTCTAGCGTCAATTGTCCAATACACATTGAATCTAAAAATCCATCGTTCTGTATAGATAGCTCCATCAGATAATGTTTGTCCAGTAGTGTACATCATACTCATGGTATATTTCATTTCTGGACTAGCTACATAACCAAGTATAGGTTGAATACGTAAATCTTCTAAAGGCGAATCTACTACTGGATTACCACTTTGCATTATGATTTCTGCATCGGGGGTAAAAAACCAAGTCCCCGGCCTGATGTCAGGAGTGTTTAGTGGTATGTTCATCATGAATTTATAGCGCCACCGATT
>JAIUMH010000187.1 GCA_022565635.1 Flavobacteriaceae bacterium | reverse complement strand
GTATTGTTGAATATTTTAGTATCAATCATAAGTAACTAATTAAATTGCAATATTTTAAATATTAAGTAGTTTAATTTTAAAAATTCATAATTTCGCAAGGCGAATTTATTCAATTTATTTTATAAATATATTAATCTAAACACTATTTTTTTGATTCAAAATCAATTAATTTTGTAGTTTTAACACTGTCAAATATGCGCCATTCAATAAAGTTAGGAACTTCAGAAATAATTGTATCTCAAGGTATTGAAAATGAGTTAGCTGAGTTGTTGAGTAGCAATGCTTACTCCAAGATTTTTATACTTGTAGATGAGCATACGCACGTGCATTGCTTAACAAAATTTCTTAAAAACCTTACAACAAAAATTCCCATTGAAATTATTGAAATTCCCGCTGGAGAAGCTCACAAGAATATCCAAACTTGCGTTCAAGTTTGGGAGGCTTTGGCTGAGCTAAAAGCAGATAGAAACTCTATTTTGATTAATTTAGGCGGAGGTGTAGTTACTGATTTGGGAGGGTTTATTGCCTGTACATACCGCAGAGGAATTGATTTTATTCATTTTCCTACTTCCTTACTGGCCATGGTAGATGCCGCTGTTGGAGGCAAAAATGGTATAGACTTAGGAAATTTGAAAAACCAAGTTGGCGTTATACAGTATCCTAAAAAAGTGTATGTGGATGTTTCTTACTTAGCTACTTTACCTGCTCAAGAAATGAAAAGCGGTTTGGCTGAAATGCTGAAGCATGGATTGATTTATGATTTGAATTATTGGGAGAAATTTGAAGCTATGCATCAAACTGATGCTTCTGCTTTAGAAGAACTTATTCTAGAATCCATTCATATTAAAACCTCTATTGTTCAAAATGATCCTACTGAAAAAGGACTAAGAAAAAGTTTAAATTTTGGTCATACTTTAGGCCACGCAATAGAGTCTCATTTTTTAGGTCACCCACAAAAACACCTCTTGCACGGTGAAGCCATAGCCATTGGTATGATTTTGGCCGCCTATATTTCTGTAAAACTAACAAATTTGCCTAAAAACCAATTGCAGCGAATTGTTCAACTAATTACCGGCCTTTATTCAAAATCTAATTTTGATCACAATGATATTCAGGAAATTATAAAACTTACTAAATTCGATAAGAAAAATACAGGTGATCAAGTTAATTTTGTTTTGCTTAATGAGATTGGTCAATGTCAATTAGATTGTGTAGTGGCAGAAAGTTATATTTTTGAGGCCTTTGATTTTTATAATGAATTAAACTTTTAAAGTTTTTAAAATTACTTCTTCAATTCAATGAACTTCATTTTCTTTGAACTTAAATAATTAATTGACTATGAACATTGCAAAAAATATTGAACAAATAAAATCTGAAGTTCCTTCTAATGTTACCTTGGTAGCTGTTTCTAAGACTAAGCCTAACAAAGATTTAATGGAAGCTTACCAAGCTGGTCAGCGTATTTTTGGTGAAAACAAAATTCAGGAAATGACCGATAAATGGGAAGCCTTACCCAAAGACATTGAATGGCACATGGTTGGTCACGTACAAACAAATAAGGTGAAATATATGGCGCCTTATGTAAGTATGGTGCATGCGGTACACAAGATGAAATTACTCAAAGAAATCAATAAAAGGGCAAAGCAGGAAAATAGAGTAATTGATTGTTTGCTTCAAATGAAAATTGCTGAAGAAGATTCTAAATATGGAATGACCAAAGAAGAAATTATCGATTTTCTAAAAGATGAAAGGCTTGCCAATTTTCAGCATATAAAAATTAGAGGTTTAATGGGGATGGCTACTTTTACAGATGACCAAGATCAATTAAAACGCGAATTTTCACAACTTCAAAACTTGTATGCAGAATTAAAACACAACTACAATTTTGATGTGCTTTCTATGGGAATGACAGGTGATTATCAATTGGCTGTTGAGCACGACAGCACTATGATCAGAATTGGAAGTAAAATTTTTGGAGCGCGCGACTAATGTTTAATTTATTACATGACTTTGATCAGTTTTAAATTTAAATTGTAACATTAGTTACATACATCTTTTGAAATTCAAGTAATTTTGCACCATGCAAAAAAAGAAAATATGTAGAGTAGCCTTACTCAGTTTAATTGTTGTTCTGGCAACCTTTAAACAATCATTTTTTTTTGGATATTACGCTTTATTTACCGATGATTTTATCGCCACTTTTTGTGTGAATAAAGATCAACCTGAATTGTCTTGTGATGGAAAATGTTTTTTGAGTGATTTAATTGATCAACAAGAGGCCGATTCTCCAGATATCCCCTCACATATCCAATGGCAATTAATTTATTTGACCAATTCTGAAAATTTAGAATATATTCAACAACCTATTTCATCTAAACAAAATTTCATGTATTTGGATGCTTACACTTACCAATATTCTGCATCAACTTTTAGACCTCCTAGTATTTAGTGTGATCTTTATAAAGAGACTGATGCATAGATCATCAGTTTTACCTTTAGGAAATTAAATCAATTCACATCTACTTTACTGACGCATGTTTTGCTAAGTAAAATGAGTGTGATGGTTTACTAGCTTTTACTATTTACATACACTAATAAATAAAATAATGAAATATTTAATTTTTATATACGCACTGTTTTTTGCTACACAATTAACAGCACAGGAAGTCACTTTTCAAATTTTAAGTAAAGATGAGGCTTTACCAATACCCAATGCATTTGTTCAAGAACTAAATACAAAGACTTATTATACAGCAGATGAAGAGGGTAGGTTCCAACTCAGTTTTCAAAAGCAAGAATTAATAACTATTCAAATAACTTCACTTGGTTATCAAACAAAAGTATTCAAATTACAATCATCTAAACCTAATCAAATAATTTATCTAGAAACCGATTTAAATCAACTTCCAGAAGTACTCATTACAGGAAAAATATTCTCAGATCCTATAATGCATATAAGTACGCCAGATTTAACCGAAAAAGTAACCCAACCTAAAAATGTAGCCGATTTATTTCGAGATATTAACGGTTTTGGGTTAATTAAACGAGGAAACTACGCCATAGATCCATCATTTAGAGCCTCGCAGTACGAACAATTGAACATTCAATACGACAACGGAACCAAAGTAATGCATGCTTGTCCCAACCGAATGGATCCAATAACTACTCATGTTATCCCCGAAGATATAGCCAAAATTGAAGTCATTAGAGGACCCTACTCGATGCGTTACGGCGCCACCTTTGGAGGGATTATTAACATGGTTTCCAAACGTCCAGAAATAGGCAATTATGGTTTTTCTGGAAGTGCTTCAACAGGCTACGAAACCAACGGCAACTCCTTAGTAAATATGCTTCGACTTCAATATGCTGAAGAAAAATTTGATGTAGTTGGTATGTACGGATACCGAGATTTTGGGAACTATAAAGATGGTCAAGGTAGGGAAATTCCTTCGTCTTTTAGAAGCATCGACTACAGCTTACGAATGGGCTATAATTTGAACACTAACGAACGTCTTCAACTGCATTGGCGACAGTCTTTTGGTCGTGATGTGCTACACGCCAGTTTACCAATGGATTCAGATTACGACGACTCTTCTATGCTTTCTGTGGATTACTTCAAAAAGCGAATGAGCGGTAGCTTGAAAAGCATTCAAGCAAAGGCATATTTCTCGTATGTAGATCACCTTATGAGCAATCAACGAAGAAGCAATTTTGAAGCCTCAGAAGCATTTGCCCCGGTAGAAGCAACCACCGCAGGAGGAAGACTTGAACTAGAATGGGAGCTGGCAGAAAATTGGCGCTTATTTACCGGTACAGACGCCTTGCTAATTAGTAGAGACGGGCAACGCAACCGTTTGGTAAAACAAAACATGATGGGTATGCCCTTAAACCCTCCGCTTGAATTTACAGATAAAATTTGGCAAGACTCTTTTATTAACGATTACGGTTTATTTGCAGAAACCAACTACCAAATCAATAGCTCTACACTTTTAAATGCCGGTGTTCGTTACGATTTAGTGCAAAGTAAAACACGTGATCCAGAAGCCGACTTCCAAGCCTATTATCCCGACTTAAATGAACGTTTTGAGCACAACTTGAGCGGAAGTATTTCGGTTAAAAAAATACTTCACAAAAATCATCAATTAGAAATGGCTTTTGGACGCGGAGTACGTTCTGCCAACATGATAGAACGATTTATTAATCATTTTCAAGTAGGACAAGACCCGTTTGAATACATTGGAAACCCAAACCTAGACGCCGAAATCAACAACCAGTTTGAAATAGCCTATCAGGGAAAGAAAAACGGCGAAGGTACAATTGACCAAATTTATTGGGGCGCATCTGTATATTACGCTTATTTCCAAAATTATATTGTAGCCTTAATAGACGAAACAAAGACTAGAAAATTCATGCCCAACCAAGAACCCATTCACCCAAAAGTCTTTCAAAACTTAGACAATGCCTACAAAACCGGTTTTGAAGCCAATGCCGGAGTAAAATTTTTAACGCATTTTACTGTCAATGCAGACCTTGCCTATGTATACGCCCGCAACCAGGATTTAAATGAATCTTTACCCCTTACGCCACCATTAAGAAGCACATTTTCAAT
>JAIUMH010000186.1 GCA_022565635.1 Flavobacteriaceae bacterium | reverse complement strand
GTGGCACCATTTGAACCGAAAGGGGTGGCATGGTCAGACCGAAATAGCCAAGTGGGAGGTAATTGACGGACAACAACGACTAACTACAGCTTATTTAATCTTACATCACTTAAATCAAGGGTATGTTGAAAATCGCAGAAAGTCCTTGTTTGGCTTAAAATACGAAACGAGAGATAATTCAGCAGAATATTTACAAAATGAATTAAATGGAGATTCTATTGATGAAGCTAACATAGACTATCATTTTATATCTTCTGCATATAAAGTAATTTGCGATTGGTTTTTAAACAAAAAAGAGCAATTTGATGTTAATTCGTTTGAATCAAAATTCAATTTTTCTACCAAAGTTATTTGGTATGAAACTTCAAATAATGAAGATTCAATTGATATTTTCACAAGAATAAATAGTGGTAAAATACCCTTGACTAATGCAGAGTTAATTAAAGCTTTGTTTTTAAATAGTTCAAATTTTGAAAAAGAAGACAAGGATATATTACGATTAAAACAATTAGAGATTGCATCAGAATGGGATAGAATTGAAAATGCGTTACAAGACAATTCCTTTTGGTATTTTATCAATAAAAGTGAAAAAAACTTAGCAACGAGAATAGAGTTTATTTTCAATTTAATGTCTGACAAACCAAACGATGATAAATATTCGACTTTTCATTTCTTCAGTGAAAAGTTTAAAACTAAATCAAAAAATGAAATTAACGATAATTGGCAGGAAATTAAAAAGTATTTCCAAACCTTGGAAGAATGGTTTTATGACAGAGAATTGTATCATAAAATTGGCTACTTGATTACGATTGGAACTGATATCAAAGACATTCTTAGAAAGAAAAAAGAAACGTCAAAAACAGAATTTATAAATTTGATTAACCAAGAAATAGAATCCAAAATTAAAAATGTCAATTTAGAAGAAGTAGAATATAATGGAAAGCATGTTCGTGAAATTTTGTTGCTTCATAACATACAAACAATGCTAAATTACAATGATGATACTAATCGTTTTCCTTTTGACCGTTATAAAAAAGAATCTTGGGATGTTGAACATATTCACGCCATAGCAACAGAAGTTAAAGTTAAAAAAGAAAATCAGGTTGAATGGTTGAAAAATAACTTTATCAAAACAGAAAATCATCATAACGAGGTGTTAGATAAACAGATTGAATCCATAATGTCAGGCAAAACAATTGACGAAGATGAGTTTAGTAACGTTATAGATTACGTGCTAGGTGAAGAAGACAATAGCTTACGAAATCTTTGTTTATTAGATAGCGGTACAAATCGATCATACAAAAATGATTCCTTCAAATTAAAGAGAAAAAAAATTATTGAAAGAGAAATGGCTGGAACGTTTATTCCAGTTTGTACTAAAAATGTTTTTATGAAATACTATTCTACAAATGTAAAAGACATAGAAGTTTGGAATGAATCCGATAGAGAGTCGTATATTGAAAAAATACAAAAAGTAATTAATCCATATTTATCACAAAGAAAAAATCAGTAAAAAATGAATGATAATACTACATCCGAAAAATTAACTTTTCTTGAGTTAATAAGTAAACATCGTATAGAAATCCCTATTATCCAACGAGATTACGCACAGGGCAGAAATGACAAAGAAGAGCTAAGGAAAAGTTTTTTGACGGCACTACTTCAAGCAGTAAACCATAAATTGTTGGAATTGGATTTTGTTTACGGTAGCGTAAAGAAAGATAAATTTCAAAATACAACATTACATCCACTTGATGGCCAACAGAGGTTAACAACTTTGTTTTTATTGCATTGGTTTATTTCAATTAAAGAAAATAAATTAGATAATGAGTTGAAAAATATCTTAGCAAAATTCACCTATGAAACTCGAACGAGTTCAAGGGAATTTTGTATCGATTTAATCGAAAAAGGGATTGTTTTCGATGAAACAAGAAAAATTTCTGAATTAATTATTGACAGCTCGTGGTTCTTCCTTTCATGGAAACGAGACCCAACAATAAAGTCAATGCTTACTATGTTGGAGGCAATTCAACAAACATTTCAAAATGAAACAGACATTTTTGAAAAACTAAACAACATTAGTTTTCACTATATAGAATTACAAAACTTTGGGCTTTCTGATGATTTGTATATTAAAATGAACGCAAGAGGTAAACCACTTACAGATTTTGAAAATTTCAAAGCTAAGTTTGAACAATACATCAAGCAGAAAGATTGGGAAACAGACGAAAACCCAACTGAAATATTTTCCTATCAAATTGACACACTTTGGACAGATCTATTCTGGAACTACCGCAATGACGATAATGTTTTTGACGATAAGTTTTTAAATTTTTTCAGAACAATGGCTGTGATAAATTATACGCTCAAAGCAAACTTAGAAGATGATGATTTCAGAAATAACCTTGATTTGTTAAGAGGAAGTCAAAGTATTTCTTTCAACAAATATTTAGAGTTAGATTGTTTTGACCTGGACTATTTTGAAACACTGAAAACCGTTTTGAATAAAATATCTGATAAAAAAGGATTGAAAACATTTCTATCTGAAACAAATTATGTAAACGAACATAAAACTTTCAATGGCGCCATTAATAAGGATTTAGGTTATGCTGATTTATTAAAGCTATTTGCACTATATCAATATTTAGCTTGTGAAAATAATATTGACAAAACACATCTCAATGACTGGATGAGAATTGTTCGTAACCTTGTAGAAGCGCATAGATTGTATTTCGACAATGTAAACACATTTGCAGAATCCTTATTATACTTATCAAAACTTTTTCCACATAGAAATAATATTATTGAATATTTCAAAGATTCGTCAAACCCTGAAGACAAAGGATTCCCGAAATTTATAATTGAAGAAGAAATAACAAAAGCGAAACTCATTTCATTAAGCGAGGCATGGAAAAAAGCAATCACTGAAATTGAAAATCACACCTATTTCAATGGACAAATTGGTTTTCTATTAGATTGGTGCAAAGACGAAAATGGGATACATAATTTTGACAAATTTATAGCTTACTCAGAAAAATCTAAAGCAATATTTTGTGAAGAGGGTCTAATACATTTTGACAATTATCTTTTTGAAAGAGCATTGTTAGCTTCGGGTAATTATTTATTAAAAAAAGGACAAAATCATAGTTTCGCAAATAGCAAAGGAAGGGATCTACGTGATATTGGATGGAAAAGATTATTGAGAGATGACAATAAACAGCGTAAAGTTTTAAGACTACTATTTGATAAAATTAAAATTACAAACTTAGTTAATGATTTAAACAAAATCGTAGACGATTTTTCTGACGAAAATGATTGGCGCTACTATTTCATTAAATATCCTGAAATTATTTCAAACTGTGGAAGCCGAAAACTTATTCGTTATTTTGATTCAAATAATATTCTTTTACTTGGATCAACTATGACTAGTGGGTTTCATAAAGAATATTACTCATTTTCTCTTTTTGTTGAATTGGCTGATAAACTTTCACTAGACCAAAATTTATACGAATCTAGAAAGTCAGTTGAATATTGGAAATATTTTGAATTAAACGATAAACAAGTAGCATTTTGTCACAGAGAAAAAAAATACGTTTGGACGAAAAATAAAGATTGGGAGAATCTTAGACCATTTGAAAGCAGAGAAATGGCAATAAAAGAACTTTCAAGCAAAGGTTAATTATGTCAAAACGAGGCTATATATCACGTTATTTACTCATTTTGAAAAGACTAAAAGTCAAACCTTACTCTAGTTACGAGGAACTAAATGACTTTATGAAAAATCAAATTGAATTTATGCAAATGCGAGACGACAATTTACAAGTCGGGTTCTCCAAACGCACCCTTCAACGTGACTTGAGAGAAATAAGAAACATATTTGGAATTGATATTGAATATTCAAAATCCCAAAAAGGCTATTACATAAGTCATAGTGAAAATGAAAACATGAATTTCCAAAGAATGATAGAAGCCTTTGATATGTTTAATTCTTTAAATATTGCCCAAGACCTAACTCCATTTATTGATTTAGAAAAAAGAAGACCACAAGGGACTGATAACTTGTATGGACTTCTTCACTCCATCAAAAATATGTATCTCATAACGTTTACATATCAGAAGTTTTGGGAAGAAGAATCAAGTCTGCGTTTGGTAGAACCTTATGCATTAAAGGAATTTAAAAATCGCTGGTATTTAATGGCTAAAGATTGTAACGATACTAAAACCAAAAGTTTTGCACTGGACCGCTTAACTAAACTTGAAATAACAAATCAATCTTTTACCTACCCTGAAAATTTTAGTATTGAAGAAAAATATCGCTTCTGTTTTGGAATTATAAGTTCAACCAGTCAAAGACCACAAGACATTGTTTTGTCATTTGATCCTTTTCAAGGAAAGTATATAAAAACATTACCACTGCATAATACACAGCAGATTTTGACAGATAATGAAACAGAGTTGAGAATTAAACTAAAACTTTATATAACTCACGATTTTGTAATGGAATTGCTTTCCTTTGGTGGAAATATGAAAGTAATTCAGCCGA
The DNA here is from genome assembly GCA_022565635.1 of Flavobacteriaceae bacterium. Taxonomy (GTDB): domain Bacteria; phylum Bacteroidota; class Bacteroidia; order Flavobacteriales; family Flavobacteriaceae; genus Psychroflexus. Next base: position 126 of record JAIUMH010000186.1, on the reverse strand, counting down.
AATCGTTAATTAAGCAAATCAAACAAGCTCACGAAAATGCTTACAGACAATATGAATCATGACGAATCCATCTAAGTACACGACAAAAATTGAATTAGGTTAAGGTTGTATTTGTTAGTTCCTGAT
>JAIUMH010000185.1 GCA_022565635.1 Flavobacteriaceae bacterium | reverse complement strand
TTGGTAGGTAAACACCTCCTCTTCAATTTTTAATATTTGTTGAGAAAGGTCTACTTCTGAGTTATCCATTTTCCAATTAGCTTTATAAATTCGTTGATCTATAAGCGCTACAAAAAAATCAACAGCCTCCTGATCAATCTCAACATCATAATAGGAAATAATATTTTCTTTAATCCGCTCATTGAGTAGTTTGGCTCTATTAGATGTTTTTATTTTCCTCCTTAATCCTTCTTTCATTTCATCAAAACTTTCTACGGGAATACTGCCAAGTTTTTTGACAATGTGCCAACCAAATTGAGTTGAAAAGGGTTCTGTATAATCTCCCAGATCTTGAAGTGCAAAAGCTTTATCTTCAAAAATCTTAGAGTTGATTTCGCCTACTTCAAATGGAGCTAGCTCACCGCCATTTTCTGCTGTATTTTTATCATCGCTAAAGTGCTTAGCAAGATCCTCAAAAGAATCGCCTGCTTTCAGTTGTTCATAAATTTTAAAAATTTGCGCTTTGTTCTCTTCTTTTTTTTCAGCATTATCTGACCGAAGCATAATATGAGCCGCTTTTAGTTTTCCTACACTTTCACGTTCACCAGTTTTTTTAACTAAATGGTAACCAAATTGAGTTTTTACGGGTTCAGAAATTTCTCCAACTTCTAATTGGTAGGAAGCATCTTCAAAAGGATGAACCATCTTAAAAGCCTTAAACCAACCCATATCACCTTTATTCTCCTTTACTGAAGGGTCTTGAGAAAACTGGATAGCTAATTCTTCAAATGTAGCCTCATTTTCAGTTAAGCGTTTCTTTAAATGGTGTGTCTTATCTAAAGCTGCCTCCCAAATACTATCTGCAGCATTTGGAGGTACGGTGATTAATAAATGACTAACTCTAACCTCTGTTAAAAGTCTTTGATAGGTTTCTTCTATCATTTCATCAGTAACGTCACCGTTGGCAATATAATTATCAGCCAATTGCTTGTAATATTTCTCAAATTCTTTTTGAAAAGCTTCCTCCTCATGGATTCCTAAATCTCTTGCAGCGACAAGCTTGAGGTGAAAGTGAATAAAAAGCTGTAGATAATCTTCAAGACTTTCTTCTTGATCTTGTTGCTTTAAAACATCTAAGTTTTTATTATACACTCGAGTAAATTCATCTGCCATAATCTCTTTACCCTCCAAAGTTACTAGAGGTAATTGGTCTAAATCCTGGGCAAAACTAAAAAAACTAACAAAAATTAAAAGATAAACTACTTTATTCATTTTTTTGAATTTTAAAACTGAGCAAATGTAGTAAATTGATTGAGCTTAACAATGTTTAAGTTTCTATAAAGTTTGTTATTGCCAATTAGAAAAAAGTAAATTTGTTACATAAAGTACGTAAGTGTACAATTTAGTTCAACTCTATTTCTATATTCAACTTAAAATTGATGGTAAGAATAATGATACTATAGGAAGCAATTAAAACAATTACTTTATAAACACTTAGGCGAAAGCCGCACAAAACAATACGCAGATGAAATATACTACGGAGATAAAAATTGATTTACCTATAGAAAAAGTAATTGATATTTTTGAGAACCCTAATTTACTTCCAGACTGGCAAAGGGGTTTATTATATTCTAAACTCATTAAAGGATCTAACGGAGAAGTGGGCGCTAAAAGAAAGTTGAAAATTGATTTGGAAATCAGAACAATTATTATGATTGAAACCATTTTGAAAAAAGAGCTCCCTCATCAATGGCACGGAAAATATTCAGCTAACGGAATTGATAGCGTGCAAAAAAATTTCTTTGAAGCCCTTAATGAAAATCAAACGCATTGGATGAATGAAAGTGAATTTCAATTTCATGGAGGCATGCGTATAGTTAGCAAATTAATGCCTAATATTTTCAAGAATAGAAGCGAACAAGTAATGAAAGATTTTAAGCTTTTTGCAGAAAAAGGAATTTCTCAAAGAAAATAAAATCAATTGGCTTAATTTACTCAAGATTTATAAGTATAATTGATATTCCGAAAAAATATATTGCTGTTTTAAAAGAAAAACTTTTAATTTGCACACCTAAAGAAAAAAGAAACATGAAAAAGTTATTTTTAATTTTAAGCTTACTGTTGGTTAGTTTAACTCACGCTCAAACTAAAGTGGGAACAATCAATACCGAATTTATAATGTCTCAAATGCCAGAATTAGAGAGTGTTGACCAAGAAATGAATGCCTACAGCAGAGAACTAGACGGTAAATTAAGACGAAAGTTTGAAGAATACCAAGAATTAACCCAAAAGTTTCAAGCTGAAGAAAAGGACTTGAATGATGTTGTTAAAAAATTCAGACAAAATGAAATTGCCGATTTAGAAGAGGAAATCCAGCAAATGCAAGAAAAATCTCAACAAAAATTAAGAAAAAAGCAAGAAGACTTACTTAGACCTCTTTACAACAAAATAGGCAACGCTCTTGAAGTGATTGTTGAGAAAGAAAATTACACTCAGGTTTTTACAGAAAGTGCTAGTTTGGTTTTTGTACACCCTGATTATGACCTTACTAAACAAGTTATGGAAATGCTTGAACTACCAACCGACATGTTGGAGGATGAGTAATTTGATTAACTAAGACCTAAAAAACAGGCTATCTTTTAAATTAAGGATAGCCTGTTTTGTTTAAAATTTATTCTAATTGCATTGTAATTGATCAAAAAAAGCAATTTTAATAGCTTTAATTTCCAACCAAATATAAAAACTTATCACAAAAAAAACCTACTACAAGGTTATAGTAAAAAATGAAAATCATAATTTAATGGTTTGAATTTGTAAGGATAAATAATACTTCTATTTTTGAAGTGATTTAAGTCAATGATTAAAAGATTGTATTGAATTTTTGTCAACTTTTTTCCTGGAATTTAAACATATAGATCAAAAAATTAAATTGAAGTACACAAGAATAGCGTGCTAAATTATATTTATTAGCATTAAAAGTTAGTTGGCAAAAGCTTTATTTACAGTAGCTTTTATTCACCAAAAAAGTCCATTAGATTTTTTATTAAAAGTTTCAGAAACAAATAATCATCAAATTTTAAACCACAACTCAGTGTATCAAATTAGTAAAAAAATAGCTTTAAGCATTACCTTTTATTTACTCTCCTATTCTTCTTTTGCTCAACTCAACGCATCATTAGTCGGAGATGCACAAGACTTGGGTGATAATTGTTACATCATTACGGAAGATTTATTAAACCAAGCGGGAGGTGTTTGGTATAATAACCCCATTGATTTTGACGAAGATTTTACCATCTACTACCAAAACAACTTTGGCAGTAACCCCAACGGAGCAGATGGAATGGCTTTAGTTTTTAAAGGTAATGCTACACCTGAAATTGGTGATTTAGGTGGCGGCCTTGGCTATGAAGGAATTTCTCCTTCATTAATTGTTGAATTTGACACTTTTGAAAACCCTGGAAATGGCGATCCTTTTTTTGATCATATTGCTATCCAAAGAGACGGGAACCCAAATCATAATAACCCTAACTCAAACCTAGCGGGACCTGTTCAAGCCGACCCAAATTCTCCAACTATTGCTAATGGCAATTCTTATGAGGTTAAAATTGTATGGGAAGCCAGTACGCAAACTTTTGAAGTGTATTTTGATTGTGAACTAAGACTGAGTATGAACTACGACATAAAATCAACTATTTTTTCGGGTGATGATTCTGTGTTTTTTGGTTTTGTAGGTTCTACTGGCGGCTTTAGCAACTTACACCAAGTATGCTTTAATAGTATTTCCTTTATTGATAACCTGCAGCTGGAAGACCAAACTATTTGTGAAGGAGAAAGCGTTTTTATTGATGCAAGTATTCCCAGTGGTCTCACCTATTCTTGGGAACCTACAACAGGTGTCCCTAATCCTACTAACCCTCAAAATGAACTTTCTCCAGATACTACAACTACCTATACGGTAACTATTGCAGATAATTGTGGTGATTCGTTTAGTCAAGATTTCACCATAACCGTATTAGAAGAAACTTTGCCTGTTTTTGACCCTATCGATCCTATTTGTTCGGGCGAGTTTTTGGAGGAATTACCTACTACTTCTAATAACGGAATTGAAGGCTCATGGTCGCCTGAATTAAGCAATACCTCTACAACAACTTACACTTTCACCCCTGAAGACGAAGAATTATGTGCCCTTGAAACTACTCTAGAAATTATTGTTAACCCAATTTCAATTCCTATTTTTGACTTTGATGTACTTTATTGTGAAAATGATGATATTCCAAACTTGCCAACTACTTCTAATAACGGAATTGAAGGTATATGGACACCTGAATTAAATAGCTTAAATTCAATTTATACATTTACACCTTCAACAGATGAATGTGCTGAAAGTTTGGAAATAGAAATTGAAATTATTCCTGATATTACCCCAGAGTTTTCTATTCCTACTGAAATTTGCGAAGGTGATCTTGAAGAGTTACCTACCATTTCTAATAATGGAATTGAAGGGGAATGGCAACCTGATTTTAATCCTACTGAAACAGACACCTACACTTTTATTCCAGAAAACGAAGCTTGCTATTCTGAACTAATTGAAATTACCATTGAAATTAATAGTATTGATGTCAACCTTGAAGTAGGTCCTATTGAAGCTTGTGATAACAACAACGATGGTTTCTTCCATGAATTTGATTTGGATATTTTGATAGAAG
>JAIUMH010000184.1 GCA_022565635.1 Flavobacteriaceae bacterium | reverse complement strand
GTTTATTCTAAGAAGTCTGCAAAAAAGCTATTAAATTATTTTGCCGATTTAAAAGGTGTAAGCAATGCTTCAGAAAAGAAAAAAATAGTAGATTATGCGCTTGAAGTAACCAACTTAACCGATGTAAAAGACAAACATGTAGCAGGTTATTCTGGCGGGATGAAACAGCGTTTTGGCATTGCGCAGCTATTGCTTAACAACCCAAAATTAATTATTGTTGATGAACCAACTGCAGGATTAGACCCAGCAGAAAGACATCGATTTTTAAATGTTTTAAGGGAAATTGGAACCAATCATATTGTTATTCTTTCAACTCATATTGTGGATGATGTAAAAGAACTTTGCACGGATATGGCTATTCTTAATGGGGGGAAAATCCTTAGCAAAATGAATCCTAAAAATGCAGTTGATGAGTTAAATGGTAAAATTTGGACAACCATCACCAATAGAGAAGGAGAGGAGCAACTTGCAAAGGAACTGAACGTAATTTCTTCAAGTTTTAATCAAGACAATAGTTTAAATGTACGTGTTTTTTCTGAAGTTAAACCCAATGAAAATTTTGAACAAGTACAAGCTGATTTAAACGATGTGTATTTTGTGCACCTCAAACAAGATGAACCAAGCCTTCAACCAAACACATAAACTATGTTTGCTAAAATATTTAAATTTGAAACCGCCTATTGGTTAAAAAGCTATTTGCTTTATACTTACATGGCCATTATTTTTGTTCTTTCTATACTTGTAATGGGAATTGCCCTTGGGCTTTTTGACAGTTCAACGGTGAGTGTAGTAGGAATATCAAAAATGAACTCACCTATTGCAATAGGAGCCTTACTTTCTGGAATAGCTATTATTATTTATTTTTTGCTTCCTTCCATTATCGGAAATTCAATTTATAAAGATTATAAATCTGATATGTATCAGGTGCTTTTTTCATATCCTTTTACAAAATCTCAATATTTATTGGCCAAGTTTTTCAGTAGCTTGTGCATGTCACTTCTTATTGTTCTTGTAAGCCTGTTGGGTATTATTATAGCTTCTTATTTGCCAGGAGTAAACAAAGATTTATTAAATGATTTTCAATTATTGCATTATCTACAACCATTTTTAATTCTGATTATACCCAATTTCATTTTCTTTGGGGCTGTGGTTTTTGGAGTGGTTACTTTTTCAAGAAATGTTTTTGTAGGTTTTATTGTTGTCCTTATACTTATTGTGCTTCAAGGCTTGGCTGGTAACTATATGTCTGATTTAGATACCAAATACATAGGTGCGCTTTTAGATCCTTTAGGTATGAATGCTGTTAGTTATGAAACAGAATATTGGACAGTAGAAGAAGAAAACACTCAATTTATCCCTTTTCAAGGATTTGTTCTTTACAACCGCTTACTTTGGTTAGGAATTAGTACCTTAATTTTTGCACTGGTTTATAACCGATTTAATTTTCAGCACACCGCTCCTAGTTTTAAGCTTTTTAAAGCTAAGAAAAAAAGAGAAATTAAAAGAAACTTTGGCGGCTATAAAATGGCTCAGCTACCCAAAGTAAACTTAGATTTTTCAACTAGTAGACTATTTAAACTTGTTGTTAAGCATGCAGTTTTTGATTTGAAATACATTTTGAAAAATTGGGCTTTTATAAGTATTTATATTGTTTCCTTATTAATATTGTTTTTGGTTTTAAGTGATGGTTTTACCATTTTTGGCACTAAAACTCTCCCTGTTACTAGAATCATGATTAACCTTGGTAGCTCAAGTATAGGCTTGTTTTTAGCAATTCTTGTGTTTTTGTTTTCTGGGATGCTTATTCACCGAGGAAGCATCGCTAAAATGCATCAACTCCTTGACGCTACTGCACAACCTTCATGGGTATTTATGCTCTCTAAGTTTTTGTCGGTTTCATTAATGATTGTAGTCATTTATATTTCAACTATATTTATTTCTATTGGATTTCAGGCCTACAATGGGTTTTACGATTTTGAAGTAGGTCTTTACTTTTTTCACTATTTTATTATAGACTTCCCTAATTGGATTGCTTGGATTATGTTAGCTTTCCTTATACATAGTTTAATTAAAAATTATGTTGTTGGTTTTGTAATCTTGCTAGCTTTTAGTATCCTTTTGGAGTTTTTCCCTAGTTTTGGAATTGAACAAGCTATTTTTAATTTTGGTGAACTATACGGTATTTCTTATTCTGATATGGATGGCTACGGAAGTGGATTAACGAGGTACCTAGTTTATAAACTGTATTGGATTTTACTTGGAGTTGTTTTTATGGTCATCGCATCATTGTTTTATAGAAGAGGCTTAACCGTAGATGTAAACGAACGATTAAGTGTTTTTAAAGAACGCTTTTCTTTAGTAAGAATGGGATTAATCACCTCAAGCTTCATTGCATTTTTAGCCATTGGAAGCTATATTTATTACATTAATAACGTAGAGAATGATCGTTATTCTGGTAAGGAAAGAGAACTGCAACGCGTCAATTATGAGCGGAATTTTGGGATGTATAATCAAATGAAACATCCGCGAATTACAGCTACTAAAATTGAATTGGATTTGTTTCCTGAATCTAGAGATTACCACGCCAAAGGAAAATTTACATTAACCAATAAAACCGATGCTTCTATCGATTCACTTTGGGTAAATTTGAACAAAGATGACATTGTAAATTTTGATTTTTCTAAAGAGTTTACAGTGGTATTAGAAAATGATGAATATGAATTTAAAATTATTCATTTAGCGGAAGCACTTGCTCCTGGAGAAGACATTGCTTTTAACTTTGAAATGAAAAATCAACCCAATACTTGGTTAAGAAGTAATTCGCCAGTTAGGTACAATGGAACCTTTATTAATAACAGAGTGTTCCCTAGCTTTGGTTATCAAGAAAGCTATGAAATAAGAAATTCTAAATTAAGAGAAAAATACGATTTAGACTTCAAGGAACGTATGAAGTCTCCTTTTGATGAAGAAGCACTTCAAAACACCTATATTTCTAATGAAGCCGATTGGATAGATTTTGAAACCATTGTGAGTACTAGTGAAGACCAAATAGCAATTGCTCCAGGTTATTTGGTTAAGGAATGGGTAGAGGATGGACAACGTTATTTCCATTACAAAATGGATGACAAAATTCTAAACTTCTATAATTTTATGTCAGCTAAATATGAAGTGATGGAAGAAGAGCATGAAGGAATTGCTATACAGATTTTTTACCATCCTAGTCATACCTATAACTTAGACAGAATGATGCGAGGCGCAAAAGATGCTTTGTCTTATTATGATAAAAATTTCAGTCCTTATCAATTTAGACAACTGCGCATCATTGAGTTTCCTTCTTCTGGAGGTACTTTTGCACAAGCGTTTGCAAATACAGTTCCATTTTCAGAAGGTATTGGATTTATTGCTGATGTAGATGAAGAGAGTGGGGTAGATTATCCTTATGCTGTAACAGCCCATGAGGTAGCTCACCAATGGTGGGCGTATCAAGTTATTGGTGCTAACGTAAGAGGTGCTACAGTAATGTCTGAAAGTTTATCTGAATATTCTTCTCTAAAAGTCCTAGAAGAACGTTACGGAAAATATCAAATGAGACAGTTTTTAAAAGATGCACTTGATAAGTATTTGAGCGGTAGAAAATTTGAAAGTCAGAAAGAACTTCCTTTAATATTTAATGAAAATCAACAATACATTCATTATAACAAAGGCTCTTTGGTGATGTATGCGCTTAGTGATTATATTGGTGATCAAACTTTCAATAAAATGCTTTCTGAATATATTGAAGATGTAGCATTTCAAGAACCACCTTATACCACTGCACTTGAATTTACTGAATATGTGAGAAGAGCAGTTCCAGAAGAACTTCAATACTTAGTTGAAGATTTAATGGAAACTATTACACTGTATGATAATAAAATTTTAGAAGCTTCTTACCAAGAAGAAGATGGAAAATTTGAAGTTAACTTTTCTGCTTTAGTAGCTAAATATAAATCTGATGAAACTGGAAATAAATTTTATGAAGATGCTGAAGGAAATCAGCTAAGCTTTACTGAAAATGATGAGGATATAGCTTCTTACCCTTTAAAGGATTATATTGAGATTGGTGTTTTTGGTGAAGATGAAGATGGGAAGGAAACTGTTCTTTACCTAGAAAAACACCTCATAGAAGAGATATTCAACGAATTTAGTATTCAAGTTGACTCAAAACCTGTTGAAGTAGGTATAGACCCTTATAATAAATTAATTGACAGAAACTCTTCAGATAACAGGAAAAAGATATAAACTCAGTTGACTTTTATACCAGTTACCAGTTATTATTTGAAATTACTGTAAAAGAAAAAAAGGGCGTTTTATTGCGGTAATTTCAATTGATAAATGGTATTAGTCTTGATTGTTCACTCATTTAATTTTAAAAAATGATTTAATAAAAAAAGCCGTTCAAAAAATGAACGGCTTTTTATGCTTTTATCAAAAAAGATAATTAATGATGAGCTGTCATTTTCTCTTTTTTCTTCCTAAGTTGCCTAGTTACATCATCAACAGTTGCTGCAATTGCGGCCTCAAAGTTTTTCTCACTACTTGAAGCAAATATATTTTGTCCAGGAGCGCTAAGTTTAATATCGCAAATCATGCCTTTATCTTGCTCACTGGTATTTTCTTTTTTAATAAAAACCTCAGCTCTAACAATCCAGCTGTACC
>JAIUMH010000183.1 GCA_022565635.1 Flavobacteriaceae bacterium | reverse complement strand
ATTAGAACAACAACTTTGGAATATAGCCAATACGCTGAGAGGTAAAATGAATGCGGACGAGTTCCGGGACTATATTTTGGGTTTCATTTTCTACAAATATCTGAGCGAGAAAATGGAAATTTTCGCTAACGACATCTTGAAACAAGACAAAATTAAGTTTCGAGATATAACACCAAAAACAGCACAAGCCAATGACTTTTTAGAAGCCATAAAAGAAGAAGCCTTGGAGAAATTAGGCTACTTCCTTAGACCCGAAGAACTCTTTACCGAAGTGGCTAAAAGAGGAATGGGCAACAATGAAGACATTGACCTTTTTGACGAAAGCAAAACCAATTTTATACTTGAAGACCTTCAAAAAATACTGACCAACATACAGTTGAGTACCATGGGTACGGAAAGCGAAGAGGATTTTGACAACCTCTTTGAAGATATGGACTTGAACAGTACCAAACTTGGCAAAACTCCAGAAGCAAGAAATACAATTATTGCAAAGGTGCTAACTCACCTTGACAAGATTGATTTCAAGTTGGAAAACACGGAATTAGATGTTTTGGGTGATGCTTACGAATATCTGATTGGACAGTTTGCAAGTGGTGCAGGGAAAAAAGCAGGTGAGTTTTATACACCACAAGAAGTTTCTAAAATATTGGCAAAGATTGTTACCACAGGAAAGCAAAAACTAAAATCGGTTTACGACCCTACTTGTGGTTCAGGCTCTTTGTTGTTGCGTGTAGCAAGAGAAGTAAAAGATGTGGCAATGTTTTACGGACAAGAAATGAATCGCACCACCTACAACCTTGCCCGAATGAATATGATTCTGCACGGTGTACATTACCGCCAGTTTGATATCAAACAAGAAGACACACTTGAACATCCGCAACACATTGACGATTTGCCTTTTGAAGCCATTGTTGCCAATCCTCCTTTTTCTGCCAAGTGGAGTGCAAACCCTATTTATACAAGTGACGACCGCTTTAGCCAATACGGAAAATTAGCTCCAGCAAGCAAAGCCGATTTTACCTTTGTGCAACATATGATTTACCATTTGGCTGAAAATGGAACGATGGCTCTTGTATTGCCTCACGGTGCTTTGTTTAGAGGTGGAGCAGAACAGCACATTCGTAAATTTTTGATTGAAAACAAAAACTATTTAGATGCCGTCATTGGCTTACCTGCCAATATCTTTTATGGCACCAGTATTCCTACCTGTATTATGGTTTTTAAAAAATGCAGAGAAAACCCTGATGATGTTTTGTTTATAGATGCCAGCAATGATTTTGACAAAGTTAAAACCCAAAACATACTGCGTGAGGAGCATATTGAAAAGATAGTAAGCACCTACCGCAACAGAACAGAAATAGAGAAATACAGTAAACGTGCTACCCTGCAAGAAATCATTACCAATGATTACAATCTGAACATTCCTCGCTATGTGGATACCTTTAAAGCAGAAGAGCCTATTGACATCAATGCTATTTCGAATGAGCTAAAAGCCTTGGAAACGGAAATGAAAAACACGGACAAGGAAATTGCTGAATTTTGTGCAGCATTGGGTATTCAAACGCCTTTTTAAACTTTTACAGATGAAAGACGAGATAATACTTTATAGACCAAACGAAGTTACCGAACACATAGAGGTAAGAATTGATGAAGAAAATGATACCGTTTGGCTTAATCGCCAGCAAATTGCAACGCTGTTTGACCGTGATGTAAAAACAATAGGTAAGCATATTGCTAATGCTTTGAAGGAAGAATTACAAGGTATTTCAGTTGTCGCAAAATTTGCGACAACTGCTGCTGACGGAAAAACATACCAAACAGAGCATTATAATTTGGATATGATTATCTCAATAGGTTACCGTGTAAAATCAAAACAAGGCACACAATTCCGTATTTGGGCTAACCGCATTTTGAAAGATTATTTATTAAAAGGCTACGCCATCAATACGCGAATGAATCGTATTGAAGACAATGTGGACAAACTCTCTAAAAAAGTAAGCGAAATAGATTTGCAAATAAGCACACACCTGATCCCTACACAAGGTGTTTTTTTTGACGGGCAGGTGTTTGATGCCTACGAACTGGCTTCTAAAATCATACGCTCTGCCAAGCAGGATATTGTACTGATTGATAATTATGTAAACGAATCCACACTAACACATTTAAACAAAAAGAAAAAAGGCGTTAACACATTGATTTTAACCAAAAATGTAAGCAAACAACTTGCTTTGGATATCCAAAAAGCCAATGGACAATATGGCAATTATGCTATAAAGTCTTTTGACAAAAGCCACGACCGCTTTTTAATTATTGACCAAAAAGAAGTATATCACTTGGGTGCATCATTAAAGGATTTGGGAAAAAAGTGGTTTGCTTTTTCTAAAATGGATAAATCGTCTGTAGAAACTATTTTAAAAGAAATTAAAAATGCTTGAAGTTAAAAACAACAACATACCCAAATTGCGTTTCCCTGAATTTAAAGGCGAATGGAAAAAGAAGAAGTTGGGGGAAGTATTAAAAATAGGAAGTGGTAAGGATTATAAACATTTAGGTTCGGGTGATATTCCTGTTTTTGGAACAGGTGGATTAATGACAAAAGTTAATTCGTATTTATATGATGGCGAAACTGTTTGCATAGGCAGGAAAGGAACTATTGACAAACCAATGTATTATAGTGGGAAAATATGGACAGTTGATACATTGTTTTATACTCATTCATTTAATAATTCTGAGCCTAAATTTGTTTTCAATCTATTTCAAAGGGTAAATTGGAAACAGCATAATGAAGCAGGAGGTGTTCCAAGTTTATCAAAAAGCACCATTGAACAAATATATTTAAATCTCCCCACCCTCACCGAGCAAACCCGAATTGCCTCTTTCTTCACGGTTATAGACAAAAAAATAAGCGAACTCAAACAAAAGAAAGCCCTGTTGGAGCAATATAAAAAAGGGGTGATGCAAAAACTGTTTTCGCAGGAGTTGAGGTTTAAGGATGACACTTCGACTTCGCTCAGTGCAGGGAATGGGAAAGATTTTCCTGATTGGGAGAAGAAGAAGTTGGGGGAGGTTTGTGAGATTATTATGGGACAATCACCAAGTTCAAATTCCTATAATACTGATGGAATTGGTATTCCATTAATTCAAGGAAATGCAGACATCCAAAACAGATTATCATATCCAAGAAATTGGACTACAGAAAAAACAAAAAAATGTAATATAGGAGATTTGATTTTGACCGTAAGAGCACCAGTTGGTGCAGTTGCAAAGTCAATTCATAATGCGTGCATTGGGAGAGGTGTTTGTGCAATTAGAAATAATTCTAAAAGCATAAATGAATTTATTTATCAATTTCTATTGGACTACGAAACAAAATGGAGTAGTCTTGAGCAAGGTAGCACATTTACAGCGGTGAGCGGTGTTGAAATTAAAAAGTTAGAAATTCAATTACCCTCCCTCCCCGAACAAACCAAAATCGCCAATTTTCTTTCTACTATTGACGAAAAAATAAACTGCACCCAAAAGCAAATAGAGCAAGCGGAGGTTTGGAAAAAGGGATTGTTGCAGCAGATGTTTTGTTAAAACCGATAAAAATAAACCTATAAGTTGATTTTATGAAAGTAGTTCGTATCTTTGCAGACCAATTAAACTTGTTTGCTATTCGTTTGAAGGCGAGAAGATGAATGAGCTGCGAAGATTATTAACATTATGGAACGATACAGCATATTTACACGAGTTTGTTACGAACAACAAATCAGATGTTCCGAAAAATGTCCCGATACAAACGTTAGTTTTCCAACTTATTGAAGATGCCAATGATATTGATGATACAATTATTGAGATTTCAAGCAATCCAAAAAGAAGTTTGGAAGAATTTTTCAAGCCTTTGGATAATCAAGAATACCACATTGTGGAACTTTCAAAACAAAAGGGAAGGAATAATTATTTGAGATTATTTGCGATTAAAATTGATGAAAATTGTTTTGTAATAACAGGTGGCGCAATCAAATTTCATCACTTAAACAAAGACAGACCACACACAAAAAAAGAAATGCAAAAGATAGATAGATGCAGAGACTATTTGAAAAACAATGGAGTATTTGATGCTGATTCATTCTATGAATTTTTAAACGAACAACTATGACAAACAAGGAAAAATTTCTTCAACTCGTTTCAGAAGAAGACACTAAGACATTAGCAGAGGTTAAAAAAAGAATTAAAAACCGTGCAATGTTGCGTGAATCGCAACAAATTGCGCTCAAAGTTTTGTTGAAATTAGATGATTTAGGTTGGTCACAAAAAGACCTTGCCAAAGAAATGGGGGTTTCGCCACAACAAATCACCAAAATTGTAAGCGGTAAAGAGAATTTAACCATTGAAACGCAAATCAAACTACAGAACATCCTAGATATACCTGTATTAGCAAGTTATTATGAGAAGAAAGCAGAGAAACTTGAAGAACTGATTTTAACTTTTGAAAAAAAGGTCGAGAGGATTGCTGCTCAAGCATTTGAGTATAGTAATAACTATCAAGAAACTAAGGTCTTGAAGCTGGAAAGAACTGATTATTCACAAGAATATTATCAACCAATCGCTGTATAATGAAAAAGGAAAATGCACAAATTGGTTTTGCCCTCAAAGGAATAAAAACTGAGCAGTTTGCCATTTTTGAGGAAAATTATGCTCCTAAAAAAGAAACGGGTTTAGGTGCAGAATTACAATTTAAAATAGATCAAAC
>JAIUMH010000182.1 GCA_022565635.1 Flavobacteriaceae bacterium | reverse complement strand
GCTGTCTATCTAAAGATAGGCTGAAAGTATGAGTAAGATTTTAAATTTTACTTCTAGTGAGGATATATGTTATATTATATATTATTTCAAAACCCTCACTTTTTCAAAACCCTCACATATTAGTATGTATGGTTTTAATACAAATAGAATACAAGCAGGTGTTTTTTTGGGCTTTATATATTTTTAAAGTTTATTTTTATATGAAAAAAACATCCACAAAAGATAAAATTAAAATAAGGGAAAAATTTCTTCGAATAGAAAATTTAGAGGATTTATCTCAGTTATTGAACGAATGTAATGAATTGATTTACAGAAATTCAAATTACACTATTAATAAAAAGAGTTTAGATTATTTCATTCACCCAAAAACATCTAAAAATCGCTACAAGAGTTTTACTGTTAATAAAAAATCCGGGGGAACAAGAACTATTCACGCTCCAGTTAAACGACTGAAGTATATCCTTAAGTCTGTAAATTTTTTGTTACAGTGCATTAGTAATTCACATCCTGCCGCTAATGGATTTGTAAATGAAAAGTCTGTAGTAACTAATGCAAAAAAACATGTGGGTAAGCGTTATGTATACAATATAGATTTGAAAGATTTTTTTTATTCTTTTGACAGAAATAGAGTTAAAATGGGTTTAATGTATAATTTAGGTTTAGGAAAGAAAAATGAAAATTTAGCATTTAAAATAGCCAGTTTGTGTACTCATCCATTTGAAATTGATGGCGAAGTAAAAACTGTGTTACCACAAGGAAGTCCGACTTCTCCTACGCTGACCAATATCTTATGTAAAAAGCTAGACCGTAGATTAAATGGACTAGCGAACCGATTTGGGGCCACCTACACCAGATATGCAGATGATATTACTTTTTCCTCAGATCACAACATTTATCAAAAACCTAAAAATGAACAGCTGAACAATAATGGTTGTTTTGATAATTTTATAGCAGAGCTAAGCCGTATTATCAAGGTAGAAGAGCTACAAATCAACCCTAAAAAAACACGTTTGCAAAAGAATGGATACCATCAATCTGTTACGGGACTTTCAGTTAATGAAAAAGTAAATGTGCATCCAAGATATATCCAACAATTAAAAATGTGGCTTTACTACTGGGAGAGATATGGTTATGAAAAAGCCGAGCAGATTTTTAGACGAGATTATAAAGCAGATAAAGGGCATGTTAAAAAAGCAGATGCCAAATTAATGCATGTACTTGATGGTAAATTGGAGTTTTTGAAAATGGTGAAGGGAGCTGAGGGCATGACTTATAAAAAGCTAAATGCACGTTTTTCAAAACTTGTTTCTAAGTCTTCACCAATCAACAAAACATTAAGTGTTTGGGAAAAAGAGGGCATAGAAAAGGCAATGGCTTTTTACCAAAATGAAACAAAAGTTGATAAAAAAACTCGGTATGACAAAAAAAACCATGAATTAATAATAAGCCTGTAATTACTTAATTATGATGAATAAATTTGAATTTATTGAAGGTTTATTAGCCAATAGACAATTGACACAATTACAGCGAGATAGACTTATGCGTTTAGCATTAAAGGAGTTGAATATTGATTCTGATTTAGAAAATAGATTGAAAAAGTTGGAGGAGAGCTTGTTGAGTAAAACATTTCTAGCAAACAACATTAATGTTTTAAATGAAAATAGGCCAACCTACCTTAAACAAAAAGTTGAATTCAAAAGAAAGCATCTACCAAAAGAGATGGTTAAGTTTTTGTATAAATTTAGTTCTGAAGACAGATTTAAATGGTTTACACACGAGCCTGATTTAAAAATAGAACAAATAAACTATCTGTACTTGCTAGACCAAATCAAGAGAAAACTGTATTATCCAGACTTAAATTATTCAACTACCGGTTTGATTAATAATTTCTTATTCAAAAATGAAGTTGAAATCTATTATCCACAACAAAAAATCAACTTAACCTACGGAAGTAAAGCTATACAAGAACGCCTAGAAAAAGGGGAAAACCCATTTAAAATAAAAGTAGAAGACACTTACTTCAAAAATGTTATTGAAACTTTTAAATGTGCAATAGAGTTTCGAATTGATTATGGCGAAAAACTCAAATTCAGTTACTTGATAAAAGATTTTTTCTTAACACATTTATCTTTAGATTTTACTGATTCCTATACTGATAGGTTTAATAAAATCGGTAAATCTATAAATACTTTTATAGATACAAATAATTTTTTTGCAGGTATGGGGAAAATTATAAAATGGATTAATCATTATAAAAGCTTATCTACAGAACTTGAAATCGATTTAGCTGACAATGATGATAACTATATGCTTACAGTTTTTCATAAAAATAGCTACATATCTAAGGATGTTGCACATCAAAAATTAAAAGGAATTTCAGGTGATTTTGAAATACTTAGAAAATATTGGTTCAGTATTGTTGATTTTGAAATACAAGCAGATTTTAAAAAAAATGGCAAAATTAAACCCTATTCAATTTCTTCGCTGGATAATAATACGTTTATGAGAATAGTAAGTAGTAATTATGTGCTAAGCGAAAATTCGATTACTCCAATAAATGATAAAATAAAAGTTGATGGAGTAAAGTATTTAGTCAAAATATATAAAACTAAAAATTTATGATATATCTATTTGAAGACCGTAAAGACAGGATGAGCTTATATTTAAATGAAAATTTAGGTGCATACAAAGATGTTCTTAATACAGATAGGATAATTGATGTAAAGCTAATGGAATTAGATCTTTACATTAAAACTTTAAAAAACCTTGAAGTGTTGGTGCTTCATAAGTCTTATTCATTTATAGACCAATCTATAAAACCACAGAACATAAAGGATATAGTGAGGAGTTTAGATAAAAAGTTTGTTTTATTTAGTGGAGGATTAAAAACTGCGGTAGTAGATGATTACGAAATAACTATAAATTCTGGGGATTTCTATAATAATCTACCCAAATTCTTAAAATACAACCAAGAAGAAAAAGATTTTAATCTGCATTATTTAGCTTTTGAAAATGAACGTGAGGTTGATCTTCATCAACTAAAAAAATTTCAAAATGAAGCCTTTAAGGCAATTTTAAACTTTAATACAGAACAAGTTCATGTTGGGAAATTGTATAAGCGAATAAAAAATTTATCAGAAGAATTTTTGGTTTCTGAAAGCTTTGAAGCCTACAAGGAAAAATTAAATAGCTTATTAATGAGGGAAAAGCCGGTAGAAACTCAAACGGTATTTAACCAACTTCAAAAAATGATAGCCAGTTATGAAATTAATTAAGATTTTAGGAAAGGAAAGTTATTTTTTAGACAATATAGTAAATGGAGAGTCTATTGAAATAACAAAAAGTGCAGAATCAATCGAATTTTTTACTTTACAAAAGTCTTTAGAAAATCAAACAAGATATATTGTAGAGCTATCTCCAGATGAAAATAATCCTTTGAATTATGATGGAATTACAATAGCTTTAAAGATTTACTTTAAGCACTTACAAGAAAAACTCTACGAATTTGAAATTTTACTTTTTGGTTTTGACACCAAAGAAAGTATTTTCTTAAATAATGACTATTCATTTTTTTTAAAATGCCCAAATGTACACTACAAAACCCTAAACTTTACTAATCACTGGCATCTTGAAAACCATATCATACCAATACCAAAAGAAGAAGCAAAAATAGCACTTAAAAAATTAGGTATAAAACCACCCTCAAGCTATAAAACACAACACAGCATTACGAACGAGTGGGCAATATTTAGGTGGAGCTCATATTTAGGGATAAAAACAAGTTTAGAAAAAGAGATTACAAACTCTCTATATTTCCAATACTTAATTACAATACATGAAATAGAACCTATAGCTTCTAAGCAAAACTTTCTGCCAGCAAAAGGAAAAATTCTTGTAATAGATGATGAAATAGATAAAGGTTGGGAAGATTTTTTTAAGAGTTTAAAGTTTCCGTCAGATAAAGATTTAAAATTAGAAACTATTGGTAAAGGATTTAAATCTTTAGAAAATCAAGAGCAAGTTATTGATCTCATTGAAGAAAAGATCAGAATATTCAACCCTGATATCATAATTTTAGATTTAAGATTATTAGATGCTGACTTTGAAGAGAAGGATACTAAAAAAATAACAGGCTTTAAAGTATTAGAAAAAATTAAAAATGAAATTAACCGAGGCATACAAGTTATTTTATTTACAGCATCTAATAAAGTATGGAATTACCAAAGCTTATTAGAGGTTGGTTTTGATGGTTGGGTTGTGAAAGAATCTCCAGAGCTAAGTACTGACCCATTTTATACAAAAAACGCTATTAAAGATTTGAAATTGCAAATTGAGATGTGTTTGAGTAGGTCAAATTATCTTAGCCCCGCTTGGCTGATACATAATAAAATCAAAGAAAATCTTGAAGTTGCATCTAAAGAGAAAAGAATAGACAAAAAAATTAGCAATGAAATTAAAAGTTTTTTAAAACCCTCTTATAAAATGTATGAAAGTGCAAGCTCAAAAGAAGATTTTGCTTTTTCATATTTGGCTTTATTTAAAACCCTAGAATACATTGCAAATGAATATACTTTCAAAGATTCAGATAGTTGGCAGATTACTGGATTAAAACCATTAAATCAATATTTATGGAACAATACCACCTATAGCTACGAAAAAATTATGACTCCAAATTTTAAAAACAATACTCCAAGTTTGTTTGAAAAAATAGCAAGCATTTGTTTTCAGTTGTTAGGGTAAATGCAAAATGATGTGCAA
>JAIUMH010000181.1 GCA_022565635.1 Flavobacteriaceae bacterium | reverse complement strand
GGTGTTGGGTGTTGGGTGTTGGGTGTTGGGTGTTGGGTGTTGGGTGTTGGGTGTTAGGTGTTGGGTGTTGGGTGTTAGGTGTTGGGTGTTGGGTGTTAGGTGTTGGGAGTTGGATGTTGGATGTTGGATGTTGGATGTTAGGTGTTGGATGTTAGGTGTTGGATGTTGGGATGTTGATTTAAAGTTTTCCCATCCCCATGAAGGTAAAGGGGGTTCTACGGGCTGGGTCAAATCGAAATGAACCGTAAAATGACCTTCACTTCCTATCCTTTTTAAGTTATAGGTAAAACTTGAATCATTAATTGTTATCCACCAAACGTTTGTAGAAGCATATGGAATTAAATCTGAAGTTTCTTGATCAGCCGGAAAAAATGCAATATTTGAAAGACCTGAATTTGAAGTTGTGCCTCCGTACATGGTGATTTCATCTTCTGAACCGTCTTCTTTACGGTGGTCGTGTTTTAGCGTAATTAGGTTATTATCTAAAGTTAAAATCCACGTGCGTGACCGATTATTTCCAACATTAAAAGGAATTAATAACTTGTCTTCATCACAGGAAAGTACGTGCATAAGGAGTTTCTTTCCCTGAAAATCGTCATTAGCTGGACCATTGGTAATTTCACCTTCAAAAGATTGACCGCATAAAGCCGATAATTTGTTCCAAAATTTTTGATTACCTGATGCTACTTCTAATTTAGCATCCTGCTGAAATTCTGATTGTATTTCCTTTTCTTCTAACTTTTCAGTTGTTTTTGTGCAGGATAGCATAGTAAAAGAAATTAGCAAAATGATTAAACGCTGTTTCATTTGTTTTTTTATTTATTTTCTATTTGTCATATACAACACACCCAATTATTCTTCTATACACTAAATAATTAGGTGTGTTTCATTTTTTTATTTCTTGGAGATAAAATTTAATCACATACATCAACTGATTTAGACTTTACCCAGAAAAAGTATTCAGTTTAGTAGGCCAACAAATGATTCACCACTTCCTCTAGTCTAGACTTGGCCAAAAACTGTTCTTCTAACTGACCAGCAAAAGGAACTGGCGTTGGTAAACTTGAAACGCGTTGAATAGGACCGTCTAAATGCTCAAAACAATTTTCAGTAATCAACGCTGAAATATCAGAAGCAACTCCACCAAAACTAGTATCTTCTTGAAGTACAATTACTTTTCCTGTTCTTTTTACCGAAGCAAAAATGGCTTCTTCGTCTAAGGGACAAAGCGTACGTAAATCAATAATATCAAAGCTGATTTCTGGATGTTTTTCAGCAAAATCCAATGCCCAATGAACACCAGCTCCAAAAGTGATTATACTTAACTGATTTCCTTCTTTTAGTTGTTTGGCTTTTCCTAACGGAATGCTGTAATAATTTTCTGGTACTTCTTCTCGAATGCTTCGGTACAAGGCTTTGTGTTCAAAAAACATCACCGGATTTGGGTCGTTGATTGAAGCTATTAGTAAACCTTTTGCATCTGATGGAAAAGCGGGATAGACCACTTTTAATCCAGGGGTTTTGGTAAACCAAGCTTCGTTGGTTTGCGAATGAAAGGGTCCCGCTCCTACTCCAGCGCCACAAGGCATTCTCACCACTACATCTGCATTTTGATTCCAACGGTAATGTACTTTGGCTAGGTAATTTACTATGGGATTAAACCCTGAAGTCACAAAATCACCAAATTGCATCTCCATTACTGATTTTATTCCTTTAATAGATAAGCCCATTGAGGCAGAAACAATAGCCGATTCACAAATGGGGGTATTTCTAACGCGTTCTTTTCCGAATTCTTCTACAAAGCCATCTGTAATTTTAAACACGCCTCCATATTCGGCTACATCTTGCCCCATAACGACTAAGTCTTCATGCTGTTGCATGGATTGTTTTAGTCCATCTGAAATAGCATCAACAAATCGTTTTTCTGAAGTTTCAGTAGAAGGCTCAAATACCTCGTGTTCATAAGCTTGATAAACGTCATTCAACTCGGTTTCTAAGTTGGCTTCAATAGGAGCTTCATCAAAAGCCAATTTCAGATTTTCATCAATTTCAACTTTTATTTCTTTTTCTATAGCTTTAATTTCTTCTTTTGAAATAAGTTTTTCTTTCAGCAGAAAATCTTGAAAATTAGCTATCGGATCTTTTTCTTCCCAGTGCTTCATCAACTCATCGGGTACGTATTTTGTTCCACTCGCTTCTTCATGACCTCTCCTTCTAAAGGTTTTGAATTCCAATAAAACTGGTCTCGGATTTTCTCGAACGGATTGGGCGATTTCATTGACTTTTTCATAGACTTCAACAATATTATTTCCGTCAATAATATGCGCTTCCATGCCATAGCCTTTTCCTCGGTGGGCAATATGCTCGCAATTGTATTGTTCTGAAGTGGGTGTTGACAAGCCATAAGCGTTGTTTTCTACACAGAATAAAACGGGTAAACTCCAAACTGAAGCCACATTTAAAGCTTCATGGAAATCGCCTTCACTTGTCCCACCTTCACCAGTAAAAACGGCTGTTAATTTCTTTTCTTTTTTTAGTTGATGTGCAAGTGCAATTCCGTCTGCAACCCCTAGTTGAGGACCTAAATGAGAAATCATCCCCACTATTTTATAGTCTTGAGTTCCAAAGTGAAAACTTCGATCTCTTCCTTTGGTGAATCCGCTTGCTTTACCTTGCCATTGAGTAAAAAGTCGATCTAAAGGTACTTTTCTAGTGGTAAACACGCCAAGATTTCGGTGCATGGGTAAGATGTATTCGTCTTCTTGAAGAACAGAAGTTAATCCTACAGAAATAGCTTCCTGACCAATGCCAGCAAACCATTTTGAAATTTTTCCTTGGCGAAGTAAAACCAGCATTTTGTTTTCAATTAAACGCGGTTTTAGTAAGGCTTTAAAAAGAGATTGGTAGGTATCTTGATTAAGTTGAGTTGATTCAAAATTCATGTATTGAATAATTAAAAATTTGAAGTCCAAATTTAATTGAATTAATTTAGATTTCCTGAAAAGATGATGTGTTTATTATGGATTTGTTAGTTTTTCTTAAAGGAACTTATTTATTAAAAATAGTTAATCAATCCAAATCCACTAGACGGCCTTACTTCCATACTCAAAAACCACCAAACTAACAAACTAAAAAACTCTCATTTAACAACCACAAAGACACAAAGAACACAGAGAAATTACTTTCAAAATAGGTTGAAACACTCCGCCCTTTGCCATTGACTCCCAAACCACCAAACTAAAAAACTCACGCAAACCAGCCTAATGGCGAGCTAGGTAGCTAAGGCGTAAAGCGATTTAAAAAATATGAGAACAATACTAAACATCTTAATACTTTGTACTTAATACTTTCACTCGCTAAAGCATCAAGAAACCAAACCAAAGGTTAATCAATAAGAGCCATGATCTAAGTAAAGACTTTTGTCATTTATACGTAAGTAGCCATATATAAAATTCCAATGCATTTTACCATAAATAAGGGCTATTTTTTCATCCTTAAGTTCAAGTATTTTTTGAGCTATATATTGATCCCTATATTGGTTGGTCAGGTCAAATAACAAGTGTTTGTACTCTGCATCACAAATATACTCCTCCATTAAATCGGTTGAAAGGTCACAGGATGATAGTTTTATTTTACCTCTGTTTTTTTCTATAGAATCAATCACTTGACTTTTAAACATATCCAAATGGGTGTCATTTTTATTTAACCCCATTAAATTATAATCTTGTAGCATGTAAGCTTTTTTAGTGTAAACTTTAGGAAGACTTTTGTTTTTTTCATTCAATGCAGTTGAGTAGCCCAAAATACTTCGTATTTTTTTATCGTAAATCACCTGTTTTGCTGAATCAAGCTCAGGATCATGAGTCATATTTTCATAATAGAAATTATAGCCTTCATTACGCAAAGAATCAACCACTTTTCGTATATCTAAATAATATTGCTCTTTGGCTATGTGAACCACAGGAATAAAAGCAATAACTTGATTGGTTGAATCACTTTTTAAAATTTTTAAATCTTTTTGTATATCAGCTTTACTTATTACATAGCGTGTTAATAAACCGCTACAAGAGCTAAAAACTAAAATTAAAAGAATGAAGAAAGTTATTTTTCTCATGTTGAAGTTTTAAAAAAGTTACGCTCTTTAAAAAAGCGTAACTTTTTGGTTAAAGCGGAGTAATAGCATCTATAAGTCGTATTGTGGTATCAACCCAACAATTTGCTTTACACCTACCTCTACCTTTAATTTTTTCACCATCTTCATCTGTGTACAATCGATTACATGCCTCAATACATCTGGCATGTGGAGACAAATCTTCTTTTGGGTCATCTCCACCCGGATCAAAGTTTGTAACAAATTGATCTTCAATCTCGTTTAAAGTATATCCAGTAAATGATACATAAGATTCAGAAATGGAAATTTTTACTAACTTTTCACTTCGATCATCATACTCAACTTGAATTTCAAAATTTTCTCCATCTAAAGTGAAGTTTTCATTCACTTCTAGTAAGTCTTCGCTGTCATAATCTGAAGTATAAAAAGGCAAATTTAAAGCGACTAAATCGTTATTTGGTCTTTGTTCAAATTCAAATTCGTTTTCAGACTCTGAAACACATGAACAAAAGCAAATAATAGCAAATAAAGTTAAAGAGATTATTTTTTTCATTTTTCTTGAAATTTTAATTTTGTTATTTTAAAAACGTTCTATTTTGCAAGAACAGTCCAATCTTTCTATAGAAAGTGGTAAAAGGTCTATGAAAAAACGTACCTTTGTAATTGGATTTAATGTATGTTTTTTCATACGTTTACTACAAGAAGTCTCTACCTAGTAGAGGCTTTC
>JAIUMH010000180.1 GCA_022565635.1 Flavobacteriaceae bacterium | reverse complement strand
TCCATAGCTATATATTTTGTACTCAAATATAAGAAATTATCTTTACACCTCTAAATATTTTTTTAATATGGAAAAGATTTTGATTGTAATTATTTAAAAATTTAATATGAAGTATTAAACAAGAAGGCGAGTCCTTAGAATATTATTCATACATAAAAAATCAACAAGCCACTTCTCAGACTTAAATTTTCACATTTGAATTTTATAGGTCCAGCCTTTTTCTTGTTTATAGCCTCGTAGTAAATTTGGAGAAAGAATGGCTCCAACAACCATAGGCGTACCAATTGCTATTAAAGGAAGAGCTAAGCTAGAACAGCAGTTTGGAATTAAAGCAAAAAAAATACCAGAGGCAATAAAACCATAGCCATAAAAATAAAGCGTACCGTTAATTAATATACTTTGTACTAATGGATTTCGCTTAATTTTCTGTAAATCCTGAATATTATAAGGATTATTTTTAACGAAAATAGTATCTTGATTATAAATTTTAAATCGCCCCTTTACTTTTTTCCCTTCAAAAGGTTTAATCCTAATTCTCTTATTTTCTTTGATAAATACTTCTTTACCGGTTTCTTGGTTCACCATTGAAATCCCTCGTTGGTTGGTTTGCTCATACTCATTTTCCTGCGCATTCAAAACAGAAAAACTGAGAAGCAGAATAAGGGGGAAAATAAATAGTTTCATTTTTAATTTTTTAAAGTGATTAATTCATTTTCTTCTTTTAAAACTTAAAAACAAAACCAAGTAAATTCATTTTTGGCAAGTAAAAACCTGAACTAAGCATACAACATATAAGCCGATAGTTTAAGCGAGTAAACGAGTAAGCCAAGTTTTTCATTTGGATGTATTTAACGCGTCAAATTTAAGTTAAAAATCCTTTAGTTGTTCTTTTTTAAAATGTTAAAATTTAAGCTATTTTTATGTTTTTTGATTGATTTGGTAATTGATTATATGAAGTATAAAGTTGCATGGTATTTAAAAGTAAAGTGGTCCGAAATTAAAAACTTCTTACACTGAGAAGAAGAGATAAGTGGTCCGAAGTTTCAAACTTCGGACAGCGAAATTTAAAACAGAATCTTCAGACAGAAAGACAGTGTAAGTCCGAAGTTGCAAGCTTTGGACAGCAAGAAAGCGAGATTGCAAACTTCGGACAGCAAAGATTGCAAACTTCTGGCATGAAGTTAAGTCAACAAAAAAGCCAGCTCTATGAAGAACTGGCTTTTTTGTTGATACGTATTTTTTAAATTTTAGTGATCGTGTACTTCAAATTCAAATTCTGGTGAAGTGTAAACTACTTCTCCGTCTGATTGTCTTACTAACTGAAATACAATATGGGCATGCCCATCAGCTAAACCTACAAAATGTACATGATCTCCATGCGATTCTGAGATGTATAAAATATCTTCATCTCCGCTGTGCGTATGTACTGCTTCTAAACGGTACATTCCTGGAATGCTGATATCATGCGTATGATCACCATGGTTTTCAAACGCTCTAACTCCTAAAGAAACAGCTTCTGGCTCACTTTCAGCAGGCCCTCTTTCATACCAAGAGCTTGAGCCTGGTATTGGCGCATTGTCTGTAGCGTGAAGCGTAATTCCATTACTAAAACTTCCATGCCAGTGGTTACCATGAGCGTCTAATATTACTTGGTGCGGACTATGGCCTCTGTCTAAGATTTCAAAACCATCTACTTGTAATTCATGATCATGGTCGTCATCAAAGTCATAATCACCAATAGCAATATCTCTGAACACAGTTGTTTCATTTCCCGCAGCATCTAAAGCAATCACTCCAAAGTGATAAGGTCCATGCATGGCATTTTCTGGTACCTCAACGTGCATGTGAATGTGATCTTCTGTTCCACTCAATTCACCTGTTACTTCAAAATCCCACTGCTCTCCATGATCATGGTCATGGTCGTCATGCATAGGAACTAAACGATGAGAATGCCCATCACCTGCCCAGTGAATGTCGATTTTATACGATAAAAGCGCTACATTATCAGAAAAATCTATATCTATGTGAATTTCTTCACCTGGCATAAAACCATCTTCTTCACCTGGTGAATTAATTACTACCATTGGATCTTCGGTGTCCATAACCCCATCGTCATCACTACTACAAGAGTAAGTAAATACAGCTAATGCTACTAAAAATAGCATTGAAAAAAATTTGTTGTTCTTCATTTTAAAAAATTTTATAGTGTTTAAATTAAATGTTGAATTTGGTTTGTTCATGGTTCAATTGTTTAGTTAACTATTTTTAAATTCAAAAGGAATACGTATCATCAATTGTATGTTTCTTCCCATTTCTGGGATTTCTAAAGCGCGATAAAAATTGGTGTGATTAAAGTATTTTTTATCGAATATATTAAAGGCTTGTAACATCAAATTAGCTTTGAAATCGCCTATTTTTAAATCGGATTGCAATCCACCTCCAAAAATTCCATAACCTGGTGTTTCTGCTTCGTTTTGTGCGGTTTCGGTTTGTCTCCAAGCTAGGTTTGAATTAGCAAATACTCGGGTATTTTGCAACCAAGATTTTGAATTATTAAAATCATAACTTACTTCAACAAAAGCATTAATTGGTGGAGTAAACGGCAAAGGAAAATCTCTTGAAGAACTTCCCGTTACCTGCTGATTTTGTAAATATTCAAATGAAGCTGTTGTGGTTAAGCTAGAAAAAAATTGCTTCTCCACAAAAACTTCAAAACCTGTAAGCAAGGCTCCCGATTCTGTATATTCATAAATCTGACCTCCGTGAGGTAAAGGAGAAAATCTCCCTGAAGGCCTCAAAAAAATATAATTATCAAAGTAATACCAATACGGACTTAAACTAATTAAGAAATCTTTTTCTGGCCAATTAAAAGTTGCTTTTACATCGGCTACCAAACCGCGTTCAGCACTTAAATTGGGATTGCCTTGTTCATGTCTAAAAGAACCGTGATGAATTCCATTGGCCGCTAATTCAATAGCCGTTGGAAATCTAAAATTGGTTCCAAAAGTTCCTGAAAATTCCCATTTCTTGGAAGGATTATATGCTAATCCAAAAAGGGCATTGGCATTCCAAAAATCTCGATTGGTATCCGTGCTTCGTTCTGCAAATTCGTTGGCTTCTTCGGGAGATAAATTCCTTCGGTCAACCAAAAAATTAAACAAAAGTGGATCGTAAAAACGGTCGGTTTCTAGATTTCCATAATCACCACGAACACCTAATTGAAAAGCTAATTTTTCAGAAAAATCGTAGTCATGCATAGCAAAAACGCCAGTGGTAAATCGGCGGTAACTGGGCAGTAAAAAATTGTACCCCCCTACTTCATTATCTTGGTATTGGGTGTGAATTCCAAAAGTAGAATGATGACTTCTATTAAAATAATAATCGTATTTGGTCTTGGCTTCAAAGGTGTTTAAATTAAAATCCAATTCTAAGTTTGGATTATTTTCAGGAGGTTGTTGACCCACATAATGGGTATGAAACAAAGCCTCTTCTTGTCGCCTGTTATTTTGGTAACTCAGCATCAAACTCAAATCTGATTTATCAAAAAACCATTGGTTATTATTGACCAATTTAAGATGGTTTACCCGTTGAAATGGGAAATCAATATTTCTTCGGTCGCCATCATCTACTACGCGTAGAACCGATGGAACTCCATGAGCACCGGGAAAAAATCCAGCTTTCAAATAATTGTTACTCACCGTTAAAGTCGATTTAAAATCTTCCGATTGATACCCGCCTTGAATCATAAAATCACGTTCTCTTCCAGCGGTATTCATTAAGCGTCTGTTTTCTACCGGCATTCTTACGGTTAAATAAGTAATGGTATCGGTAGGAACGTTGTAATCGCCATAGCTACTTATGGTAGATCTAAACTTGAAAAAGTATTTACCTTTTTTATAATTCAGATTAATGGAGTTGGCCAGCGACTGATTTACGCTTCTTCCAAAAGTTCTATATTCACCAGAAAGTCCTTCTTTTTTGGGAGTGGCATCGGTTTTAATTTGAACCACACCACCAATGGCATCGGTTCCGTATTCAATGGCACCAACACTTTTTACGATCTCAATTTCATCAATAGAGAGTGCATCAATTTCCAATCCGTGATCGGCTCCCCACTGCTGACCTTCATGGCGACTCCCGTTTTCAGCCACTACAATGCGATTAAAGGAAAGACCTCTAATGATAGGTTTTGAGGCTCCTGCACCAATTTCAATAGAATTCACCCCAGGAATTCGGTCTAATGATTTAGCTAGCGAACCCGCAAAATTATCTTGAATAAATTCAGCATCTATTTTTTCTGTATTTTGAATGTTTACAGAGGCTTTTTGTGAGAGTAAAATTTCAGCTAATTCTTCTTGGTCTGAATACATGATCAGATTAATTTTTGTAGGTAATTGATCTATTTGAATTAGCGTATCTAAAGGCCGAAATCCTAAGTAAGAAATTTGAAAGCGGTAATTTCCAGTTTCCACCTGTTCAAACGAGGTCTCCCCGTCTTTGTTGGAAACGGAATTGCCTAAATCAGAATGTATGTGTGCTCCAAAAAGCGGAATGTCATCTTCATCTAAAACCCTTAGCTGAACTTCATTTTGTCCATAAAGAAAAGAAGAAAACACTACTGAAGCAATGAGTAGTAGAATTCGCATCTAGAATTGCTTAATTCAATTAATTTTTTTAAAAATCTGGAATTAAGCTATAAAAGGTGGGGGTTTGTTATAATACTCGCCTTGATGGAGTTTATAGGCTTTAAAAAATAATTGGGTAAGTATAGTTTCTTTGTAGGAAATAAACTCTAAAACTTCATAATCATTAAAATGAATCACATCAAAATCCAATTGATTCATTACTACAAATTCTTCACAGTGTTCACAATCAGCAACAGTGTGATGATCATGTTGATCTAAGATATGAGAATAAGCATGAAAATCTACACTCCTAGCTATAGGAAGTGTAGAT
>JAIUMH010000179.1 GCA_022565635.1 Flavobacteriaceae bacterium | reverse complement strand
TGTTTGTTTTTCTGATACTTTTTTGCTCCCTTTACCCTGTGAAATGATGCGAAAGCATCAAGCCAAGCTTATTTTACTTGGGTTAGGTTGGGGCAAATAAAAAAGAGATTGAAAGACAAAACATAAACGTCACTTCCCATTAAATAAAATTCATAAAATTTTCAGGGGGTTCAAAGAGACATATTAAATATCACCTATGTACTATTTTTTCATAAAAATCCAAATTCAGCTTAGCGATTTTTTCGTTGGTGAATTGATCTAAAACTTTTTGGTGTGCCTTATCACCAAAGGATTTATTTAATGCTTGATCATTGAGTAATACATCTATTTTTTGAGCAAATTCTTCGTGTTTTGAAGGATGTACCAAAAATCCTTCTTTTTTATCTTCTAAAGCTTCTTTAGCCCACCCAATGTTGGAAGCAACAATAGCCTTTTTCATCGCCATGGCTTCTAACCAACTCACTGGAAATGCTTCTGCATAAGAAGGAAACACACATACACTGGCTTTTTCTAGGTATTGTTTAACTTCATTATAGGGTACTTTTCCTTTGTATTTTACTCGTTGTAATGCTTCTGGTGTAAAGATTTCTTGCATTAGTTGCCAAGTTGAAGTAGAATTCGTTAAAACATCACTTGCATCACTACCTATGAGCACTAAGCTTGCTTTGGGGTTGAATGAAACGAGTACATTAAAGATATATGCTAAGTCCAATACTCCTTTTTTACGAATTAACGTCCCAACGTAAAGAATCTGATGGGGAGTTTGTTGGTTTTGATGCGTGCTGAATTTATCCAAATCAACACCATTGTATACTGTTGTAAAATCTAGATGAAGCTGAAAAAACACATTGGTCTTTTGCGCTACAAAATCACTGACCGCCAAATGTGCATTAGCTTTTTGTAAAGCCCTCCTTTCATGAAGGTAATTTTTCTTTTTAAGGTGTCTTCCTTCTAATTTACAAAAATAGGTATCGCTTCCATGTAGTTTTATCAAAATAGGGCATTTTTTGGGCTGTATAAAGGAAGTTATTCCCCCCCAATCGATAGACTCCACTACATCAATTTCATTAGCTCTATGTAGCTGATTAATGAGTTTTTCGATTTTTTTTTGGGTGAGCCATCTTGATAATCCCTTTACTTTGATGTTTTTGATTTTATGAATAATTATTCCCTCATCTTCAAAAACTTCATCTTGATCTTGACCGTATATCAAGACTTTTACTTGATGACCAAGCTGAACAAGTGCGTTGCCCAAATTATATATGCTCGTCCCGATTCCTGCAGAGTGATTGCATTTTGGATGAGGGTATTCGGGGGTTAAGAAAGCTATTTTCACAATTATTTTGGATTTAAAAATTCAAATTTCTTATTTCAAATTTAAAATACTCCATCACTTAATATTTGATTAATTGCAATTACTATTCGCTCTGATGCCTTGTCGGCTGGTTGCTGATTAATTACTTCAAACCACTTTTTTGCATTAGTTACATATTTTTCTGAATTGTTTAGCCCTTCCAAAATCTTATCGGCTATTTCTTCTTTATTGTTTAACCAAATTACCGCATCTTTATTGGGCATGGATTGAAAGTGGATAAAGTTGTAGATTTTTTCTACTGACCATCTTTTTACATCAATCCCTCTTGGATTAAAATTCATATAAGCTGTGGGCTTGTTATGGCAAACAGCATCAAAGACCATAGATGAGCCTAAATTTATAACAAGGCTTGAAACATTTATTGTGTTTGCTAAAAGAATTGCATCTTCCTTGGTTGGTGAAATAGTATTCCATGAATCGCCTTGTTTTTCCCAATAGGGTTGAATTTCTGTGATAATCGATTGATATTTATTCAACACTTCATCATATCTATTGGAAAAATCGACAGGACATGGTCTGAATAATACATTTAATTTTAATTTTGAATTTACATTTAATTTAGTAACCGCTTCACATACCGCCTCAAGGTATTCTTCGTCTTTAGGACTTGTTGTTATGTCATCCCCAGAAAACAAAATATAGGTAGTTTCATGACAAATTTGATATTTCGTATAAAACTTTTCAACATCGCGTTCTTGTAGCTGAAAATGGGGCTCAAATTGTGGAGTACCTACAACTTTAATTTGCTCCACATCAATTTCAGGATAGTATTTTACAAGTTCTTTTTTCATAAAATCACTCCACACAAAATAAAAATTTGTGTCAATTATTTT
Organism: Flavobacteriaceae bacterium; assembly: GCA_022565635.1. Lineage (GTDB taxonomy): Bacteria > Bacteroidota > Bacteroidia > Flavobacteriales > Flavobacteriaceae > Psychroflexus. The sequence goes on along the minus strand of JAIUMH010000179.1, from coordinate 2,780 downwards.
TGTGGCTTTAGGTAGGTTGTCCCATGAAAATATAAAACATGCAGTTGGTATATTCAAAGATTGAGCTGCAAGTATTGGTGCAATTGCATTTGATGCTCTCTGATTAGTGCAAAACACCAAATCGGGCTTCTCTTTTTGTAAAATTTTCAAGGCTGTGGAGTAGGCATCAGATTTAATTATACTACTATCAATTGCATCCTGAATACGATTTACTTTTCCTTTGTATTTAATTTTGTAATAATTAAATAGCTTGTTTTTTATTTGTGATTTGATACCCCTTGGTACTGACGGGAATTTGTATGATGCATATACATCATCATTAAATTTATTAGAAAAGCAATCTAATTCAATATCAATTTTAGCACGTTTTAATAGATCTGTTTTTGGAGGTATTTCTTTAGAGAGGTTTATGGAATTAAAATTTAATTTTTCTAAATCAAAAGGTGTACTGTTCCAAAAAGTGACATTTATTTTTCGTTCATCAAGTAATGAAACAAAGTTAGAAAAACCGAAATTTTTAAGTCCAACTCCATCTGGAAGAATTACTAAAATATTTTTATCCATGTTTCACTAATTCACTTATACTTACCCATTGCCACAAATGAAAACTTGAATCTTGTTGACCATTTTGGTAGTCTAGGTATTCTTTTTTCATGGCTTCTATATGTAAACAGTCCGCAAAACTACTTTTTTCAAGTTGATTAATAGCATCAACCACCATAAAACATAAGCTACCTGCCAACCACTCGCGTTGAGGGGTTTGGAGTGGTCTTTTGGGGGCGAAGGCTACATTTTGACTGTACTCTTTTAAAATTTCACGCAGTAGGTATTTTCCTTGGCCATTTTTTATTTTAAAATGTACGGGAAGTGAAAATGCATACTCTACCAAACGATAATCTAAAAAAGGTTCGCGCAACTCTGTTGTTGATGCCATAGATACTCGATCGTTGAAACGTAAAGCGCGAGGAATCTTAGTATAAAACAAGTCACGGTATTGTTTGTTTAACAAGTCGTCTGTAAAGGGCTTTGGATATGTTGGCTTTTCTGCTTTGTCTAACAAAGATGGAACTAAAACATTGGTTTTAAACGGACTTTCATTGCTTTGTCCTTGAATGGTGTTAGTGGAATTATTTTGGTAGTAATCGTAGCCTGCCCAAGCTTCATCCATGCCTTGTCCGTCTAAGATTACTTTGATGCCTTGCTTCGCCATTGTTTCAAAGACTTTTGCGTAAGCAATGGTGGGAATGCCTCCGTAAGGTTCATCTTGAATTTTACTTAGTTGGTGGTGGCGCTTGTCTACTTCGTCTGATGTTAAACGTACTTTTTCTAATTGCGTTTCTGTTTTAGCTATCATTTGTTCTACCCAAGGTAGCTCGTCGTAACGCTCATCATCGGTGTAAAAGGTGAAGGCTTTGATGTCTTTTGCTTCTTCGCGTTGATTTACCAAAGCTAATAATAAAGAAGAATCTACTCCTCCACTCAAAGTAAATCCAACGGGAACATCTGCTCTAAAACGTAAGCTTATGCTATCGTGAAGTAGTAATTTGTAAGCTTCTTTAGCTTGGTTTTCGGTAACCTGTTGAAGCTCTTTTATTTTTTTAGTTGTTCGAGTTACAAAATCATACCATTGTTTAGTTTCAAGCTTATTATCTTTTAACCTTAGCAAGTAGCCTCCCGGTAATTGATTAATTTTTTCAAAAAAAGATTCATCAGGCATACCATAACTTCCGAAAGCTATGTAATTGACAAGTACTTTTTGGTTTATAGTGGTTTCCACTACTTTTTTTATAGATTTTATTTCACTGGCAAAAATGAAATTTTCTTCATCCTGATAATAATACAAAGGTTTGACACCAAACCGATCTCGAGCAACAAACAATTCTTTAGTTTCTGAATTCCAAAAAGCAAAGGCAAACATGCCATTTAGCTTATCTAAGCAGTCTTCTCCCCATTCTGAAAAAGCTTCGTACAAAACTTCGGTGTCTGAATGGGTAGCAAAACTTCGTCCTATCTTGACTAATTCTTCCTTGATTTCGAGGTAGTTGTATATTTCGCCATTAAACACTAAAACCCAAGGATTTTCATTTTTACGAAAGGGTTGATTAGCTCCTTCGTTTAAATCGATAATAGAAAGTCGATTATGTCCCAAAGCAACTTCCTCATCAACAAAATGACCAATATTGTCATTGCCTCGATGAAGCATTGCTTCAGTCATTAAATGAATGTTTTTTCTTGTGGCTTTCGGGCCTATAATTCCGGATATACCGCACATGGTGTTTATATTTTGATGTTTGTGTGTGTGTTCTCGTCTTCGCTCGAACCAAAAAATAACGGGGATTATCTTTACGAATGGAGTACTCAGTATAAAATAGCTCGAAACTACTTCTCGTCTTAGCTTGTCTTGAGCTGTGACGAAAGGCTCGAAGCTGAACAACTCAGAGATAATCCCAATGAATGGAAGGCTCAGCACTGACAAGCTCGAAGCTACTTCTCGTCTTAGCTTGTCTTGAGCTGTGACTAAAGGCTCGAAGCTACTTCTCGTTACTTCGACGAAGTTTATCCCGACGAATGCAGGGGCTCAGTACTAGCAAACTCGAAGCTACTTCTCGATACTTCGACTATCGCTCAGTACTGGCAAGCTCGAAGCTACTTCTCGACTCCGCTCGAAGCTGAACAATCGTTTTTGTTTCAAGTGCCGGAACGAGCATTCTCATAAAAATGTACAAATTACAAATTAGTTATTATATGGAACTCGAGCTGTTCTTGTTTCAAGTTCGAGC
>JAIUMH010000178.1 GCA_022565635.1 Flavobacteriaceae bacterium | reverse complement strand
TCTACTTCGATTAAACTCAGCACATCGCCTCTAGGGAGGAAACCAAAAAAACAAATTACTTGTTATAATAAAAATTTTCTTTATCTACTTCGACTAAACTCAGCACATCGTCTTAAGAAAATGAAAATTTTATTTTGATTGTTTTAGCCTTCGGTTTAAAACCTAAAATCTACATGTATTAATAAAATTCTTGGAAGCAAGCGATAACTTGTTGTTGTAGTGTTAATATCTGAGATAGAGAAATTTCTAAAAGTCTGGGTGTTAAATAGGTTTCTAAAACTTAAGCCGTAGGTTATATTCTTACTTTTGGTGATATAACGGGCGTTAAAATCAGAAAAATAATAATCTCTGTTACCGCTTTCTATGTTTCCAAAATAGTATAATTCAGTATTAAGCGATACATTAAATTGTTCTGAAAAAACGTAAGTTAAGTCTAAAAAACTAAAATTATCTGTGTTACTAAAGCTGTTGGAAAAACCGTCTTGTGTTACTTCTACTTGACTTACCCTAAATTCTGTACCAATATGGTAGTTAAATCCACCTAAAAACCCAGAACGCATTTCTATACCAAAGTTATACATTTTATTATCTACCTCTCTAGCTCCTGATTGATTTACAAAATTGATAAAGTTAGTTTCACTGTAATTAAGCTTTAGTTTTACATTGCTTGAAATGGCTTTAAAATAGCGATCAATCTGTGCGTTTAAATTGAGTAATTCTTGGTCTTGAATAAGTATTTTTTCATTGACTTGAAAATCTTGTTGAATAAAGGATTGACTGGAGAAAAAATCGTGATTTTGTATATAGTTAGCTGAAAAGTTAGCAAAAAAACGGTCGCCAAAATTTCCTAATCTATACATCAACATATAACTTGAAGCATTTAATTGAGTGGGTTGGTCTATTCCTCTATTGAAGCCTCTAAAACTGGTTAAAATATTGTTTTGATATAGGTCTATAATTGAAGCATTATTGGTAGAATAGATGTAATTTGCTATAAAGGTGTTTTTTGGGTTTAACTCCCACCTCATATTAAGTTTAGGTTGTAAATAAAAGAAATCTTGGTTTTGCGTTTGGCCTTCTAACTGATTAAGGCGATTTATTAATTGGTGACCGTCTAAGTTTAAGCTAAGGTTTAAATTTTGTTTGGCTTTATACAAGTATTTCCCTTTGGCGTAAATATCCGTGACTTGGTACTGGGTTAAATTCTGAAATCCGTTTGGTTCAGTGGTGTTATTATCTTGGTCAAAAAGCTGAAAAGTTGAATTTAAACGGTCTTCTCTATGCGTAGCTCCAAGAACAGCTTCAAATAAATCTTTGCTTTTTTTTCGGTTTTTATACTCCGCTTCAACTCCAAAAAATTGCATTTTATTTTTGCTCAACTGCCCAACAGACTCGGTATCTTCTGCATTTTCAAACAAATCTCCAAAAAGAAATTGGTTATTGACATAAGCCTGTGGACTTTCTTCATTTAGGTACCTACCGCTTAGTAAAAATACTTTTTGTTCATTTAGTTTGTGTGTATAAAGTACTTTTTGATCAATAAGTTGGTTGTCTTCTTCAAGCGATTCAATAGTGGAATTGCTATTAAAAACTAAATTACTTAAAGTAGAATTATCACTAAAATTAACCGCTCCTGTATATTCTAGCATTTTGTTATCGGCTATATCATAAGTATAATCAATTTTACCAAAGCCAATAAATTTGCGTTTATTCATAGAAAAATCTTCTGTGTTGGTAAAGTTTTGGTCGTCTAAAAGAAAGTCTGTAGTTGAATTTCTAAAGAAATCTTGATTATCCCAATTAAAAAAACCTACTGTTCTTATTTTCATTTGGTCATTTAAATTATGAATAGCATTAATTGAAGCTAATTTTGCATCATTAAAATTGGTGCGTTCTCTTTTTAACTGAGGCACATCTGTACTTAGTCCTAACAAAGACTTTGCGCTCTCTCCATCACCAACACTTCCGGGTTGGTCATAGCGCAAGGGGCGTATCATTTGGCTTACATCACCAATAGCATCAATACCAATATTGTTGGTGTTACCTAGGAAGTAGTACTTGCTTTTTTTACCAAAAGACATCAAATTAACTCGGTTTCTATGATACAATTGGTCAAAACCACCCGCTCCTAAATCGGCATTACCAAACCATTCTTGTTTGTAATCTTCTTTCAGCTGAATATTCATAGCCACGCGGTCACTTTCTTCTATTCCTTTTAGTAATTTATTAAGCGAGTATTTGTCATAAATTTCAATTTTATCTACCGCATCAGAAGTCATATTTTTACTTAAAACCTTATAGCCTTTTTCAAACAAATCATCGCCATCTACCATCAGGCGTTCAATTTCACGATCACCCACTTTTATAGTGCCATCACTTTCTACATTTACCCCTGGCAGGTTTTTGAGTAGGTCTTCAACTACTACTTCGTCTCCACGCTTAAAGCTATCGGCATCAAAAATAACGCTATCTTTTTTGGTTTGTATGGGGTTTTCTGAAGTAATAATCACTTCATCTAATTGCATTTGCTCTTCGTTTAGACTTACTTCTAGTTGTAAAGGATTTGCACTTGGTAAAGTTATTTCTACCTCTTTTTTAGTGTACCCCAAAGAGGTAAAAGCAAGCAGATACTCTCCTTCTTCTTCGGTTTCCAAACTAAAGCTTCCGTCTTGTTTTGTACTGGTAAAGCTTATAATGTTTTTTTGTTGTTTGGTTTGAAGAATAACATTAGCATAAGCAATAGGCTTACCAATGCTATCGGTAACCTTTCCGTTGATTGTAGTTTGGGCAAAGCTAAAAAAACTAGCTAAGCAAAAAATTATCAAATATGTGTAGATTGGAGTTTTCAATTAGGTTACATTATTTTTCTTCCTCTTCCCATTCATAAACTTTTTCAAGTCTTAAATCTGTATTATTTTTAACTTCAAATCGTCGTCCTCTTCCCATTAATTTAGTGTTTTGCCTCTTTTGCTTTTCTAATTGTTCTTTTTCTAACATTTGTAATGACTCCTTATAGGTCATTTCAACTTCATTAGGGTAAACTGGCATTTCAAAAGCTGTTTTTTCAAATTGCGGGTTTAAGTTTAATGATTGTAGCGTCCATTTAAACTGCTTTTCTTCATCATACAATTTTAAGATAAGCCCAGGTAAACCATGCAACTTCCAAGGTCCATAAGTAACGGGAATACTTGGGGCAAACCAAGCTATAAAATTACGTCCTCTAAAGGTGGTGGTGGCTTTTATTATTTCATACTCTCCAAATTTGTCCTTTTCATTGGTTATTTGCCAATTGTAGTTGGGTAAATTATCAATTACTTTAAAGTGTTTTTGTTTTGAAAATACAGATTTTTTAATCCTATTACTGTCTAAATCAACAAACCAATTATTATTAGTTTCTTCAGGTTCACTTATAATACTAATAGACACATCATCCTGTAACTTAGTAGCATATTCACCCTCTATTAACTTTGAAGTGCCAAAACTTAATTTTACATGATTACCGTCTATCATTAAAATAACATTCTTTTGAAATTTAAGGCCAGTCTCTAAATAGCTAGCTAAAATTTTATTCTGAGAGAAAACAAAAAATGGACATAAAGCAAGGAAATAAATTATAAAGTTTTTTATATATTTTTAGATTTGAACATGGATAAAAAGCCAGTTACAAGTTACTTAAAATCAATAACGCAATTTATTTTTTTAATTGTAATTTAATTCTAATCCTCTTTCTTCAGTTGTATTTAAATCAACAGAAACGCCCCTCGGTAGTTGTGCTCTTAGCTCTTTGATTAAGTTTTCTGAAAATTTTTGTTTATAGTTAGCATATTCCAGGAAAGAAATTTTTTTTCCTGAATCAGGCACAACTATATTATTTTTATTTGTAAACTCAATTTTTGTTAATTCAAATTTTATAGCTTTATCATCTGTTTCAACTTTTACAATTAAGCCAGGTAATCCGTAAAATTTCCAAGGTCCAAATTTTGTTGGTATTTCAGTTGTATACCAGAAGTTGTATTGACGACCTCTAAAATCTAATTTTGCTCGATTACATAAATATTTATTAATCCTTAATGTATCAGGTTTAAAAATCCAATCAAACTTTGGCATCTTTTCACTTACAATTACAGCTTTCAGTTCACCGTCCTTAAAAATATAATCTCGAAAGATAATCTCATCCTTTTTTAAATAGTATTGTTCTCCAATGGTATCCTGAATTTCTTTTTGTATGTGAATATGGTTTTCATCTTCAATAATTTGTTGTGTATCGTTCTTTGTACTATAATTAAAAAATTCTGAATAAGAATCTTTAGGCCCTGCAAACAATTTAACTTTTTGAAATAAGTCCATATTACCGTTGGTGTAATCATATTCAGCTAAAACATAAGTATTATTTTGTGAAAAGGATTGATGATTTACAAAGATTAATAACACAAAGTAAAATATTGCTTTCATAGACAGTTTATTAAAGGCAGTCTAAACTAATAGACTGCGATGGTTATTATTTCTTTTCTATAGTTCTTTCCTTTTTTAGAGCACTTTTTGCTTGGTCTCTTAAATCTTTAATTTTTGAACCAACTTCATCACAAGGCACATCTTTTGCTGTAATAGTTACAGAAGCATAAGTTTTTCCTGCTCCCACACTTACAGTTAAAGAGATATCAGTTGTACAAAAAAAACAATCAAATTGAAGTTGATTTGCATCAAAAGCATTAAAATCCTCAATATTTTTAAAAATAAGGGTGTAATTACTACCTCCATTCTGAATGTTTTCGTTGATAGTGATTTCTGCGTTAAAGTATTCATTATCATTTGCAAACACAAAGCTACATGTCAAAATAAAAGCTAAAGCTAAAAATAAATTTTTCATTTTTCTAAATTTTAAAAATAAGTTTTTTTGTACAGTTTTACAACATGAAGGTTGTTCTTCGTTTAAAAGCTATTTTTTTAGCTTTAATTTACGTTCTCGTCTCATGAAAAACTTATCTTTGTATTTGGATATTTTGGATATGTTTTTCATGTCT
>JAIUMH010000177.1 GCA_022565635.1 Flavobacteriaceae bacterium | reverse complement strand
AATAAAAACATGTTTTCTTATATTTCTTTTCATTTCATCATTTTCCACTCAAGCACAAGACTTCAATGGGGCAAATGACTTCTGGGAAAAAGTAGATTTTGGAGGTGGAGCTGGCCTCAATTTTGGATCTAATTTTACCAATGTCAGCATTTCGCCAATGGCCGTTTACAACATGAATAATTGGTTAGCAACAGGGGTGGGAGCGCAATATTCCTACATGAGTTTCAGAAACCGCTTCACCACACAACTTTACGGCGCAAGTTTAATTCAATTTGTCAACCCCACTCCAGAACTACAACTCTCTGCCGAACTTGAACAAATGTACGTCAACCAAGAAATCCATGCCCTACAAGACCAACGAAACCGTTTCTGGAATACCGCACTTTTTTTAGGCTTTGGCTACCGCTCCGGAAACGTGATTGCAGGAATTCGTTACAATGTTCTTTTCAATGAAAACCGAAACATTTATCCAGAAGCATGGATGCCTTTTGTACGCGTATTTTTTTAGATTTTGGGCGTTTTAACGTGCTATCCGTTTCAATTCCTCCGCATTGTACTTTATTTTCTAAGTTTTGAGCAAGAGCTTCCTACCGGTCGCTTTGTCAAACCAAGAAAATAAAATTACAATTTGTGCGGGATTTCCACTACTATCACTAACGCAAGACTTGAATTCCAATTTTACTTTGAAGAGAAACAAAAAAAAAATTTATTTATCTCTGTTTAGCTTGGGGTAGATTGTCCTCCAAAAAAAAACTCTACTTTAGTTCAATAGTTGAATAAAGTAGAGTTCGATTATAATTTCAGAAAAAAAAATTAACTTTCTGTTTCAGTCATGTAATTTTCAAGAGGCTCACAAGAACACATTAAATTTCTATCTCCATAAGCTTCATCAACTCTTCTCGTAGATGGCCAGAATTTATTAGCCGCTACAAATGGAAGAGGAAAGGCCGCTTTTTGTCTCGAATAAGGAAAAGACCATTCGTCAGCTGTAATCATAGCTAAGGTATGAGGTGCATTCATCAAAACATTATTCGGATCAGATTTATCGCATTCTTCTATTTCTTTTCGTATGGCAATCATCGTATCACAAAAACGATCTAACTCAGCTTTACCTTCGCTTTCAGTAGGTTCAATCATCATGGTTCCAGCCACAGGAAAAGAAACGGTAGGCGAGTGGAAGCCGTAATCAATTAAACGTTTAGCTATATCTTTTACTTCAATGCCTTTTTCTTTAAAAGCTCTACAATCAATAATCATTTCATGTGCAGCTCTTCCTTTTTCACCAGAGTATAAAGTAGGATAGTAATCGTTTAATCTAGCTTTGATATAATTTGCATTTAAGATGGCATGCTCGGTAGATGAGGTTAAGCCTTTTTCGCCTAACATTCTAATATACGCATAAGAAATTAAACAAACCAATGAAGAACCCCATGGCGCAGCAGAAATCGCCGAAATAGCCTCAGCACCTCCAGTTTTAATTACTGGGTTAGAAGGCAAAAACGGAACCAATTGCTTTGCCACACAAATTGGACCAACCCCTGGGCCTCCACCTCCGTGAGGAATAGCAAAAGTTTTATGTAAATTCAAGTGACAAACATCGGCACCAATTCTTCCTGGGCTAGTTAAACCTACTTGTGCATTCATATTGGCTCCATCCATATACACTTGTCCACCATGTTGGTGTATCGTTTTTGTAATGGTTCTAATTGATGACTCAAAAACACCGTGAGTAGAAGGATAAGTAACCATTAAAGCAGCTAAATTTTCGCTGTATTTTTCAGCTTTTGCTTGCAGGTCTTCCACATCAATATTTCCTTCTTCGGTAGCTTTTACAACCACCACTTTCATGCCGGCCATTACCGCACTTGCTGGATTAGTTCCATGTGCTGAAGAAGGAACCAAGCAAATATTTCTATGTTCATCACCATTGGCTAAGTGATAAGCTCTAATTACCATTAATCCTGCAAATTCACCTTGTGCACCCGAATTAGGTTGAAGCGAAGTAGCAGAAAAACCTGTAATTTCAGTTAAATAATCTTCTAAGTTTTTCAACATTTCATGGTAACCTGCAGCTTGATTAACAGGAACAAATGGGTGTATATTTCCCCATTTAGGATTGCTTAATGGTAACATTTCTGAAGCAGCATTTAGCTTCATTGTACATGATCCCAATGAAATCATAGAATGGTTCAACGCTAAATCTTTTCGCTCAAGGCGTTTGATGTAACGCATTAAAGAGGTTTCAGAATGATAGCTATTAAAAACTTCATTGGTCATGAAGCTAGATTTCCTATGTAAACTTGATTTTTCAATCACATCCTGGCCTAAATCACCAATGGTGATGGTTTCTTTTTCAACAGCTTCAGCAAAAACAGCAACAATTTTATTGATATCCTCAACAGAAGTAGCTTCGTTTATAGAAATCACTACGCTATCTTCAGCAGGGTAATAAAAATTGATTTCGTTTTTTAAAGCAATAGGTTCAATTTTTTTCGCTTCAGTTTTAATAGATATGGTATCAAAATAAAGTTCATTTTCTTGATACAAGCCTAATTTTTCAAGAGCTTCTGTAAGTTGAACCGTTTTTTGATGCACTTGATTGGCTATATACTTCAATCCTTTTGGGCCGTGGTATACACCGTAAAAACTAGACATTACCGCTAAGAGTACCTGAGCAGTACAAATATTTGATGTGGCTTTATCGCGTTTAATGTGTTGTTCTCTGGTTTGTAAGGCCATTCGCATAGAAGGATTACCATCCATATCTTTGGTAACACCAATAATTCTACCAGGAATATTTCTTTTGTAAGCTTCTTTCGTGGCAAAATAAGCGGCATGAGGGCCTCCATAACCCAAAGGAATTCCAAAACGTTGCGTAGTACCAACCACTACATCAACCCCCCAGTTGCCTGGTGCTTCTAATTTTACTAAGCTCAAAACATCGGCGGCAACAGCAACTTTTATATCGTTTTCAATAGCTTTTTTAGTGAAAGTTTCATAATCATAAACTTTTCCAGTTTTTCCAGGATACTGAACTAATGCACCAAAAAATCCTTCAGAAAAATCAAATTCTTCATGATTTCCAACCACTAATTCAACATCAATTGGAGTGGCGCGTGTTTCTAATAAAGCTAAAGTTTGTGGTAAAACTTCTTCAGAAACAAAAAACTTATTGGCTTTCGCTTTCTTTTTATCTCTACTTCTCACTGCTAGAAGCAAACTCATAGCTTCGGCGGCGGCGGTAGCTTCGTCTAACAAAGAAGCATTGGCTAATTCCATTCCAGTTAAGTCGCTTATCATTGTCTGGAAATTGATTAGTGCTTCTAATCTGCCTTGGGCTATTTCAGCTTGATAAGGTGTATAGGCTGTGTACCAACCTGGGTTTTCCAATACGTTTCTTTGAATAACTGCAGGTAAGATGCTTTCGTGATAACCTAAACCAATGTAGGATTTAAAAACTTTATTTTTTTCCGCTAATTGGTTGATGTGTTGTGAGAATTCATATTCGCTTAAGGCTTCAGGAAGAGCCAAAGGGCGTTCTAATTGAATGTCGTCGGGAATGGTTTCAAACATTAATTGTCCCATGTTCTCAACCCCTATTGAAGCAAACATAGTCGCTAATTCTTCTTTTCTAGGGCCTATGTGTCGTAATGCAAATAACTCAGTGTTCATATCCTTAAATTGAATTTTTTGCAAAAATAAGTTTTTATAATACATAGGCTTGTTAAATATTAAATTATTAAGCTTTGTTTTTGATAGTTTTATATAAAATTGTACTTTGAAAATTTACATAATGAAGCACTTCAAAAAACTCGTGTCTATTTATATTAATTCAAGCATTCACGTAGCACTAGCTGTGGTTGCTTTTACGTATATTACGGCTATTGAAACTGCCTTGTATTTACCAACTCATTTAGTGTTTTTCCTTTTTTTTGCTTCAATAACGGGTTATAACTTTGTGAAATATGCTGGCATTGCTCAATTGCATCATAGGAGTTTAACCGCAAACTTGAGATTGATTCAAGTTTTTTCTTTTATAGCTTTTATATTGATGCTTTATTTTGGTTGGCAATTGAGTCAATTTACTTGGCTTATGCTTGTTCCTTTGGGTTTGCTCAACCTTTTTTACGCCGTCCCTGTTTTTTTTAAAGCCAAAAACTTAAGGTCAATTCCTCTCTTAAAAGTTGTTGTCATTGCGTTAGTTTGGTCTGGGGTTAGTGTTTATATCCCTTTTGTTGAAACCTATACTGAAATAACTCTACAAACCCATCTATATGCCTTGCAACGTTTTTTGTTGGTCTTTTGTTTAATGATTCCTTTTGAAATCAGGGACATACGTTTTGATTTAAAATCTGTAAAAACCCTACCTCAAGTTGTCGGGATTCAGTCAACCAAATGGATTGGAGGTGTAATGCTTTTAGTAGGTGGTGTATTTAATTTTTTTCTCCTTGAAAAAAACTACCTATATATATATGTATTGATTGCTTGTATTGTTTTTTTATTCATTAGGTTCAGTAAGGTGTACCAAAACAGATACTATGCTTCTTTATGGGTGGAAGGGATCCCTATTTTATACCTAATTTTATTGGTGTTATTGAAATGAAATTTTAGTTACCCAAATACTATTTTTAAAAGCGAATATTTTGATTATTGGCTGAATTTCCTTGAAATGCAACAAGTTTTTTTATTCTTTAAAGTGAATAAATGGCATTTGAAGTAACCAAACAAAGAGCTGAACATTAGAAAATAGTAATGTGTCCTTTGCAATAATATTACCAACAGAGCAACAAAGAAATTGGTTAAAAATTGAATGTATGCAAGGACGAATAGTAGTTTAATACAGTATCCATTTCAGCAAGTGTAATTTCAATTGTCACTTATTCAAAGCTTTAAAAATTTTTTCAAACATTTTCATTAAATTAGTTGGAAGGTGACTAAAAAAGGTAGTATTTTTGCCGTCCCGAAAGTGGGAGAAAGTTCACAGAAATATGGTGTAAGGATAACGAAAATATAATTTCAATTTTATTTGGTAATTGTTTAAAAGTT
>JAIUMH010000176.1 GCA_022565635.1 Flavobacteriaceae bacterium | reverse complement strand
TTAAAATCAAATTAAAATTTAGCTAATCCTAATCTTTGCTTTCTAATTTATTTTTGTTCTGAAATCAAAAAACAAACAAATGAATAATTATTTACTTATTTTAATGCTTTTTGCATGTAGCGCTGTTTTTGCACAAGGGGTAACCACCTCAAGCATGCAGGGGTCTGTAGTGGATGATAATGATGTTCCACTTCCGGAGGCAGAAGTCAAAGCTACACACACTCCTTCAGGAACAACCTACCAAACGGTTACCAATTTTGACGGACGATTTTTCTTTCCAAACGTCAGGGTAGGAGGACCTTACACGGTTGAAATTTCGTATGTAGGTTTTGAAACTAGAACCTATAGCAACATTAACCTTGGTCTAGGGCAAGGTTACAATTTGAAGGCTAAGATGATTGCTGGAGAAACACTAGATGCTGTGATTGTTTCCTCAATAAAAGGTATTGCAGATCCAACCAAAACGGGGGCTTCAACCAACTTATCTAGAAAACAAATTGATGCTCTTCCAACCATTGAAAGAAGCATTAACGATTTTACACGTTTAACACCCCAATCTAATGGAACCTCTTTTGCAGGAACCAATAGTCGTTTTAACAATTACACCATTGATGGTAATATCTACAATAATAATTTCGGTTTGGGTTCTGCGCAATTTGCTGGAGGAAATCCCGTTTCTTTAGATGCTATTGAAGAAGTACAAGTTAATTTAGCTCCTTATGATGTAAGAACCGCTGGTTTTACAGGTGCTTCTGTAAATGCTGTTACTAAATCTGGAACTAATGAGTTTAAGGGTAGCGTTTATTATTTGCTAAGAAATGACCAAATGACAGGAGATGCGCTGGGAGATTTACGATTGAACAGAGAAGATGCCAAAAATGAAATTTACGGTTTTACGCTTGGAGGTCCCATCATTAAAGACAAACTTTTCTTTTTTGTTTCTTACGAAGAAGAAGAAGAATTAGTACCAAGTTTTAATAAACGTTCATTGCGTGATGGCGAAACACCAGACCAACAAACCATATCCAGAGTTCCATTTAATTTACTTACTGATGTGAGGAACAATATGCGTGATATTTATGGTTATGAAACTGGACCTTTTGAAGGCTATAGCTTTGGTGCAGAACAAACGCGTTTTAATGCACGCTTAGATTGGAACATCAATAATGAACATAAATTTATGTTGAGGTATAATAAATATACCAGTTTTAACGATGTACCAACCAATGGAAACTCAATTCGACCATCCGGTGTTTTTCCTCGCTACAGAAACACCAGTAGAACAGGTATAGAGGCTATGAATTTTGCCAACACTAATTACACCAACGATAGAGACGTTACCTCTTTAGTTGCTGAACTTACTTCAAATATTGGCGCTAACATGTCCAACCAATTAAATGTTGGTTTTACTAATATAGAAGATCCTAAACGAGGTATCCCAGGTGGGCAAGCTTTTCCTTTTATTGAAGTATTAGAACCTGGACCTGCTGGTGATCCTTTGTATTATTTCTCTCTAGGGAACGAGTTATATTCTGTAGGAAATTTACTTGAAAATCGTGTATTTAATATTACTAACGACTTTTCTTACTACCTTGATAACCACAAATTAACAGTGGGTGCCAATTTTGAACGAATGACTTTTGATAATGCATTTAACCCTGTTTTCAACGGGTTTTATCGTTTTAACACTTATCAAGCTTTTGAAGATGCTATTATTAACCGTATTCCAGGAGCTCTACCAGATGCTTTTGCAACAAGTTTTGCACTAGATGGATCTTTAAATCCGCCAACAGATGAGACTCAATTTAGTCAATTAGGTATTTACATTCAAGATGAATGGAATGTTACAGATGATTTAAAATTAACCGCAGGCTTAAGGGTAGATTTACCATTTTATGACACCCCCATACCAAGAAACCAATTATTAGATGATTTAATTGATAGAAGAAGAAACCCAAATAGCGATGAGTTTATCGCTGAAAACTGGGGCTTCCAAAATCAAAATGGAAATACTTTTACACCAGATGTTAGTCAGTTTCCAAGTGTAAATCCTTTATGGTCTCCAAGAGTGGGCTTTAACTGGGATGTAAATGGAGAAGGAAAAACTCAATTGAGAGGAGGAACAGGTATTTTTTCCGGTCGTTTGCCCTTTGTATGGTTGTCTAACCAAGTAAACGGTTCTGGAGTTGTTAGAGGATTACGTGGTTTAGCGGGAGAAGATTTAGCCGCCGAATTTGGTGATGACTGGGTTTTTGATCCAGATGTAAGTTTTGGAAATCCAGAAAATCCTGAGCAAACTTTATCTAATGAGTTGAATGTAACGGATAGGAACTTTAAACTCCCTCAAGTATGGCGTTCAAATTTAGCAGTTGATCAACAATTACCATTTGGAATTAATGGAACTTTAGAGTTCATCTATTCGCAAGATGTAACAACACCTTTTGCTTACAACGCAGTTTTAAGAGATCCAGATGCAGTTTTTGATGGTCCAGATCAACGTCCTTTTTGGACAGACGAAGCACTAGCGGAAACAGGTGGCTACTCAAATGACCCTGATTTTGATAATGTTTTTTACTTAACAAATGCAGATAAAAAAGCTGATTATTATTCTATTACCGCTCAATTGTCTAAACAATTTGATAATGGATTTTATGCTATGGCAGCTTATACACATTCACGTTCAAGAGATTTGGATGCTGGACGTGGAAGTCAGGCTAATTCTTTATGGCCTTCGGTAGTAAGAGAAAATAGAAACAGCCCTGAGTTAAGCTTTTCTGCTTTTGACATTCCGCACCGTGTAATTGCCAATGTAGCTTATCAGCATGAAGGAACCACAATCTCTATGTTTTACCAAGGCAGCAATGCAGGTAGGTTTAGTTATACTTATTCTGGTAATTTTGGAGATCAGGCTGACCGTTTAATGTACATTCCAAACAATGCTTCAGAGCTCAATTTTGAAGAATTTACCTTAGAAATTGACGGTGAAGATGTTTTAATTACTGAAGAATTTCAGCAACAAACATTAGATGCTTATATTGATCAAGATTCTTATTTAAGTAGCAACCGAGGTAGCATCGCCGAAAGAAATGGAGCTTTACGACCTTGGGTACATCGTTTTGATATTCGTTTAACGCAAGACATTAATCTAACTCAAAACAGTAAAAATAAGCTTCAACTTTCCATAGATATTTTGAATTTTGGAA
This sequence comes from Flavobacteriaceae bacterium, assembly GCA_022565635.1. Classification (GTDB taxonomy): domain Bacteria; phylum Bacteroidota; class Bacteroidia; order Flavobacteriales; family Flavobacteriaceae; genus Psychroflexus. Next base: position 1,876 of record JAIUMH010000176.1, on the reverse strand, counting down.
ATATGCTGAATTCAGATTGGGGAGTTCCAAAATTTGCTTTCCAAAGAAATTTACTTGGATACAGAGGTGTGAATGAAGATAATCAACCTGTATATCGTTTAAATACCGTTGGAGGAACCACAGATTTTCCTTCAGAAACTTTTAGAAGCTCTACCAATGTGATTGATGCTTGGAGAATGCAGGTAGGAGTGAGGTATACCTTTAATTAAAATTAGAATTAGTCCTAGTTTTAATAAAAAACCGCCTCATTTGAGGCGGTTTTTTTATTTGAACAAGAGTTCTTTAAAAACTTTCAAGATTTAAAGTGACTTAAAAATCTTCAATGGCTGTACTTAAATCATAAACTTTAGTTTTATCGCCAATTATTGATTTCACTATACTTGTTCCAGCTGCGCTACGGTAACCTCCTGCACAGTGAACAACTACGGGTTTGGTTTTGTCTATTGTTTCAGCCGAATCCCTTAGTTCATTAAGCGGGTGGTTTTTAGCTTTATCAAATTTAGGGTCATTCGTATGTTCAGAAATATTTCTAATATCAACAATGGTATAATTATCTTTATTCGATTTAAAATCTTCAAGGTTTAATTTTTCTTGCTGAACAGTTGCAGCATCATTGGCTAATACAATAACTGATAAAATTTGAGTTTCGTAGCCAATTTTAGCAATTCTACTTAGCAATCGGTCTCGATCTGAATAACTATTTACCACCAAGTAAAATTTCTCTTCGGGTTGCACAATAGATCCTAACCAAGTTTCAATTTTGTCTTCTTGATTTCTGCCCATAATGTTGATGCTTCCCGGTAGATGTCCTTTTTTGAATGCAGCTTCATCTCTAGTATCTACAACAAGGTAATCTTTTTCAACAGACTTCACATTTAACTGTGTAGGAACCTCTGCTTTTGCTAACTCATAATTTTGAGCACCGCGTTTGTTAATTTCTACATTATATCCAAAATACGAAGGAATAAATGGTTGGTCACTTAAAATTTCTTTCACAAAATCTTCTTTAGATTTGGCAAGAAAAGCCCAGTTTCCGTTGCGTTCATTTCCTAAAGTAGAACTGGCTGCATCACTCATATTTTTACCACATAGGCTTCCTGCTCCATGGGCTGGATAAATGAGCACTTCATCATCATAGCCTGAGAATTTATTTTGAATGGTGTCATACATCATTTCAGCTAACTCTTTTCGTTTAGCTTTCATGTTTCCTGCCTTTTCACGTAAGTCTGGACGACCAACATCGCCTATAAAAAGTGTGTCTCCAGTAAACATGGCTTGGTCACCAGATTCATTATCTTGGGCATAATACGTAATTCCGTCAGGAGAATGCCCTGGCGTATGAATACCTTTAATTTTTACTTTACCTAATTCAAACTCATCACCTTCATCAAAGGTGTTATGTGGATAATCAGCTCCTACCATCTTACTCACATAAATTGTAGCTCCTGTTTCTTTGTGAACTTGCAAGTGAGAACTCACAAAATCAGCATGTGGGTGGGTTTCAAAAACGGCCACAATTTTTGCATTATGCTCTTCAGCTAATTGGTAATAAGGAGATGGATCTCTTGATGGATCTACCAATGCCATTTTTCCTTCGCTAATAATGGCGTAAGAATAATGAGCTAAAGGTTCATCGTTATATTGTTTAATAATCATACGTATAAATTTTAGGTTAAATAACTATTGGTTCATTTTACCTGATGCACAGCTAATAAATGATTTTGCTTTACTGGTTAGTGAATTTGCTTCACCAACTACAGGATAACCAATTTTTTTAAGTTGCTTTTGTACTTTTTCTAGTAAGTTTTGAGACGCTAATTCAAAATTAACTTCGCTATTTTCTACATTTACATCAACACCAGAAACTCCTTCTAAT
>JAIUMH010000175.1 GCA_022565635.1 Flavobacteriaceae bacterium | reverse complement strand
AGGCTGAAACTATAAGGATTATTAACTTCGCCACAAACCATATGCGCAAAACGTTAGGGCATAATTTAAAATGACAGACAAATTCACAATACGAGATTTTTTAGTCTACTCACTTGTAGGACTTACGGCATCTATAATTTTTTATACTTATGAGCCGGCTTTGGTCAAATCAGCTTTGAACGGACTTAAAGACTTTTCAGATTTTGCCACCATAATTTTTGTGCCGGTCTTTTATTTTATCGGACACCTAGTAATGGGAGTTGACGACATTCTTCTTAACAACATTCTTTACCGACCAATAAAAAAGAGAGAAATCAAAAAAAGTAATTGGTTTTGGAAAGCTTATACATACTTGTTGTTTGGATATCGTAATCAAGGACTAAAAAAATCAAATGAGATAGAAGACTGTGAGTTTTTAAAAGTCTGCGACAAACTTATCGCTGATAACAAATATGAAAAAGCTGAATACTATCAAGTGATGAGCGATTTATTTAAAGGGGTTTTTATCTGCTTGATTACGTCAATTATTTATCGACTATTTCACTGTAATTACAACGCTTGGGAAATTGGGCTTACTGCAATTGTTTGGTACAGAGCAAGAGCATTTTCATCCTACTATATTAGGTATATTAAAAGACAAATAAAATGAAAAAAATAGACGTATGGATCCATTAAGTTTGAGAGATGTTATCTATGTTGGAATAATTATCTTGACAGGAGTTGCGACATTTCTCACGACTAAACACAACCTCAGTGACAAAATTCAGTTAACTAAGGAAAAACTGAAAGACGATATAAAAAGTTTGGAATTAGAAATCGAGCGATTGAAGGGCAAGGATGAAAATCAACAGCAAATTATCGACCAATTCCAGAAGCAGGTACTTGATCATCTTCCAGACCTGTTCGAAGTTTTAAAAGATAAAAAGGCAAAGAAATGAGTGGAATGAACTATCAACGACTACTTTTTCTAAGCCAAAAAGTAAAGTCAGGACAAGCAAGTAAAGCTGAACGAGACGAGTATATGGAGCTTCTTTTTCATAACAACTCAATAACAACCAAACAATATCAAGACTATAAAGCAGGCAGAAATACAGAAGACATAGTTGGTGCAGCTTTAGTAATTGGTGGAATTGTGTTGTTAGGATATCTACTAGGAAAAGCGACCGAATAAAAAAACTATGCCCAACAGCGTATATAACTTATGGCGGGTAAAGTGGTAAATTCAAGCTTTGTGCTTTTAAGTAAATTTGGTGCAAGCCAACAGGAAAGTCCTTCGAAAACCGCCACAAGTCATATACGCAAAATGTTGTGCCTCATGCAAAAAAGAAAGATATGACTTCAAAATATAGAATATGGAAATTGATGCTTTATTGAAACTAATCCAAGATTGGACTAACAGAGTACCTCTAATTATTTTGGGTAGTGGTGCATCAGTTCCATTTCGACTGCCTTCTATGTGGACTTTGGGTGAACATCTTAAAAGCAGCATTTCATTCACAGACCCAGAAGACATAAAGCAATTTGAAATATTCAAGGAGACTTTGAATAAAGTCAAAGACTTAGAATCAACATTACTTCAAATTCAGCTTCGGCCTAATGTCTTAGAAAAGATAATTTATGAGACTTGGTCTCTTGTAAATAGGCATGACGTTGAAGCATTTGAACAATTACTTGAAGGCAAAACAGAGTTTCCACTTGCAGAATTGACAACTCATCTACTTCAATCAGCACAGAGAAAAGTATCAATCGTAACAACCAATTATGACCGACTTGCAGAATATGCAGCAAGTTTTTCAAATGCATTTATCTGCACAGGGTTTTCACAAAACTTTATTGGTCATTTCTCAAAAAGTATTCATCAGCAAGACTTGACAAAGCTTAGTGGTTTTAAAGGACAAGTAAACATATGGAAAGTTCACGGTTCTTTAGATTGGTTTAAATCAGAAGAAGAGTCAGACAGACAACTGCCCTACCGCACAACTATTCCTGTCAACCACAAGCCATTAATTGTTACGCCAGGACTTTCAAAGTATTATGAAACCCAATTAGAACCATTTCGCACCATATTTACAGAAGCTGACAATGAAATCGAAAAAGCAACTTCATATCTGTGCATTGGGTATGGTTTCAATGACATCCATGTCCAACCAAAATTATTGGCGCAGATTAAAAGTGGCAAACCAATAATTGTAATTACCAAAGAATTAACGCCAAAAACCAAGCAATCAATAATTGACGCTAGGTGCAAACAATACATCCTAATAGAAGAAGCTAACGGAAAAGATACTCGAGTATATTCTTCATCCTTCAGTGGAGAACAGATTATTCCTGGCGTAAATTATTGGTCTCTTTCTGAATACCTCAATCTAATAAAAAACTAAAATGGCAATATTTAATTTTCAAGACAGTCAGGCAGTTGGAACGGTTTTCAGTGTTGATACAGCAACTGTAATTATAAAAGTTCAGGAGCTCGAAAAACTAAGGAAGTTACATGTTAATCAACTTGTAGCAATTAGAAGTGCAAAAGCAGGACAGCATCTCATAGGCCTAATTAATCGAATAACGAGAAAGGCAACTGACGAAGAAAATCCTGTGGAAGATGACTTAGGTTTAAGCGGATTTCTTTTTACAGAGAATATTCTAAAAGTAAATTTAATTGGTACGCTATTAGACAAACACGGGTTAAAAGAAAATGTATTCAAACGAAACCTTGATACCGTACCTGAAATTGAAGCACAGTGTTTCCCAATTGATGGAGAGAACATCACGAAGTTTATGACTACAATTTCAAGTCAAGAGAATTATAAAATACCATTAACAATTGGAAAGTATTCAATAGACGAACAGGCTCAAGCATTTCTAGATGGCGATAAATTGTTTCAACGCCACGCAGTTATAGTTGGAAGTACAGGTTCAGGCAAATCATGGAGCGTTGCAAAGCTAATCGAACAAATTGCACAACTTCCAATGGCGAATTGCATCCTTTTTGATATACATGGAGAATACAGCGGAAAGGATTTTAAAATGGATGGTTTACAACACTTGCGTGTTGCTAACCCATCTGATTTAGGTAATAAAGGAAGTCTTGAAAATGATGTTTTAATGCTTCCTTATTGGCTTTTAACTTATGAAGAAATGCTTGCAATGTTGCTAGATAGAAGCGATAGCAATGCGCCAAATCAAGCCATGTTGTTTTCCAAAACCGTATTTGCCGAAAAACTAAAATACTTGGAAGAAATAAACGACACAACATTTAAAAATAGCATTACAATAGATAGCCCAATACCTTACAAAATTGATAACATTTTAAAAGACCTATCTGATTTAGATGAGCAAATGGTTGAAGGCGCAAGACCAGGAACAGAAAAACAAGGGCCTTTCTTTGGCAAACTAACAAGGTTTGTTCAGAGATTAGAAGCAAAAAAACAAGACAAAAGGTTGGGCTTTCTTTTTCAAATTTCAGAAGATGAACTTGATATAAATTGGCTCAACAAACTTTGTGAAAGATTAATGTTGGGAAGCGAATCAAACCCTAAAAAAGCGGGTGTTAAAATCATTGATTTCTCTGAGGTTCCCTCAGATGTTCTTCCTTTAGTAATTGGATTAGTTGCGAGACTTGTATTTACAGTTCAACAATGGACAGTTCGTGAAAATTTGCATCCAATTTCATTGATGTGTGACGAAGCACATCTTTACATACCCGAAAGAACAAATCAAGATGCAGCTTCAGAATTAGGGTTAAAAAGTTTTGAGAGAATTGCCAAAGAAGGCAGAAAATACGGAGTAAGCCTGACGGTAATTAGTCAAAGACCATCAGAAGTAAACCGAACGGTATTAAGTCAGTGTAATAATTTTATATCGTTAAGACTTTCGAATGCAGAAGACCAAGCGGTTATCAAACGCCTCTTACCAGATAATTTAACAGGACTTACAGAAGTTCTTCCGATTTTAGATATTGGTGAAGCTTTGGTTGTTGGAGATGCATCATTATTGCCAACAAGAATAATTGTTGATGAGCCAAAAATAAAACCGGAAAGTGCAACAGTGAAGTTTTGGAAAGAATGGAGTAACGACACTTCAAACCAAGATATTGCAACAGCAGTAAGTGGACTAAGAAAACAAACAAAAGGATAAAAAGGTAGGATGTTTGGGAATTTTAGAATAGCAGATATTGTAGCATATCATTGTGCAAGAGTTGACATTGAATGCCGAGAAGAACTAAGAAATGGGACTTTGGTTTCTGAAAGAGACTATGTGACTGCTCTAACAACTCGAATGAGAATTGAACTTGCCAAGCATTTACCTTTAAGTTGTCATGCTCAAACAATTGACCCTCAATATGAGAGCCTATATGGAGTGGATGGAATTATTGTATTTCGGGCGGCAAACAAAATAAAGGCAGGACTTTTTGAAGCTAAAAGACCCCAGGTAACTCAAAACAATCAAGGTTGGGACTATTTAAGTTCAAGAAATATATCCCATTTCTCGGAGCAGATTGAAAAACAAAGAATATGGAATGGTCGACTTGCACTTTGGGAAATGTTCTTTAATGAAGCTCAAAATGGATTTCAAAGTCCGCCTTATGATTTCTTCGGTAGTTCATGTGTTTGGCATGACAACGCATATAGATTTATGCATAGAGAAAGTCTAATATTTAATCGTTGGACAAAGAAGAAACTAAAAGAACTTCTTCAAACGGACGGGGTAAATTTCTATACAATCATATACGATATAATAAGCTGTAGAGCAGGGAGTGTTAGTAACCTTGACAAGAACGCTAACACTTGTCGAGTTTTCAGTCAAGCCAATGATAATATCTTACTTAATATTCCTATTCCAGTTGAGATTGGAATAGAACGTGACGAACGAATTGAACGTTTCCTAATTGAGAATAAGCTAGAAAGTTATATGTACGTTGACTTGACAAAAATTTGAAAAAATATAAAAGCACGAAGGCACAACATTGTATAAGCGTAATGCGGGCGGAACAATTAAAATTGAGCATTTTTGCTCTTAATAAACTTTGCTGTGTCTGACAATGAATCGCTCCGAAATCCCGCACTACGCTTATACTTGACCGTTACCTGCTATGTAAAAAAGACGACCGTGCAAAACAACAACGACACCTTTTGA
>JAIUMH010000174.1 GCA_022565635.1 Flavobacteriaceae bacterium | reverse complement strand
ACATGCATTGAATACCAATCAAATAACTTTATTTTGATTAATCGAACTCAGGTTACAAGAGTGACAAAAGATTTGAAATTAGTCATTTATATAAGAGGAGATTTTTATTTAAAAGATCAACCTAACCAAGAAATTAGGTGTAAAACCTAAACCAAGTTGTTGTATATTTTGAACTCCATCAGCTTCTTGATTAGCTTCAAAAAAAGATTTGTAAACATTTTTCCTGTCGGTTATATTCCAAAAGGAAATACCCGACTTCAATTTTACCTTTTCGCTGAGTTGAATATGGTAATTGACCGATGCATCTAACCTAAAATAATTAGGTAAAGTGAATTGATTAGGTGAGGCAAAAGCCAATTCTGAATTGCCTACACCTGAATTTTGAAGCCCCGTATAAGGAACTCCAGAATGCCAACTTGCGCCTGTTGAAAAGTCAAAATCACCAATTTTATGTTGTATACCAAAATTGAAAATATGTGCTAAATTAGTGTTGTTTGGAAATTCACTAGGCGTGAGGTTTTCAAAACGATACTTGTTATCCATAAACGAATAACTGAACCAAGTAGAGGTTTGATTCATCTGTTTGTTCACTAAAAAATCCAATCCAACCACATTATATTCACCAAAATCATTCAAAAATTGAAACTGATTGACAAAACCTTGGCTTTGTGTACCAATACCTTCCACACTTTTTACATATCCTGCTAAACTGAGTAACCAATTATTTTTAAAATACTGAAGTTCTAATTCAACTTGTTGTGCTTTTAATATTGGTCTTTCATTAGGAGACGCAACTACCCACCTCCTATTCTCAACACCTAAAAAATCCGTTTGTAAATCAACTAGCTGTGTTGTTACTTGAGATTTTTGTTCAGTAGAAACTTCAATTGTAAAATGATTTAAAAATTTTTGTCGGAAATAAAATCGAGGTTCAAAATTTAAGGTATTGAACTGACTAAAATGATTCAATCTTCCACCCAAATATAATTTACTCATTTCATCTTTTGATTGAAACTCAATACCACCATATGCGCCACTAACTAAAATAGATTGCTTCACTTCTCTAAAGAAGAATGGGTTTTCATATTCTTCTGTATTGGTAACTCCTGTTTCATTAAATTGAACACCATAACTAAACAACAATTGTTTACTCCATTTTTGTGTATGATGCCAATTGAAATTCCAGTCTTGCACCTTATTGATTTGAAATAACGATTGTTGGTTAATAAACGAAGCATTTAATCCATCTAAACTATACTCACTAATTCCAAATTGAATAGTAGAAACATGAAGATCATTCCACTTCCTTTCCCAATTCAAGCCACCACTCCAATTGGATTGATTGAGCTCACTACCTAAAACAGAGGCCTCACTTGCAGAAGAATCATGAAGACTCAAATCAAAGTTATTTTGATGAAAAACAAAGTTTAAGCGTATTCGGTCTTTTTCTGTAATTTGATTTAAATACCGTATGGATGTATCAAAAAAATTAAAGTTCTGTGCTTCGTTAGCGTTATTATCTAGATTATTTTGAATTTCTGTATTCTGAAATACCTTATCAAAAAAAGAAGTGTAGGTGGGTGTATTTAAAGCAAAATTTAATGAATGCCTTGCTGAAAACTGTATGGAAGAGGTTGAATTAATCGGTTGGTCTGTAAATACATCTGCGTTGATTAAATTAAAACCGATTTCAGTTCTTGACTCACTTGCAATTTGTTGAGAAGTTTGCATTTTAATCATTCCAGAAACGCCGTCAAAATAACGAGCGTTTGTAGCATTTTTACTTACCTCTGTAGATTCTATCATATACGGACTAAAAGCTGAAATCATACCAAAGAAATGAGCGGTTTGGTACATTTTAATTCCGTCCCACAGAAACAAGTTTTGATCGTGAGTACCTCCTCTAATGTTTAAATAAGATAAACTTTCTTCAACGCTATTTACCCCAGGTAAAATTTGAATATTTTGAAGAATATCGGGTTCTACTAAACCAGGAAAACTTTTGAATTTATTTACTTCAATTCGCTTATTTCCATTTTTTAATTTGTTAATTCCAGAAGCTATGTAATTTGAAATTAAGATGCTTTCTAAGTCTTCTGCCCTCAGATCTAAATAAATCACATTATTTTTTTGTTGCTGAAGTGAGGATAGATTTTGGCGAAGCACCTGATGATTTTCTGCATCGATAATCATATTCAAATTTTCAAACGAAGCAGGGTATTTCAACTGAATAGTAGGTGAAGTATCAGATTTGAAAATTAGATTTTTTATGCCAATTGTGTAGGAAGAAATGGGTTGATCTGTAAAGAAATCTCTTACTTCAATAGAAGTTTCTATCAAATCATCCTTAGCTACTAAAGTATAAATTTGATCAGACACCTGACTTATTTCAAAATAAGAATAATTTTGAATATGTTTTAACTGTTGATCTAAAGCAGAAAAATTGCGATTTGGTATTTGAAGAGGCGCAACCTCATCATCTGCAAACGAAAAAAAAACATCAAATTCATTTTCGGTGAGTGAAATATAATTATGGAGTGATACTAACTGATTTTGCTGAGCTTTAGCAGTGATACAGAAGAGTATAAAAAGCCAACAAAAATGCCGCACAGGTTAAGGTTTATAGATAATCACTTTATTTTCAAAAACTTCAAATTCTAAAGATAAAGGCGCGCAAATAGAGGTTAAGGCATTTTCTAAATCGCCATGCTCAAAGCTACCCGAAAATTTAGTTTCTTTAGCAATTCCACCAAATTTAATTTCCACATCATAATGGTGTTGTAATTCGCTTATAACTTGACTTACAGCTACACCTTTAAAACTGGAAAAGCCCTCTTTCCAAGTGGGTTGAGTTTCATTTAATTTGAAGCTAGAAATTTTCCCATCGTAATTTTGAATACGCTCGCCTGCTTCAATAATGTAAGATTGCCCACCGGTATCTACTTGAACTTTTCCTGAAAAACAACTTACTTCAAAAAGTTTGTTTCTGTGTTTTACATTGAAATCTGTACCTAAAACACTAACATTTCCCATACGTGTATTTACAACAAAAACTTTACCTTTTTGAACTTCAAAAAAAGCCTCTCCTTTTAACTTTAGAGATCTATTGTTAAGCCAAGTTTTATTATCTAAAAGCAAGCTAGAATTAGCGGATAAAACTACATTTGAATCGTCTGGTAAAGTCAGTTCTGTTTGTCCAGCAATGGCAGTGTGGTAATGTTCAGAATGGGTAAAGTAATCAGCCAGAACAAAAACGCCAAATACCAACAAAGCTGCAATTGTTGAAATCACTCCTATACTAACAATTTTACCACGGTTAATTTTTCTCTTATTCACCTGTTGTTGAATTTTAGTAAAATTTACTTTAGCATTAAACTGAGGACTCTTAAAAGCTGGGGCATAGTCAAGCAAGGCCATGTACTCTTTGTAGGCGGTAGTTTGTTTAAACTGATTTATTTCAGCTTCAGATAATTCATTGCTGATATATTTTTTTAACATTTCATCTTGCTCCATAATCTTCTCTTCTAAAGATAAAACAATATTAAGCTTTTTTTTCCTACTTTAAAAATGTTAAATCTCTTTGATGTGTTTGCGTAGTTCATCTATAGCGGAATACAAGCGCTTTTCTACTGCTTTTCTGGAAATTCCTAAAAGGGTGGCTACTTCTTCATGCTTTTTGCCCTCTACTTTACACATTAAAAAAGTAGCTCTTTTTTCTGGAGTGAGATTGGCTAAAGCTTGTTGGTATTTTTTTAAATATTCTTCTTCTTCCATTAAAAAGGAAGGGTCTTGGTTGTTTTGTGTAGGTTGTAAATGATTAGTTTCATACTTCAAAACAACTTTTTGATGATTAAATGTATTTATAGACAAGTTGTTGGCTACCGTAAACAAGAAGCTTTTTGCTTTTTCTGGAAGTATGTCATTGCATTTTTCCCAAAGTTTTAAAAAGGCGTTTTGCACTTTATCTGAGGGGTTATTTTTATCACCAAATTTATAATAGATAAAATTGTATAGATCTTTAGCGTGATGATTATAAATTTCTTCAAACACTTTTTCTTGGCAAACAGATGGAGAATTTTGTTTTGGCATTAACTCAGTTATTAAGTTTAAATAAAACTATCACAATGGTAGGAATTTTTGCTTTAAATTTGTTTTATTTATGAATTAATTAGTAGGTAACATGAAGAAAATAATAATTTTATTAGTTGTTTTTGCTTGCTGGGGTTGTTATGATGACGACTTGGTGATTGTGGAAGACGAGCAAAACAGTTTGCACACCGCTTCAGAATTGACTTATTTACTTAGGGGGGTGAGTTCTCATAATACAACATTTGATCAGTTTCTTGATGGGTCTGAATGCTTTAGTATTGAATTTCCTTATCAAGTCCAACTCCCAGATAATTCTATTATTTTAATTGAAAATGAAGGCGATTTGCATTCACTTGCTGATGAAAATCACTTGAGTTTTGAATTTTTATACCCACTGCAAATTAAAACAGCTGATTATGTGCAACACCAAATTGATCATAAAAATCAACATTTAAATTTATTGGAAAAATGCAACAATGGTGAAATGTTTAAAGACCATATTGATTGCGCTGAACTACTTTTTCCTATTCAATTATCTGTTTCTGATATCAATCATCAACGTTTTAGTGAAATTGAATTAGTAAATGCAGAAGAACTGTATCATTTTTTAACCGACCTATCTGAAGATATTCGATTTAAAATCAATTACCCCGTAGATCTCTTTACTTTTGTTAATCACCATTCTGAAGTACATCACAACCAAGATTTACTAAGTCTAATTTTAAATGCCTCAAGAGAAAATTGTAAGGTTATTGAGTAATGACGAATACCAATACCATTTAAATTAAACAATTATTACTGTTTTTACTATTTCCATATTTTTTTTTAATGAAGAAAATAGATGCAACGCTATTGAAATCAAAAAGCTAATCTTAATTAAATTTTTCTCATATAATGATGAAAGTCATTAAATTCTTCATAAATGACAAATATTACTTACAAGTTGCTATGTAATATGATTTAAATTTATTACTTTAGAATTCTAAAAATAAACAATATGGATATCAATTTTAATTACGTACACGTTACTGCAAGCGAGCGTTTAGAAGAATTTACAACCAAAAAACTA
>JAIUMH010000173.1 GCA_022565635.1 Flavobacteriaceae bacterium | reverse complement strand
GATCAGTTTAACGAGTTAATAATGACCCGACTTAGAACACGTTTAGGTATAGATTTAAACGAAGTTGAAAAAAAGTTTGGACTAATTTATAGGGCATATTTAATGGAGCAAATTATTCCATTTCAAAAAAAACAATTAGTTTATATAAAAGAGGATAAGGTTCACATAACTTCAGAAGGAAAATTTTTATCTGACGGTATTGCTTCCGACTTGTTTTTATTAGACCTTAGTGAATTAAAAAAGAAGGCTTAAATATCAATTATAATTGAGATATTTAAACCTTCTTCCCTTATAAATAAATTACCTTATTCCTTATTTTTTAAATATTGATCAAGCCATTGGTCTTGTTCCCAGAGCATATGCATAATACTTTCTCTAGCGGCGTATCCATGACTTTCTTTAGGCAACATAACCAATCTAACAGGGGCGCCTAAACCTTTAAGCGCATTAAAATAGCGCTCACTTTGCATAGGGTAGGTTCCCGAATTATTGTCATCTTCACCATGAATTAATAGTAGTGGAGTTTTCATTTTGTGAGCATTCATAAAAGGAGACATTGTGTTATATACTTCTGGAGCCTCCCAATAATTTCGCTCTTCAGACTGAAAACCAAAAGGAGTTAGTGTTCTGTTATAGGCTCCGCTTCTAGCAATTCCTGCGGCAAATAAATCTGAATGAGAAAGTAAATTGGCTGTCATAAAAGCACCATAAGAATGCCCTCCAACAGCAACGCGTTCACGATCTATGTAACCCATTTCATCAACAGCATCAATGGCGGCTTTTGCATTGCCAACTAATTGTTCAACAAAAGAATCATTAGGTTCTTCGTCTCCTTCTGCAAAAATTGGGAAAGCGGCATCATCTAACACAACATACCCCCTGTTTACCCAATAAATTGGAGAACCATAATAAGGATAAGTAAAATCTTTACTACTTGATGTAATCTGTGAAGCACTGCTCTTATCTTTATATTCTCTAGGATAAGCCCACATAATCATAGGGTACTTTTTACCTTCCTCATAATCAGTTGGTAAGTATAAAGTAGCAGAAAGTTCTAAATCATCATACCTATTATAAGTAATTATCTCTTTTTTTACATTTTCAATGACTTTAAAAGGGTTTTCAAATTTTGAAATCTGCTTTAATTTACCTGTTTTATAATTTCTTAGGTAATAATTTGGAAATTGATTGCTACTCTCTAAGCGAACCAGCAGTTCACCTTTTTCTGCATTTATAATTCGTACAATCGATTCTTGAAAATCATCATCCTTAGATTGATAAAGTCGATTTGTGTTTTCTGAAGAAATGGTGTATTCATCAACAAAAGGAAATTTGCCTTCAGGAGAATATCCTGGCCCATCTAATAAAACTTTATCTTCTTCAATAACTTGAATAACGCTTCTATTTAGCTTGTTTTTTGTAGTTACAAAATCACCAGGATCTGCATAACGGTCTTGGTAATTTCTTTCACTAAATATAAGAGATGATTTGTTTGCGTCATCAGGATATATAAAACTTTGTTTTAAAGTTCTAGTATTCCACCAATATTCATTCAAAACAGCAAAATCTGATTCACTCCATTCTATGTTAGAAAAACGTAGTTTGGTTTTAACTATAGATTTTTTTGCGGTATCAAACGGAGCTTTTAACTGAAAAACTTCATCTCTATAGTCCAACTCTTTTTCTGGATCACCTCCATCTAAAGCTTCTGCCCAAATAATTGTTGAAGGATGGTCTGCACGCCAAGAAAAACTTCTTTTTCCAGTTCTAGTGGCCATAAAACCTTTAGGCATTTCTTCGGTTAATGGAACTTCTTCTAATGTTTTAACAAGTTTTGCGTTTTTATCAACTATGATATAATCGGTAGGAAAACGACCATAAGTTACAATATACGAAAATGGTTTCTTAACTTCGGAAACTAGCGCATATTCACCATCTGGAGAGAAAGACACTCCTCTATACATAGCTTCACTCATCCAGTCTGAAGTATCACCATTAAGTTTGACTAATTTTAACGATGAAGTGGCTAAAACTTCAAAATTAAATTCATCATCTTTATTTTGTAATAAATCTTGATAAGTTCTGTTCTGTGCTTCGGTACCTGCTTCATTAACTGAAACTGTAGGACCTGTAGGAACTTTGAGTGAAACATCTATCAATTCTTTTCTTTCTGCTGGCAAAAACTTTACAATTAAACCAGATTCATCAGTAGTCCAGGTTGCGGCACTACCCATATTTGCATTTACAACAGCATTTGTAAGTTGAATTGCTTTCTTTTTTTTATAATCTATAATCCAAAGCTCGTTACCTTCTTGAGTGGTATTTAGAAAATGAATGTAATTCTGCTTTGGAGACCAACCTAAATTGCTAATTCTAGCATCTTTAGGCATCCCCTTAACGCTGGTTTGTTTTTGTTTTTTAGGATCAAATAATTCAATTGAATTATAAAAAGTAGTCCTACTTGAAATGTTGGTTTTAGGATTAATTCTTAATCCTGCCAAACGCATTTCTTTTTCAGAGAGTTCTAAGATAGATTTATATTGATTTCTATAAACAAGAATGGCTCTTGTACCATCATCATTAATGGACATAACTGGTGGCATTTTAGCATCTGCTAATGTTAAAATATCTTCATGAGGTTCTTGATAATTTAAATCTAACTGGCCAAAACTCAGTGTAGTCATCATTAGGCTAAAAATTAAAATTAATTTGTTGTTCATCTTGTAAATTTTATTGTTTTGCTAATTTATTAAAATAATTTACTATTCAAGAATCAATTAATTCAAAGATTAAATATTAAATGTTTATTTCTTTAAATCACTCACTTTTAGGTCAATTTTTATCAATTAACCAACTCTCAAACAGTTGAGACAAGATCTTGTGAATAGCAGTTATTATATTGGACTACAAATTATTATGTAGGTTTAAACACGGAGTATAGTTAATTGGTTTTTGCAAAAACTTATACCTGTTATTGCCTGAAATCATTATAAGAGAAAACAGTTAGCCCATATAGTTTGTTTATGATTTTTTTAAATCAAACAGGGAGGCATGTAACCATATGCTAATCCAAATCATAAATAGTATTTAGTATCCAATCATTATTTAATTGAATGATATTAGTTCAAACATTCAATTATGTTGAGGATAATACATGATTAAAATCAATTAAGCCAACGGATTAATTATTCTAACCCCAAGCTACATTATTATAATTAGGCTAAGCATTTGAAGGAAATCAAAAAATAAATCGTGCTATCTGGATTTATTCATTTGATTTTAGCGCTTCAATCTTTTTGTAAACCTCTTCAGCTTCAGCTAATTTCTTATCTGATTCTGAGCGATTTGTTTTTGATAATTCAAAAGATTCTTTTTGAAGCTTTTTATACTTTTCTCTTAATTGGTCTAGTTCACTTTTCTTTTTAAATAATCCAAACATAATTTTTTATTGACAAATATGAGGCTTTTTAATTCTTTAGAGAGAAAAAAAACCAGAGTTTAAACAAAAATTAATGTTTATTGCATCTTTTTAAAATAAACAGTAAAAGTACTTCCTTTTCCTACATGGCTTTTTACGTCTATTTTTCCTTTCATAAATTCAATTTGGTTTTTGGTAATAAAAAGTCCTAAACCTCTACTTCCTTTTGTGTTTCTATGAAAAATTTTGTACATCTTGAAAACATCGTCGCCATGTGTTTTTAAATCAATACCTAAGCCATTATCTTCAAATTGAATAATAGCGTGTTTTTTGTTTTCTGTCAAACTAATTCGCAACCATTTATCTTTTGTTGGATTGGCATACTTAATAGCATTGGAAACTAAATTAAAAAAAATACTTTCTACATAAGAGGGTAAACCTTTAACAATAACATCTTTATCAATGTTTAAATGAAGTGTAATATTGTTTTCTTTAATTGTTCCTGTTTGACTATTAATCACTTGTATTAGTGTATCCTTAAGGCTAACTTTTGTAAAGTCCACATGATCTTTTTGGTATAAACCAGCTACTTTTGATAAATCTTCTATGGTTTGAAGT
Source organism: Flavobacteriaceae bacterium (assembly GCA_022565635.1). Classification (GTDB taxonomy): domain Bacteria; phylum Bacteroidota; class Bacteroidia; order Flavobacteriales; family Flavobacteriaceae; genus Psychroflexus. Next base: position 1,185 of record JAIUMH010000173.1, on the reverse strand, counting down.
AAATTAGAAGACGAAGTATTCAACATTTCAAAAATTTCTTTATCCTCACTGTCTAAATTTTCTATTTTAAACAAGTTGAGTAAGGATGAAAAGTTTGATGCATGAGACCTCAGATTATGGGATACTATGTAAGCAAAATTTTTAAGTCTACTATTCTGATTTTTGGTTAATTCTAATAAATTATTTTGCTTCTCCTTAAACAAAATATCTTGTGTAATATCCTGAATAATTCCAAATATTTTTCGTTTTCTTGTATCTTGATCAAATTCAACTTTAGCAATACATCTTACCCATTTGCTTTTACCTTTTGCACTAACTAATTGGTAAATTTCATCATAAGATTTATTATTGTGTATAGCTTCATCTAAAGCTTGTCTAATTCTATCTTTATCTTTACTAGAGTAAAAATTAATGGCTTCCTCTACATTAAAAGATTTTCTTTCTTCATCTTCTATATCATGAATTTGGTAAGTAACATCAGACCATTTTACTTTTCCAGAATCAAAATCTAGTTCCCAAGCTCCTAATTTCGCTAATTTACTAGCTTCAGAAAAAAGTGATTTTGCTTTTAAAAGCTCCTGTTCATTTTGTTTACGCAAGTGAATTTCTGATATTGATCCAGCAATTATTTGAGCAGATAAATCTATAATCCCTCCCTTAAGGTTAAACCATTTATATTGATTATCTGTTAGATGAATACGCAAATCAACATCTATGTCTTGAAACTTTGAGTTAAATAGATTGGTTATTAAGTGACTTAATTTTTGTTGGTCTTCAGGATGAATATGTTTTCTAAATTCATCAAGTTTCAGATTTCTTAAATGTGTATATCCATCAATCCAATTAAAAAAATGCTTAGATAAAATTAGTTTATCTTTGGTTCCATCATATTCCCAGATAGCATCTGAAGAAGCCTTCATTGCTGTATCATAGCGTTTATTCAGTTCTTGTATACTGTTTTGGAAATTTTTGTTTGCTGTAATATCACTAGCAATACCTTCAATCAAAAAATCTTCTCCATCAAGCTGAATGCTCATACTGGTATCATGAATCCAACGTAAACTCCCCTCAAAGTTTTTCATTCTGTAAACCACATTAATACGTTGTCCACTTTTGGCATTATTCAAACTATTCCTCAAATCCGCATAAGTCTACCTTAAAAAACAAACCAAATCCACTAGGAGA
>JAIUMH010000172.1 GCA_022565635.1 Flavobacteriaceae bacterium | reverse complement strand
GAAATTTGAAATTTGAAATTTGAAATAATAAATACATGAGGTTGGGTGTTGGGTGTTGAGAAATTTGAAATTTGAAATAATAAATACATGAAGTTGGATGTTGGATGTTGGGTGTTGAGAAATTTGAAATTTGAAATTATTTTCCTTCTTCTACTTGAAGACGGTCTTTTAGGATTAAATCAATTTCAAAAATCTCATTATTCCGTTTAATCTTCAGCTTCACTTTTTTGTTATGCCCAGACGCTAAGGTTTTAGTTAATTCTTCTAAGTTTTTTGTATAAGCTGGTTTACCATTAATCTCTAAGAGTATATCTTCTGGAAGCAATCCTTGTAAATCAGCTGGAGAATTTGGACGAATTGCTTCAATAACAAGCTGATTAACAATCTCAAAGCTTACATTGACCGAAGTATAATCTTCTTCATTTTTCCTGTAATTTGTATCCTGATTAACAGAAACAGATTGGGGCAATACGCGTTTAATTACCTCAACTCCACCATATTTAACAACCAAACCACTCATATCATTTACAAAAGGAGCGTCAATTTCTGAGTTAGCTTTAAAAAATATTTGTTGGTTGGGATAATCAATAAACCAAGTAAACCTCCTCATCATTTCAGACCCAATGCTTCCATCTCTAAATTGAACTTCTTCTAAAAACGAAAAATAACTTTCATCTGGGTAAGCTACATTAACATCAGATAATTGATAATTACCTAAATTAAAATTACTTAATTGACTTCTGTAACCTTCTACCAAACCTGCAAACCCATAACCAATCACATCTCTAAAATTAGGTTGTTTAATCTTTACATCGGCACCTTCTATTAACCATAAAGCATCGCTAGAACCGGTGTCTATTAAAAGTTTTAGAGAATCTTTCTTCAAACTTTCATCTTCAGAAAAAGAATTAATATAAGGCTTGTTTTTGTAAAATTCAATAGGTAATTGATCAAACCACGTAAGTTTACGATTAAATTTATGGGGTTGATAAAATTTCATTTCGTTTCTTTGGTAATTAATTCTAACTACAAAATCCTTCAACAAATCGTAACCTATAATCCCGTTAATTGTCACACCTAGTTTATTGGTTAAATTATAATCATTATCAAAAAACAGATAAAGTTCAGCAGTGTTATTAATTAGTCCTTCAATTTTAAGTTGATTTCCTTTAGACTGGTAAGCATAGAGTTTTTCATCATTTCCAAAACCTTTTATGGTCACTCGCTTTAATGATTCTGTATTTAAAAGATTAGGTTCTTGAAATGAAAATAGCAATGTTTTATTGATGCCGGTATCAACCAAAAAGTTAGTCAAAATACCATTTACTTCTACTGGAAGAATAATCAAACTATTTACAGATGTAAATTTAACTTTCTCACTTCTTTTATTCAGGTTTGCAAATTGAAAGGTGTTTGCGGTCTGACTTTTTAAAGAATTAGAAAATACAAAAATTAAAACAACAATAACATGTAGTTTGCTCATTTCATAAAAATAGGAAAAAAAAGTATTTTACTTTTAAGGGAATGACAATATCTAACATATATTTTGCATTTTTGCGTAAAATATATTTTTATGCCAGCAATTTCAAAAAAGGGCATTGCTATGCCTGAATCACCTATAAGAAAATTAGTTCCTTACGCTGATGAAGCTACTAAAAAAGGAAAGAAAATTTACTATTTGAATATTGGTCAACCTGATATTGAAACTCCAAAAAAAGCAATTGATGCGGTAAAAAACAATGATTTAACCATCTTGTCTTACAGCCCATCTCAAGGCTTTGAATCTTACAGAGAAAAATTATCAGCCTACTATGCCAAAAGTGGTTTAAGCATTTCTACAGAGGAAATGATTGTAACCACCGGAGGCTCTGAAGCTTTGCTTTTTGCAATGGGATGTATTACAGACCCAGGTGATGAAGTAATTATCCCAGAACCTTTTTACGCTAATTACAACGGATTTGCAACCGCTTCTGGGGTGAATGTAAAAGCTGTGCAAGGAAAAATTGAAGATAATTTTGCCTTACCACCAATTAGCGAATTTGAAAAGTTAATTACTCCTAAAACAAAAGCTATTTTAGTTTGTAATCCTGGAAATCCTACGGGTTATCTTTATACAGAAGATGAAATTAATCAACTGGCCGACTTAGCTTTAAAACATGATTTGTTTATCTTGGCTGATGAAGTGTATAGAGAATTTGCTTATGATGGTGCCGTACATCATTCTATTATGAGCGTTGAAAAATTGAAAAATCACGCTATTATGATTGATTCGGTTTCTAAACGCTATAGCATGTGTGGAGCAAGAATAGGTTGCCTAGCTTCCAAAAACAAGGAGTTTATGAAAACGGCTATGAAATTTGCTCAAGCCAGATTAAGTCCACCAACTTTTGCACAAATTGCCGCCGAAGCCGCTACTGAAACCCCAGATGAATACTTTCATGAAGTGATTGACGAATACGTGCTTAGAAGAAATACACTTATTGATGGCTTAAAAGAAATTGAAGGGGCTAAAATTGCTATACCGAAAGGTGCTTTTTATTGTACTGTAGAGCTACCCATCAATGATGCTGAAGATTTTGCTAAATGGTTGTTATCTGATTTTGATTTAGACGGAGAAACGATTATGGTTGCTCCAGCAGGTGGTTTTTACTCTACTGAAGGCGCAGGAAAAAGCCAGATTAGAATAGCCTATGTATTAAATATAGATGCGCTTAAACAGGCCATTAAAATTTTGAAAAAAGCAATTGAAGTTTATCCCAACAAATAAATGGAAATTAAAAAAGATTTTTCTTTAAAGTTACATAATACCTTTGGTTTAGATGTAAAAGCCAAACAATATATAGCTGTAACATCAACCGAAGAAATCAAACATATTCTGAAGCGTTTTTACGCTTCAGAACTTTTTATTTTAAGTGGAGGTAGTAATATTTTACTTACAAAAGACTTAGAAAAAACCGTTGTTCATTTGCAAAGCCAAGGTAAAGAACTTATTGAAGAAAATGAAAATCAGGTTAGAATTCGCGTTCAAGCTGGTGAAAATTGGCATCAATTTGTGCTGTGGTGCATTGAACAGAATTACGGTGGCTTAGAAAACTTATCGCTTATTCCAGGTTGTGTAGGTACTTCACCTATTCAAAACATTGGAGCTTATGGGGTAGAGCTTAAAGATGTTTTTCATTCTTGCAAAGCTATTCACGTACAAAGTGTAAATGAAGAAGAGTTTACCAAAGCAGATTGCCAATTTGGATATCGAAATTCAATTTTTAAAAACAAAGTAAAGGGGCAGTATATCATAACTTCAGTAGATTTTCTTTTAACCAAAAAGAATCACCAGCTTAAAACAGGCTATGGCGCTATTCAAGAAGAATTAAGTAAACCCGCTTATCATGGAGAAGTTAGTATTAAAACTATTTCTGAGGCGGTTATTGCAATCCGAAAATCCAAATTACCCAACCCAAAAGAGATTGGAAATTCGGGTAGCTTCTTTAAAAATCCTATTGTTGATTTATCGTATTTAGCATTCATTCAAAAAAAATATCCTGAAGTTCCTTTTTATCAAATTGATGAAAAGCAAGTAAAAATTCCAGCAGGATGGCTAATTGAAAAAGCAGGCTTTAAAGGAATGCGCAAAAATGATGCAGGCGTGCATAAAAAACAAGCCTTGGTTTTAGTGAATTACGGAAATGCCACAGGACAAGAAATTTTAAATATTGCACACCAAATTCAAAAAACTATACAGAAAGAGTTCAATATTCAATTAGAAGCAGAAGTGAATATTATTTAGGTTTATTTAAAAAATCAATCCTCAATCATTTCTAACCAAATAATCTGCGAAATTTGCTCACCAAAAGAATTAAAATTATTGTCGGATACCACTAACAAAGTCCGATTACCATTGGCTAATTTTGGACCAAAACATATTCCTTCTATATTGTCTATAATTTTTGAAGGAAGTTGCTTTCTAATTTCCTTAAAATCCAAAATCAATTCTTTTTTAGCTAATTGTATTTCCTTGTGTAAAACAGGAATTCCTAAGGTTGATTCAGCTTCAGAAAAATCGGCTAAAAATAATTTCACTCGATTGGAACGCTTCCCTCTTCCGGCAGAAAAAGCCCGTTCTAAAACCAAAAACTGCTGATTTTGATAAGCTAAAATCTCCGTTACCCCATTAATTATAAATGGCAATAAAGGCCAACGCACCACTCGTTCAAGCGGATAAGCAAATTCGTTTTCTATGGCTAAGCTTTGGGTATTGAATTGACTAAATCTTACCGGCGAAAATCGATTCCAAATAAACGGTGGTTTACCATCTTCTTCTAAAGGTAATTCAGTGGCTGTCCACAACAAATTTGAATCTTCAAGATCAAAAGTCAAGGATTCAAAAACACCGTTGTTTCTAGGTTGATTCTCCCCTCCTACTTCAAAATAAGAAGGAAGTTTCATCTGATTGATTAATTTTCCTTCTGCATCAATTTGAAAGATAGAGGGGTTTTTCTTTCTGCTAATTCCTCCTTCAGAAGCTATCCAAAAATTTCCTTCAGCATAGCGCAAAGCTTCTAAATCTAACGCCATGGACTTAAAAGCTGTGTCTGTTTTTTTCAAATTCAAGCTTTGTAAGAAAACAATACTATCAATTTTTTGTTGATGGGTTTGTAATTCGGTTACGTAAACAATAGGTTTAGAAGAACGATCATCCAACAAAAAAAGCTGATTGCCTGCAAATTCAATAGCTGAAAGTCCACCAATTTCTTCGCCTTCAAAATAAGTTTCTTTTGGAATTATATATTCATCCAAAAGCTTGAGCTGTAAGCTAGGAGTTGCACTTTTTTTAGTTACCGAACAACTACTTAAAAAACCAAAGCATAGTAAAAAAAGTAAAGCGTATCTTAAATTATAATTCATGTTGAGCTTTGTCTGTAAAATTTATGCTCAAAGATAAAATGTAAAACTCATGTGGGTATGATTAAAACATTAATTCTTTTAAAAGTTGTACAATTTGTATAATTTACGTATATTTGATTATTGCTTTGAATAAATGGACGTTAAAATTCTAGAAATAAAAACCAAATCTTGGGCTAATTCTAAAATTGAGTTAGTCAATAAAGACAAGTCAAGATTACCATCAATAAGTGATGGTTGGAGGTTTAACTTCAGAAAACATTCAAAAAACAAAAACTATAAAACCTCACTACTGTCCGGCTATAAGTCAAACAAATTCAATTGATTAGAACCATCATCAG
>JAIUMH010000171.1 GCA_022565635.1 Flavobacteriaceae bacterium | reverse complement strand
TAATTTTTCTATGCTTAAAGGTAACTTTCCTGCTTCTATGGATTGTATATACTTAATGTTATGACTTATATTCCACTTTCGTTCATTTCCAATGTAACTATGAGCAGAAGGGCCAATTCCTAAATAAAATTTACCAGTCCAATAAGCAGTATTGTTTTGTGAATGAAAACCTGGTTTTCCAAAATTTGAAAACTCATAATGCTCATAACCTTCTTGTGTTAAACGATTTACTAAAATATCAAAATGAAGTTTAGCTAAGTGATCATCAACCGGCGGAATAATTTTTTTCTTAATGAAATAATCCAATGCAGTGTTTGGTTCTACAGTAAGTGCATAACTGGAAATATGGGGTACTTTAAGAGCCATTGCCTGTTGAAGATTTTTTTTCCAATGCTTTACAGTCATTTCTGGTATTCCATAAATTAAGTCGATTGAAATATTCTCAAAATACCTCTGAGCTAATTGAATTGATTTTAGTGCTTCAACAGAATTATGAGCTCTATTCATTAGCTTTAAATCTTTTTCAAAAAAGGATTGAACGCCAATGCTAAGACGATTGATTTTTGTTTTAGAAAGCATGTGTAAGTACCCTTCTGATAAATCGTCTGGATTAGCCTCTAAGGTGATTTCTGGTGCATCTACCACTGTATAATTTTGATAGATTATGTCCATGATAAATTCAAGTTCATCAAAGGACAGAAGGGAAGGAGTGCCTCCACCAAAATAAATGTTTTCTATAGGTTGGTGTAATTCATTTTTTCTCAATACAAGTTCTTTTCCAATGGATTGAACCAATTGCGACTTATACTTCATTGAGGTAGAAAAATGAAAGTCACAATAATGACAGGCTTGCTTACAAAAAGGAATATGAATGTAAATGCTCATGTTGGAAATTATAAAATGTAAATACTTGAAGTAAGTATCCCGTGAGTTATATCAAATTATTCTTGCAACAAACAAGTCTATCTATACTACTGAAATTTGAGTTTTGGTATGTACTTCAGCTAATTATTGTAAAAACCAAAGCTTAAAACCTAAATGCATCTTCTTCTGTTGAAGTTATTCCCAATGCTTCATAAATATAATCAAATGTGGAAAGCAATTTTGGTTGACCATCAATTAGCGCCACATCATGCTCAAAATGAGCTGAAGGTTTACCATCTGCAGTAAGAATTGTCCATCCATCTGGCAGTTGTTTAATTCTTCTTGTTCCTAAATTAATCATAGGTTCAATGGCTACCGTCATTCCTTCAACAAATTTTTTGCCTCTTCCTCTTTTTCCGTAGTTTGGCATTTCTGGATCTTCATGCATAGTTGTTCCAATGCCATGTCCCACCAACTCTCTAACTACTCCATAATTGTTTTTTTCTGCATGTTTTTGAATAGCAAAAGCCACATCACCAACTCGGTTTCCTATTTTAAACTGTTCAATGCCCTTGTAAAGACTTTCTTTGGTAATTTGAAGTAATTTTTTAGTTGCTGGATCAACATCACCCACTTTAAAAGTATATGCGTGATCTCCGTAATAACCATTTTTAATTGCACCGCAATCAATAGAGATGATATCACCGTTTTCTAATGGTTGATTAGTAGGAATTCCATGAACAACTTGTGCATTAGGACTCATACACAATGTGTTAGGGAAATCATACAAACCTTTAAATCCAGGTATAGCGTGATGGTCTTTTATAAATTCTTCTGCTTTTTTATCCAACTCTAATGTGCTAACTCCTGGTTGAATTTCTTTGGCTAACATGCCTAAAGTTTTAGAAACAATAAGCGCACTTTCACGCATTAATTCAATTTGTTCGCTTGTTTTTGGTATGATCATTTACTTATTTCTTTTTGAATAACTTTTCCAATAGTCCTTTTTTATTTTGAGGTTTTTTGGGTTCTCCGCCAATAAGCTCTTGATGAACTTTACCCCAGCCTACAAAACCACCTATGTTTCTATCATCTATAAAAATATCAGCCGCAATTTTTCTGCTTATTTTATCGTCATATTCTTCTTCTGGATAACTTTTGTTGACTGCATAGAATTCAATTCCATGGTCAAGGCAAAACTCTACTGCTTCATCTAGGTATTTACCAGCTCTGTAAGTCCAAAGGATAAGCACAAAACCTTCTTCTTGAAGGCGTTTTAAGGTTTCAAAAGCAAACATCATAGGTTTTCCTATTTTAGGATATTTACTTTCTACTATGGTTCCATCAAAATCAACAGCAATTATAGGTTTACTAGCAGAAATCATATTATTTGGCGTAAGGGTTTTTGTAATCTTTTTGTTGAGTAATCATCAATACATCTTTTTCAATTGTTTCAACCGCATATTCTACAAAACGGTTAATTTCTTCATTTTCAGACGAAAAAATAAATGTAGGTATCATTTTCAATTGAATTCTTTTCTTTTCTTCTTTGCTTGCATTGGGGATTTTTTTACTTCGGTCCACACCAACTAATTTAAGTTGACTGGTATCCCATTTAGCTTCATCCAGCAATTTTACTAATCTTGGTAATTCTCTTCGGCTATCTGGACACCAAGTTCCAAAATAAGCTTCAATTTCAAAATTATTATTAGCCAAAGTATGAGCAAGCTCCTTAACTACTTCTTCACTGGGTTGATAGGCATTATAATACCTTTCAAACCAAGCATTGTGCTCAGAAGCTTTAAAGTCTTCTAAACTAATTTCACCAAGCACATTTTCTTGTGCTAAGCAAAAATTAACCAACAAAAGACACCCTATAAAGACTATTTTTTTGATCTGTTTCATTTATGTCAATTTTTAAATCATCTACCTTTTTTTAGGCAAGTATATGCATAATTATTAACTAGTGCGTTTCATTTAAGACTGGTACTTCATTATACCAAAGGTTTTTGAGTCATTAATTCAGGTTGCTCAATTCCCATTAATTTTAAAACAGTAGGAGCAATATCTCCTAAAATTCCATCTTTTACTTCTTTGATATCAGAATCAACTAAAATAAAAGGTACGGGGTTGGTAGTGTGTGCTGTATTAGGACTACCATCATCATTTTTCATCATTTCTGAATTTCCATGATCTGCAATAACCAGCATTGAGTAACCACTCTTTTCAGCGGCTTTTACTAACTCACCTAAGCATTGATCAACGGTTTCACAAGCTTTTACTGCAGCATTAAAGTCTCCTGTGTGACCAACCATATCTGGGTTAGCAAAATTAATACACATAAAATCTGTAGTTGAATTTTCAATTTCTGGTAGCAGTTGGTCTTTTAATTCAAAAGCGCTCATTTCAGGTTTTAAATCATAGGTTGCAACTTGCGGAGAATTGACTAAAATTCTTTTTTCACCGTTAAACGGAGTTTCATTTCCACCAGAAAAAAAGAAAGTAACATGTGGGTACTTTTCTGTTTCAGCGGCTCTAATTTGTGTTTTTCCCTTAACAGCAAGCACTTCGCCCAAAGTTGCTTGTATATTTTCTTTATTATAAACTACACGCACATTTTTGTAGGAGTCGTCATACTTAGTCATAGTTACATAATAAAGCGGAAGGGTTTTCATTTGAAAATCTGGAAAATCTTTCTGCAACAAAGCTTCTGTTAACTGTCTCCCTCTATCCGTTCTAAAATTAAAAAAGATAACCACATCACCAGCCTTTATGCTAGCAATTGGTTGGTTGTTTTTGGTTATAAGAATAGGTTCTAAAAACTCATCGGTTATGTTTTGATCATAGCTTTTTTGAATTACTTCAAGTGGGTTTTCAGTTGGGGTGCCTTTTCCGTTAACAAGCAAGTCATAAGCTTTTTTTACTCTTTCCCAGCGCTGATCTCTATCCATTGCATAATATCTACCAACTATACTGGCAAGGGCTGTATTTTGCTCATCAAGATAAGGAATTAATTCATTTATAAATTCTTTTCCTGATTGAGGGTCAACATCACGGCCATCTGTAAATGCATGCACATATTTGTTTTCTACGCCAGCATCGTTAGCCGCTTTAACAAGTCCTTTAAGGTGTTTGATGTGAGAATGTACACCGCCATCACTAACCAAACCCAAAAAGTGAACATTTTTGTTTTTGTTTTTTGCGTACTCAAAGGCTTGTTTTAATTCAAGTTCATCCTTTAAAGTGTTTTTTTCAACCGCTAAATTAATTTTTACTAAGTCTTGGTAAACAATTCTACCAGCGCCTAAATTCATGTGGCCGACTTCAGAATTACCCATTTGGCCTTCAGGCAAACCCACATGCATGCCATCGGTTCTTAACGTAGCATGTGCATATTTTTTATATAATTGATCTACAGTTGGAGTATGGGCTTGGTCTACTGCAGAAACTTGTTGGTTGTTGGCTATGCCCCATCCATCTAAAATTGTTAAAATAACTTTCTTATTCATAATGCTATATTGTTTACAAAAGTACGAAATTTATAAAAGCTTTACTAACTGACCTCATATATTCAGAATTCTTATTCACTATATGCTTTAAGGAAGTAAGTTTTTGTGTACTCCTAAAATAAATTTGTTTTGGTAATTTTCAAAAAAAGAATTCGGTAAATCACTTAGACCAATAGTTGGTTGGTCTTTTACGCATAATATCATTTCATTTTCTATGTAATCTTTTAAATAAATTTGACTTACAGGCTGGTAACTATAATGCCATGGTTCAAAAAAATAGCCATTTCTTGTCTTATGATTATTAGGATAAGCTTCAATAAAGCCATACAGATGTGCATTTTTTTTCATCCATTTATACATAGAATGAAACGCTCCATTTTTTAAATAATTTTCTTCTAATAGTAAACCATTATTGGGTAAATCAACTTTGTGATCTATCAAATCTAGGTCTGTTCCCCAATGATGTCTAGAGGTTCCTGGGATGGAGGAGTAGGTGGTTATTTTTTGTATTGCTTCTAAACGCGAACTAGAAGTAAGCATATTTTTTTGAAATTTTTTCTCAAAAATTGCTTTCTGTCTTTCAAAACTTCTAAATGCTGAAACAATGCTTAACTCAATTCCATCTTTTAAAGCCGCATCCTTCATTTTCAGGAAAGCTTGGAGTGTTTGTTCTTCAAGCTGATGTTGCTTATAACTTACTGTATGTACTGAAGATTTCCCTAAAAGATAATCGTATTTTAATGTCTTAGTTTTTGAGTAATTAAAATAAGGAAAAAGGCTTGAAGTAATGCCAAGGCTTAAAATAAGTTGATTGAATTTTTTGCGTTTCAAATTGCTACAATTTAATGTAAATATAAATTTATGATTTAATCCAATTGCT
>JAIUMH010000170.1 GCA_022565635.1 Flavobacteriaceae bacterium | reverse complement strand
TTTCCTCCGATGTATGGGACCCTGAAATAAATTCAGGGTGACAGGTTATATGAGTAATTTTTTTGAACCTGAAATAAATTCAGGGTGACAAGATAAAGAAAGCCTTTTCTGCTTTAAGCAAATCTGCTTCAGTCTTAAAAATGACTGGATAATAGGCGTAGTTCCTTACAGTCTTTGCATTTAACTTAAGATCATACGCTTGATTAATCATTACTTTTATTTATTTGCCAATGGCCACCTTTGGCGGGACCGATTCTTTCTATTATGTTTTTGGTCTGCAGTTCCTTGAGGTACCTTTGTACAGTTCTTTGTGTAAGACCCAGTAATTCTGACATTTGTTGAGCAGAATATTTTGCATTCGCGCTTATAAGCTCCACTATCTTTTTTTCATTTTCTACGACATTTTCTACGACATTTTCTACGACATTTTCTACGACATTTTCTGTCTCTTTTCCATATACCTTTACTAAAAAACCGTTACTTTGGTTTTGAAAAGTGGGCTTTGGCAATCCCGCTTCAATTAAATAACTGATAATACGTCTTATGCCAGAGCCATATTTTTCTATAAGCCCCATGCTTCTAAATATATCGGCAACTAACTTATTTCGAGGTGTAGATGTATAGGTGTTATCAATTAAATCTTTTTCGCTTATGTTTTCGGGCAACCTGCCTGGATTAAAAAATTCAATACGGTCGTCAAAAATTTTGACTATAGAATCTGCTGCATCTCGATAATCTCTGTGCACTACCATATTCAAGACAATTTCTCTTATGGCCTCCATGGGGTACTGCCACTTCTGGGTATGCTGTGCTTTGCCTGTAAGTATTATCGCTTTGTTAATGTGTTTCTCTACAAAACCAATGATTTGATTGACTTGAGAAATCAAGTCTGTTTGTGAGCGGTCGTTATCTTTTATAATAATGGAGGTTTGAAAACGACCCAATTCCACAGTAGTGATCACTGTATCCTTTTTTGTAAAAAGTAAAAAAGCTGCATTGGTAAGTTTTTCATTTTTTATTAGATCTTTCTTAAACAAAAAATTAATAGGATCTTCATTTATGATTGTTCCATTTTTGTTTATCACTTCAATAGCTGATTGCACTTTTTCGAAAGAAATATCATCTATTTTAAAGTGATTATTGGTGTGGTAGTCCCAGCTAGAATTAATGGTTTGCAAGTGCATATTGACCACTTCTTCTACACTTAATAAATGGTTGGCGTTTGCAATACGTTTGTAATATCTCCCTCTAAATGAAACAGGTTTAATAGGGTATTCTTGTATGGTAAAAACCAGTACCTTTTTAGATGCTATTTCCAAAACATCAGCATCAGGAATAAGGCTTGGTGCTGTTTTTTGTTTGATCTCATTTATCCAGTTTTGGACAGATTCTTCTTGTAAGGAGACACCTACAACATTTTTACCATTTGAAATACCAACCAATACCTTCCCACCATGCGCATTAGCAAATGCTACTAATGTTTCAACAACCTCATTGTTAAAGTTAGTTTTAAACTCAACAGTACTCGTTTCACCAATATTGATGATATGTTCTAATTTTCCTTTATGCATTAATAAATGTACAAATTTCAATGACTTTTTCATTTTCCAAACCTACATACAACGGCAAACACAACACCCGTTGTGCGATGTCTCTCGCAACTGGACATGTATTTGATTTAACGTAAGGCAATGCTTCCAAGCTCGGATAAAAATACCGTCTTGGATATATGTTTTGACTTTCAAGTCGGGTTTTTACTTCCAAAAGTTGAGCTTCAGTTTTAAAAATCACAGGATAGTAGCTGTAATTCCAGTCGGTGTGTTCTCTAAGTTTTAATTTATTCAATTGACTAAAATCGAGGTGTGCATCGTAATAGTCGCATACACGTTCACGCTCTGTGATGATGTGTTTCATGTACGGCAACACACTTAATCCCATAGCCGCTTGGAGTTCGCTCATCTTGGCATTGGTTCCTAAACCGTGATACTCTAATCTGCCTTTGTGTCCAAAATTATGGCGGTAAAATAGTTGATGATAAATGTCTTTGTTTTGGCAAAAAACAGCACCACCTTCACCCGTGTGAAACAACTTAGTGGCATGAAAACTACAGGTGCTCACGTCTCCATAATTAAAAATCGACTTTCCCTTATAATTCACTCCAAAACAATGAGCCGCATCGTAGATGGCTTTTAAGTTATGTTTTTGGGCAATGGCTTCAATTTCTTCCACTGCACAAGGATTTCCATACACATGCGTCGCTAAAATAGCGGTGGTTTTATCGGTAATGGCCGCTTCAATTTTGGTTTCATCAATGGTTAAATACTGCGGATGAATATCCACAAATACAGGGGTACACTTTTCCCAAACAATGCTGGCGGTAGTCGCTACATACGAAAAAGGCGTGGTAATCACTTCCCCTTGGTTGGCAAATGCATTTAAGGCTATATGCAAAGGAAATGTGCCATTGGTCATCGGAATGATATGATTGACCCCTAAATACTCTTTTAATTTTGCAGAAAGTTCTTGGTATAACTCTCCGTTATTGGTCAACCATTCATTCTTCCAAATGCGTTGAAGTTGAGCTTGGTATTCATTTAAGGGTGGGAAAAAAGTCTTGGTTACGTTAATCATATTAAAATTCTTGTAAATCAAGCATTTGCTTAAATTTTTTATTTTTAAGTGCTAATTCTTCCAACGGAGCAACATCTAAAACTTTACCTTGATCCATCAATACAATTTGATCAGCATTTTTCACTGTACTCAATCGGTGAGCAATAATGATGGTGGTAAATTGCCCTTTTAGACTATCAATATTCGTTTGGATTTCGTGTTCCGTTTGCGAATCTAATGCAGAAGTAGCTTCATCTAAAATCAAAATTTCAATATCACGATACAATTCGCGTGCAATAGAAACTCGTTGTTTTTGTCCCCCAGAAAGGGTAACTCCATTATCACCTAATTTAACTTCATGCCTATTTTTAAGTGTTTGAACAAAATCGTATAAAGCCGCTTTTTTTAAAGCCTCATTAAAACGCTCTAAATTTTCAGCAGAAGGTTCATCCCAAAAAGTGACATTGTTAAACAAGGTATCGTTAAAAATGGCAGGTTCTTGGGTGATGTAGCCAATTTTACTTCGGTAGTAGTTAAGATCTATATCATTAAGACTATAGTTACCTATTTGAATACATCCTTGATCAGGTTTCAACAAACCCGCAATCATATTCACCAAAGTAGTTTTTCCAGAGCCACTCTCCCCTACTAAGGCTACGGTAGAGCGGTTAGGGATATCAAGGTTAATTTGATTCAAAATTTGCTCTGAACCATAATAAAAATCAACTTCTTTTATAGATAGAGAGAGCTCTGTCAATATAGGTTGAAGCTCTCCTTTTTGTTCTTTATTCAATATCATTTCTTCTTTAAAGGCTTCAGTATTCTCCATAGAACCTGTTACCCCTAAAAACTGATTCCAAGAATTTTGCACACTAACTAAATAATTGAGACTTCTATAAAAAAATAACAAACTCAAAAGAATAGAACCAAAAGGCGCACTGAAGAAATTAAGTTGTACATAAATTGCCAACACAATAATTGCAATGGTCATGGGTTCTCTTATGCCTGATAAAATACCCGATAATATTCCTTTGGTGAAATCAATTTTTATAGCATCTTCAATAATATCTTTTAATTTTTGTTTGTATTTTTTTGAATTATTGGTGGCTTTTAAGTATTTGAAATGTTGTACAAATTGAATTAATAAACCTTGAAATCCATGAGTAACTTTTGTTTTTTCTCTGGAAAGTTGCTTGGTTTTTTTATAAAAATAAGAATATATACCGTTAGTTATTATAGCACCTAATATAATAAAAATTGAAAATTGAAAATTACTCACTAAGGCTAACCCAATGTAGGAACAAAGTAAAATCAGATTTTTAAGTGTTCCAAAATAATGCGTAAAAGAATTTACAATTGCTCCAACTTCACCTGAAAGCGTATTCTGTATCCTACCTGAATCTGAAGTAGTGAAATGCTTGTATTCTAAAGCATCTAAGTCGTCAAAATGATCAAAACGTAATTTTCTCACAAAATTTAAACGAACTTTTAACTTGTAGGTTGATTCTGCAAAAACTAAAAGCCCTTTTAAAGAAAATAGAAGCAACATAAAGACCAGGACCTTATTGATGGTTAAATCAATTCCAGCAGCTTCAATCCATTCTACAACAAATTTCATGTCGCCCAATTTTTCAGGACTAACTGCACCACCATCATTGGTTGCCAACTCAAATAAAGGTATAAACATGGTTAAGCCCAAGCCATCTAATAATCCCATTAAAAAACTGAACAATAAAATCACCAACATTCTCCACTTCAAGTACTTCCAATAGAACTTAAAGTAAGTAAAGTTAAGTAGTTTTTTTATGTCAAATTTCTTTTCTTTCATTTTTTGTTGGTTGGCGGGTGGCGATTGTCGGTTGTCGGTTGTCGGTTCTCAGTTTTCTGTTATCGGTTGTCGGTTCTTTGTTCTTTGTTCTTTGTTCTTTGTTCTTTGTTCTTTGTTCTTTGTTCTCGGTTATCTGTTATCTGTTATCGGTTGTTTGTTCTTTGTTCTTTGTTCTTTGTTCTCGGTTATCTGTTCTCTGTTCTTTGTTCTTTGTTCTTCTTTGTTCTCTGTTCTTTTTTTATGCCATTGTTATTGGTTGGATGAATAATTAAAACAAATCAAAGTCAGATTTCCATTTTAATTGAGTTGTTAAGAAACAAAGGACAACATCTTCACCTGAGCTATGTAAAACTACAGCCGGTCTATTTTTTACACCTGATAAATCTGTAAAAGGAAAGGGAATTAATACAATATCACCCTTTTTCATTGTATCGTTCTTTTACATCTGAAACTGAATACAAATCTTCTTCCTCATTTAAAAATTCAAATGAATGGGACTGCATAGCCAATTCTTTAATGTTCTCTAAAAGCAATTCATCATCTACTTTGCATGATAAAAATTCTACATACTCACTAATTGCCTTTAATTTATAATCAGGAAGTCGCTTCATCTGCTCAAATGTTTGCTTTATTAATGTTTCTCTTTCCATGATTTATTCTTTTAGTAAAGATAAGTAATAAAGTTTAATTTATTTAAGCTTTGTCGTTGTAGGGCAGATGTCGGTTGATTCTATGGCTCCTATTGTCGTTTGTTTTGTTTAGTAATTAAAATTCATGTTCTCAACACTAATTCAATTCAAAAGCCAAGCCGTCTTCACCCCTACTAAAGGGAGGACGACTTTACTTCACAAATAAAGTCATCTATTTTTTTTTCAAAG